>JAAYVQ010000135.1 GCA_012517095.1 Phycisphaerae bacterium | reverse complement strand
TCGCGAGGATACTTTGTATCTACGGTTGGGATTAATGAATCAACGATAAGAAAGTACATCGAAATGCAGGGCAAAGAAGACAGCGGGCAAGCTTTGCTTGAATTCTAAAATGCCACCGGTTTTAACCGGTGGTAGTTTACTGGGACGGGTTTTTATTTTCATTGCGGCGACGGCGGAAAAATTCCCGCAGTTGGTCGGAACACGCTTCGGCCATCACCCCGGAGGTCACTTCCACCCGGTGATTCAGTCGATCGTCCTGTACGATGTTGTACAAGCTTTGAATGGCCCCGGTCTTGGGATCATCGCAGCCATAGACCAGCCGATCCACCCGCGCCAACACCAGCGCTCCGGCACACATCGGACACGGCTCCAGTGTCACATACACCGTACAGCCATGCAGCCGCCACGAACTGACCGCCGCAGCCGCCTGCGTCAGCGCGATGATCTCTGCATGTGCCGTCGGATCGCAAAGCTGCTCGCGCTGGTTGTAAGCCTTGGCGACGATTCGTTCCTCGTAAACAATCACGCATCCGATCGGAACATCGCCGTTTTCCTCGGCGATGAAAGCCTGATCGATCGCTATTTTCATGTATTGTTCATCAGGATTGTTCATCTATAGCTCATCCAGAATCTTCCGGATCCATGGATCGTTCAACAATTGTTCCTTCGTCGTCTTTTCGGGTAAATCGCACGACGGCAACTCCATTGTCGGCCGGGTTCCAACCCGTTCCTGGATGCTTCCGTCGGGATTCACATCCAGGTCCGCTTCAAGCCGGACGATCATCCCGCTGGCTGGTAGCCGGATCGTGTCGGCCATGAAATAATTTCCCAGCGCCCCGGCCGTTCGTTGCCCAATCAGAGTGCCCAGTCCGATCCTTTGGACGGCGTCGGCATATGTCTCGGTTGCCGACCCGCTTCCGTGATCCGTCAGGATAAAAAGGCGTCCATCGAAATCATATCGGTTCGAGGGTTTGACCTCGCGGGCGATTTTGTAGAAAATCCACTCGTTAGGATCGAATCCTGTTGGGGGAATTGTTTCTTCGATTCCGGTTTCCCATGCCCATGTGGAGATTCCAGCTCGCAGCCGTTTTTCGTCGGCTTCCGCCATTCCGGCCCGAAACTTCCGGCGGACTCCCGAAATCTGGCGATATGCAACCGGTTCCCGTAAAAACGGCCGGATGAGAGTATCGTACATATAGAAGGTCGAACCCCCGCCGTTGCCCCGTACATCGACGATCAGTTTTTCGTATTGTCCCCCGGAGCGCTTCAGGAAATCGCGAATCTTCTTCTCATCGGACCCGCGAAGGAAGTGGACCATCGCCTTGACCCGAACATACCCGACCTTCTTGCTCAACTCTACGCAGACGCAATTCCCCTGATTCCAATCCAGAAACTCCGTCGATTGCCGCGACGGTCTGCCCTTTTTTGCCGGGACAAATTCCCCGCGACTTGACCCGTCCGGTAAGATGAATTCGATATCCCAGCCGCGACATTCTTTGCCGTCGGGTATGACCAAAAGTTGTCGCTCGATCCCATCCATATTTCCGGCGATCCATCGTAACCAGGAATGTTCCTTCAGATGCCGAAGATAATCGGAACAGGTCATGCCGTTGACCCGCGCAATCTGTGAGCCCTTTGGGATCGTCCGAAACCAAGTCCTCCACGCATCGACTGTGAAGTACAGATCGGCCTTCTGTTGAATCCGAAACGGCGGATGAACGAAACTTTCCTCCAGCCGATCCGACCAGTACATCGCCCGCGGGAACTGATGCCAGGGAATGTTGACCAACCCTTTGCCGCCGGTTGCCAACGATTCCAACATCAGCCCCCATAGATTCTCTTTCGGATACACATAACCATGTCCACGCTTGCCGATCAGATGAAAATACCCATAAACAATCTGCATAAACTCGGAATTATCCCCGGCCTGTTCGGCAAGCTCGATATATCGCGGCCGAAGAGTTTCGACTCCGGATTCAGTGTTGAGTTCTTTTTCAGGGATCGTGGGACTGCAATCCCTCGCCCAGTCGGCCAGAAACTCGATATCCTGCCGTCGCTGTTCGGCGGTCATTTGCGGAGCGCAGGAACTAAGCGGAATCAGGGACAGGATGACGACCAGACCGATAACTCTCATCCTTGAAAACCTCCCGAAAACTGGAATATTGCTGGCGGAATGTCCTGGCCCTCGATTAACATCGATTCGCCCATTCATGGCTGGGATACCGTCGGCGGAATTCGGCTGCGGCTTCTTTGGTCACGATGTGCCATTTGACCCCCTTTTTTGCCCCGACCAGCGACGCCAATGCACACCGGCATAACGATGGATCCACCTTAATCAGCAACTCAGCATAAACCTTGTACGGATCACGACGGAGAAATTGTTGCCGTGTCTCCATGCCGATTGATCTCAACGCCCGACCCATAACTGGACCGATATTAGGTAACGATTCCACCCTATAGGATGATTTGACCATGACACAACCTCCATACCCATAGAAAATCGGCGCCTCCGGTTTTGACGCCGGAGGCGCCCGCCCATACCACAATCCCGTCTAAAGATTACCCCCAAGGAGATTCGAACTCCTGTTACCGGGATGAGAACCCGACGTCCTAGGCCACTAGACGATGGGGGCGAATTCGATTGAATATTGAAGAATGACGATTGACTATTTTGGGCCCGCTATAATTTCCCTCGCTTGAGCACAGGTTCTGCTCTCGCCAATTCTGAGATCAATCCGGCTCGCTAAAACCCGATCATCTCGAATGTTCAATAGTCAATATTCAATACTCGATCCCAAATGGCGGCGGGTGGATTTGAACCACCGACCTTAGGCTTATGAATCCCACGCTCTAACCAACTGAGCTACACCGCCCTATTGAAAACTCTATACAATATACGCTATTGTTCGGTTTGGCAAGGCCGAACCCTCGAATTTTACGAAAAATCCTCACCCAACGCAATCCCATCGGTCGATTTTCCTTGACCTTCTCGGCTTCATCTTGTATCTTCCCGCCCGAACAAAAGGCCGTTATTCACCGTACATACAACGATTCGGGACAGGTTAGTCCCTATACCTTAAATCCTGGAGAAATGAATGCGTACAACAAATCCGATCCTCAACGAGCGGGTTTTCACTGATTTTGAGCGGGCTCAGTCCCAGATGACCGTCACCGGGGCCGTCAACAAGACCCTCCTGCTTCTGGCCCTCTTAACCGCCGGCGCAACCTGGACATGGCATCTGGTCGTCTCCGGCGGAAATGCCATGCCGTGGTTTTGGTCCGGTATGATCGGCGGATTGATCGTCATCCTGGTATTATTCTCCAAACCGACATGGTCCCCACTACTGGCCCCGATCTACGCCGTTCTGGAAGGATTATTCGTCGGTGCCGCTTCGGCCGTTGTCGAAATCCAATACTCTGGGATTGTCATGCATGCTGTCGGCCTGACCATCGGTACCCTGCTGTGCATGTTAATCGCCTACCGTTCCGGTATCATCCGTGCTACCGAGAAGTTCAAGCTCGGATTGGTCGCCGCTACGGGTGCCATCTGTCTGGTCTATCTGGTTGATATCGTCCTGAGCTTATTCGGCCTGTCGATCCCGATGATCCACTCTTCCAGCTCTCGGCATCGGAATCAGTGTAGTGATCATCATCGTTGCCGCGCTGAATCTGGTGCTGGACTTTGATTTCTTCGAGGCCGGCCAGCGCAACGGCGCCCCCAAATACATGGAATGGTACGCCGCCGTCGGCCTGATCGTTACCCTCGTCTGGCTATACCTGGAAATCCTCCGCCTGTTGGCCAAACTCAAAGAACGCTGATCACGATCGATTCAGAAAGAAATTATTGGAACTTAAAACCGCTCATGTGGCGGTTTTTGCTTCGATATATCCCCGTGTGATCTGGCCTCCACAGGGAAAAACCGCAGTTTGTAAATCCATGGCCCCGGTAGGGTCATCGACTTTTTCGCCGTAAGGGTTTCCGGCGTTTGATATTCGTCGATATGGACGATCTCCCAACTGCCCGGCCGCCCATCCGGACAAGCCACCACCCACGCATTCCCCCGGCCGTCCCGAAACTGCACAATCGGCCAGTCCCGATAGCTCCCGTCCGACCATCGGGTTGTGACGATCTGAACCCTCTCCTTCCCTTGATCCAGCCAGACCTCGTACATTTCATCCGCCTCCGGCCGCGCCCGATCCGACCCGCAACCGCCCAATACCAGACAAGCCCCAATTCCTATCCCGATCCAAATCTTCTTGATATCATTTCGCATCAAGGCCAATCTCCCATGTTGAGTTCACTCCGTTTCATCAATCCCCCCGATTCTATCCCCCGAAATCCCGATCCGACACCAAAATCTGCTAACACCATACTCTTGGAAACTTCGGGAAAAAGATTCTGCTTTCCGCTTTGAACCTTTCGTCGGTATGATCCGACTATGGAAATGGACCCGATGATCGGAGACCGGCGTTGCGGCTGAACAAAACGACGATTTACTACGAACTGCTGGCCGTGCGATGCCAGCGGCGAGATCGGCAGGCCTTCGAAGAACTGGTTCGTTGCTTTGAACGCCGGCTGTTATATTACATCCGCCGCTTGGTCGATCACGAACCAGACGCCTTGAACATCCTGCAGGAAACATGGCTGAGCGTTTTCGAATCGATCGATTCGCTGCGTCAGCCGCGGCTGTTGCCCGTCTGGCTCTATGGCATCGCCCGTCGCTGTGTGATGGATTACCATCGTGGCCAGTACGCCGATCGGTTGTCCTTCGGCGACGAAGCGTCGCTGGCCGAAATGCCCGATGATCGATTGCCGATCGACTGCGACGATGTGCAACGGCTGCATCAGGCCCTCCGGCAACTCAGTCCGGCCCATCGTGAAGTGCTGACGCTCTTTTTTCTCGAAGACATACCGCTGGAGGCCATTGCCGTGATCGTCAATGCGTCCGTCGGCACGGTCAAATCCCGGCTCTTTTACGCCAAACAAAACCTCAAAATCCTCATGGAAAAAGGAGATGCAACATGAATGATAAGCAAACCAGACTCGGCGATCTTCTGGCCAGCCAGGAATCCGCAAACCCGAATACCCTGACGAGTTACCGTCAGATTGTCCGCTCTCTGGTAGATCGCAAACCCCACTGGTTGACCCGTGGCGTGTGCGGCCTTCTCGCCCTGACCGGGGTTGTGTTTTGTGTGTCTTTGTTGGTCGAACTCTTCGAGCGGACGCGAGGGAATTATGATGCAATTTTCATCATCAAATTCAGCTTGGTCCTGTTGTTGATCTGCGTTCTGTTTTATACGCTGCTCGCGGCCGGCGTGGCCATCCTCGGAAAAGTCCCCCTCGGCGGGACGCCCGCGACGATTTTCGGAGCCGTGCTAATGGCTGGTTTTTTCGTCTGCCTCTGGTCGTTCCTGACATTCCCCCTTCCCAGACTCGTTCAACTGGCCGCGGATGAAGCCAGCGACCCCTTCACCGGTAACCTCTGGATCATCAGTTTGGTCTGTATGTTGATCCTGATCGCCTTATTCGGTATCCTGACTGCCGGGATTACCTTCCTGATTCACTTGATGTACTCCCAATACGGCCGAACACGCGAAAAGCTCCTCGAAATCGAACTGGCCCTGGCTGAACTGTCGGAGAGAACAGGTGAAGAAAGAAGTAAACCGGGTATCTGAAAATATAAACTGTCCGCTAAAGCGAATATCGGGAAGTAAACTACCACCGGTTAAAACCGGTGGCATTTTCGGGTTCAAGCATAGCTTGCCCGTTGTCTTCCAAAACAACGGGAAGACAACGGTTATTTCCATCCACCAGTCTTACTGGTGGTATTAAAATCGGAAGAATAAAAATCGCGCCTGGAGGGACTCGAACCCCCAACCCTCGGTTCCGAAGACCGATGCTCTGTCCAATTGAGCTACAGACGCATTTCTTTGATTTTGATACAAATAACGCCGTATTATGTACTTATGTCAATTTTACGGCGTTTTTTCCGGTTGTCGATTTAGCCGGATTTTCAGCCCTTTTTGGCATTCACTGGTTACTAAATGGTTACCAGCAAAATCCGGCCAAATTCAAATCGATTGCCGCGTCTCTTATTCACTTTTATTCCGCCAAGCAGCACAATACATTACCGTATCCGGGCCTTCCGGTCAAGAGGGAATATTGGTTCGGTGGGATTCACCGTAAATGAACCCCAAAAAAGGTTTTCGAGATTGTATACCGAATTCATAAAGGGTATACTGATATTGCATGGATTGACTGTTGATCTGTCAGGACTGAGCATTTGTTGTCCCACTTTCGGAGGAAGAGATATGTCTCAAAATCGCGGAAAATTGGGGGTTCGTTTTTCTTTTACTTCCCTTGTTTTGGTGTATTGTATTGGATCCATATGGGCTGCAAAGCCAGGATTTGTTAAAATGGAAAATGGTTATTATATTCCTTCGCAAATTCAATCTACACATTACCTTGCTACGTCCCTCGAGCAATGTATCACAGTTCCTACAGATCGGGAATGGCATTATTGCCCGGAGGGTCAAAATTTTCATCATATTGGCGTATCGGATACTCTTTCTTGGGTTGAATATTATGTCAAGGGCACTGCATGGACGGTTGCATGGGAGGGCGAATTCCTGTTGTATGAAACTGAAACGGTGGATTTCAATGTCAATTACGACATGTGGGTTATATTGTATATTGACGGCGATTATGTATTCTCGGAGTTGGGGAGCCATGGAGTAAAGAACCGAATCATATCTCTGCATCTTGAGGCGGGAATCCATCAAATCAGACTTGTATATTTTGATGATTATGAGGGAGGTGGGCACATTTACTTGGCATGGTCTTCCCCAACAATCCCCTATGAATGGATTGGACCGGCAGTACTACCATCTTGTACTGAACTTTTGAAAGAATCTATCGAAACGGCAATTGTGGATGACGGGTATGGGATGAATATCAAATTTCAACCCAAATATAATTTAACATTGCGCGATGCTGCGCACATTTGCGGGTGTGAATATTTCAATTGGTTCCAGTTGGTTTTATATGATGATGACCCTATGAGGCCGACAGTGAATGGAATCCAACCCTCATTGCCTTATATTGATCCGCCATACGGGGGGTACGACAAAGGAGTTCCTGCTGATCATCGAGATGGTTATTGGGACGAAGGCGGCCAAGGATGGCCCTCCCATCAGTTGTATTTATTCACCCACCCGTATTATCTGCTTTTTGAAGATGAACCCTTAAATACAACCAATCCGCTGTATAAATACCACATATCGTTTGCAACATGCCTTCTTGCTATTCATGAATCTGGAAAATCCTTTGTTCTTGCTGATTGTGTATATTGGGATTCGACAAACGAAGGGATCATATCTGTGAGACGGAATACAGACAAATCGCTTCGTGTTTCGCCCGGAATTACCCTGCTTGGTGTATATCCTGTCTCCCAACTTGATCCAATTAGTGTGGCTTATATGACGGAAAACGGAATTGAAATCGAACCTTATCCATGTGGCTTTCCGCCGGAAGGAGATTTTGATGAGGATTGTATGGTTGGCTTGTCGGATCTGAATATCTTCGCTCAAAGCTGGCTGTCAACTGGTACGGCTGTTGACTTGGATGATGACAACATCATCACGATAAACGACCTGGCAAAAATTGCCGGCAACTGGCTGATCGATTGTAATATCAGCACAGGCCATCCAGCGTGCCCGTTTGAGTGAGAATTTGATTAACAAACAAAATATGGGTTGAAGTTCCGAGATCATTCGGTCAATCCATCCACCTCATGGGCAGGGGGGTAAGGAAATTCCTCACCTCTTCCATTGCCCATCCCTTCCTTTCAGAATACAATGCCCGCCTGATTTCGAATCCTGAATGGAGCTTTGACGATGAGACTGCGCGCAACGGTAAGCTATGGGATGATCGTGATGGGCTATGTCGCAACGAAAGCGGAGAATCGTTGCGTTACGGTTCATGAAATTGCGGAACGATTCAACCTGCCTGAACCCTTTCTGGTTATGGTGGTGCGTCAGCTTACCCACGCAGGGCTCTTACAAAGCAAACAAGGTCCGAGCGGCGGATATTCTCTGGCTAAACCGGCCCATCAGATTTCGATGCTGGACATCATTGTGGCCGTCGATGGAACGATCCAGGATTATTATGAGATTTCCGAGGATGCCCAGAAT
>JAAYVQ010000134.1 GCA_012517095.1 Phycisphaerae bacterium | reverse complement strand
GAAATGGCCAACGCTCTCCGTTTCGAAGTGCCGATCAAGGTCGATGTGACCATTGGACACTCCTGGCTGGGGGAAAAATGATTTTCAATTTGGTTCTCACGCCAAGCCGCAAAATCGCAAAGAAGCCATCGGAACAATCAATAGCAATTATCGGCTGTGGAGGAGATGTTCAAGGAGGATTTTGAGTCCGATGCCGATGACGACCAAGCCAGCGATGATTTCCAGTTTGTTTTCGAAGAAGCTGCCGAGCTTCTGGCCGATCCACCAGCCGCACCAGGAGATTAGAAAGGTGATTACGCCGATGGCGGCCGCGGCCGTAAAGACATGTTCGGTGATCAGCGACAGGGTCACGCCGACGGCCAAAGCGTCGATGCTGGTGGCCACACTGAGGGCAAAGACCACCGCCAGATTCGTCGGGTCGTTGGGTTTGGATTCGACCTCCCTGATCTTGAAGGCCTCGTAGAGCATCTTGCCACCAATGAGGGTGAGCAATCCAAAGGCGATCCAATGGTCACAACAACGAATGGAGGATTCAAGGGATTTTCCGGCCAGATATCCCAGGATCGGCATGACGGCCTGAAACAGACCGAAGAAGGCCGCCATCCGCAAGCCGTGCTTGAGGTGCAAGTGGCGATAAATGCCGCCGGATGCGACCGAAATCGAGAACGCGTCCATCGATAAGCCAACGGCGATCAGAAATACGGTGATCATCTCCGTCAGGGTCATGGCTTCATGGCCTTTTTATCCGGATAGGGATGATGTTTCAGATAGTCTTCGGGGGATCGGATGTCAAACACGGTGATTTCCGGCCGGGCGCAAAAACGAACACGAGGAGCGATTCCCCCTTCCATGCCAATGCCGCGATTCACATAGGCCATACTATCAATATCACGAGCAAAGGCAGGGGTTACCGATGAAGAACCATACAAAGGGGGTTTAAACAGATCGTATCGCCCCGACTCATATTTTTTCCCCTGCGGCGACATCGTGATCAGGGCGCCGTAGAGGGGCAGGGCCACTTGTCCGCCGTGAAGGTGGCCGGCCAGATACAGGTCCACAGGGGTCTTGACGGACGGATCCACGAGATCGGGAGTATGGTAGAGAAAAAGATTCAACGCCTTCCGATCGAGCTTGCCGGTCAGTTGCCGGAATGAATCCTGTCGGCCATAGGACAGGCCGGATATCGTAATGGAGTTGCCGGGGGACTCGACGGTCTGAATCTCGCCATTCAATACCTGAAATCCCGTGTCGGCAAACAGATCAACCGTCGGAAAGTAATGGTTGTCGATGTTTCCCCGAACGGCAAATTTCCCTTTCGAGGCCTTCAGCGAATGGAGCATTTCCTGAAATCTGGGCAGGGCCTGGAGATCATTGAGAGAATCTCCGGTAAAGACAATCACATCGGGATTCAACGCATTAATGATCTCGACGACCTTCGTTTCATTTCGCGGTTTGAGATCGCAATGGGTATCGCTGATCTGAACCAGACGGAAGGAACCACCGTTGAGTTTATAACAACAGAGTTCGATATGTTTGACTTCAACCCAGTAGGGTTCAATCCAAAAACCATACGCGGCACACAACACTCCGAGCAAGGCCATCGCATGAATGCATAGCGCAAACCTGCCAAACAGAACTCGAGGTGCATTCGGAAACTGTTTGAGCCGTTGCAGGATATATCGAAACCAAATACCCGCTTCAGCAACATAGACCAGGGCAATCAAACCCAGAAACAGCATTGCCCGAACCAAGTCCTCGCGGCTCATCTTTGGCAATCCTTGCAGCAGATGATGCCGGGGTTGGTCAGGTCCTGGGCGATGGATTGGCCGGGATCGACGATGAGGAATTCCTCCGGGTCCCACTGGCCATCGAGCATCCGCTGCATCAGGCCGGGATCGCCGGGGACTTCGTCGTAGTTCCACTTGAGGTACTCGGCGCAGCGGCGGGTGTATTGCTTGTATTCCTCGCTGCCGGGCAGACCCCAATCGACATAGGTCGCCCAGGAGTATTCCTTCATCCAGCCCTCCTGCATCTCCATCAGGTAGGCCGCATTGTCGGCCCCGTATTTTTCGGTGTACTCGCGGAGGGTCTCCTCGAAGCGCTCCTGGCTCGGCTGTTTGCCATCCTCGATCCAGCCGGGGCTGTACCAATAGACGCCGCGGTGGGAGTCGAAGTAGTCCTGGTAGCGTTTGCGCGAGCCCAGCAACAGTGTAATACAGTCGTGGCCGCGCGGGGCGACGACGGGGATCGTGGCCGACACGCCGACGATGCCGTTGCTGCACAGACCGTAGCCGAGCAGGAGGGCATCGTAGGGGCGGTCCTGAATATCGCGGACGGATTTGACGGCCTCGACGAGCTGGGTGCGGAGTTTGTCCGGCTCGTTGTGCAGGCCCTGCGGCATCAGGTGGATATCCACCGTGTTGCGGGATCGGGCGGCACAAAAGTAACTTTCCTTCTGCAGGACTTTACAGACGATCAGTTTGTAGCGCATGGGCAGGATTGTAGCGGATGAAGGATCAGATGTAAATGCCATCCTTCGCCGGCAATCGCGACAGACTTTGCTTACGGCTGCGCAGAAATCAGTACCGCCCAGTGGCCATCTCCAGGCGTGGAAAGCGGGATGGTTTTGTCAGCGGATAAAGTCGTTTCAGGCAACCAGACGCTTTTGGCGATATCGAGCCAGCGGATGGATATCTTTCCCGGCAGGCCGGAAATATCGACTGTGACCGATCCTTTGGCTGGAAAATAGACCGCGATCCGCTCGCCTGGAATGATTGAAGCATAGGCCTCGTTTTCGCTGCGATCCGACAACAAAGCAAATTGCGAATCCGGCCGGGCCGAAACCATGTCCAAACGATCCAGCAACATCCGCATGCTTTTAAGGTGGGCCTGGGCGATCGGGCTCAGCCCCACGCCGGAGTCCGGCCGATGAAACCGTGCCGCGGCCAGGCCGCCGAAAATATTTCGCCAAAACCGTTCCAGACCATCCTGCCTATTGCCGAAACGACCGCCATCGCCGCCGTAGATCTTGACATTGTTCAGAGGTCGTGGCTTGTCGGCAATGCGGGCGTATTGTTTCTGGGCGTTGATCCAGTGGGCCTGGCCTTTCTGATGATTGTTTTGCGAAATATCCACGAAAGAATAAATCTCCGGATGGTCGAAAGTGGCGTTGTGCTGAGGACTGGACAGGTCCCAGGCGTCCCACATTTCGGTGGTATGGACGACAAGGTTCCGTTGCCGGGCCTTGTCTTGAATATAACGGGCCCAGTACCAGCCCCATTCCGGCGTGACGGCGGTTTCATTGTCCATGCAGTACAGGACATGGCCGTACCGGAGCGAATGAGAGAGCATCTTGTCTACGAATTTTTGCTGGTATTTCAGGACGGTCTTCTGATTGCGTTCGTTGGGGATCGACCAGAAGAAATTGTTCTTTCGCTGGGTGGGGTGGGAATCGACCTTGACGGGAAGTCCGGTTTCTTCGGCGGTATAGGTAATATTGTTCCCGGGATTCATCGGATTGACCTCCCAATATTGCATATAAAAATCAAAGGTCTCCCAGACTTCGATCTGGACGATAATGTCCCGCTCATGCGTCCACTTCAAAAAATCGGAAAACCGTTTCCAGTATTCTTCGTCCCACTGGTCGAGGTCGTATTTTCCGCTGTCGAGTTTCTTAAACGGCCAGACATTCCCCGGATCGCGGCTGGACATGCTGTTACGGACATAATTGCCGCCGACGCTTTGTAACAGATCCAGATGTTCTTTGAGATTGGGAATCTGAAAGAGGTTGTCTTCGACCGAACCGCCGATGAGCACAACGGGCTTGCCCTTGTATTGCCAGTAGCGGGGATTTTGCTTACAGATTTCGATCCGATCGGATTGGGCAAACAGCCATCCGGAAAACGAAAGAACTCCGATAACGGCAAAACAAACGCGGCGGATTGAAAGAATGGATGGATTCATGAATGATTCCTTTACAGAAAATGGTTATAGTTCGGGGAGCTGTCCAATTTGTGTCGCTATGGACCGACCGGTAATGGCGAGTTTGCGGAGACAGAACAGGTCGGCCTTGCACCATGGAATGTCGATATATTGCATGAGATTATTTGGCTTTTCATTAACAATCCAGGCGCGGGCGGCGAAGATCTCCATCGACGAGGTCGGCAGATCCAAGGGCGATTCGTTGCGCCACAAGGTCTCGACATTCCAGGCCAGGTACCAGGTCGGCCGGTGAAAGTCCACATAGGTAGCCATCAGGTCTTTCTGGATATCGCCGGCGAAGGCGGCCAGCAGTCTCCCGACTTCCGGAGTCAGGTTTCGCCAGCGGGCATAGACGCTGCGCCCGGTCGGGGCCGGCAGGATCAACCCGCCTTTGGGATGAGAAAACTCATACGCCAGTCGTTCGCGCATCGCCTGACGCGCGGCGCGAAGGCCGTTGGCCTGGGCTTCGGAGTCGCCGAATCGCCGGGCCAGACGACAATAGGCGATCAGTCCGGAGAGGTGAGCGTTGCCGCAATCGACCAGTTTGTCGTCGGGGGGAGAATCGACCCACGAACGAATCTGCGGCCAGAATGTTCGAATATAGTCGAAGTCATTGGTCCGTTCCGCCCACAGCCACGCCGAATACAAGCGGGCCAGATCGCTGCGGGATTGATCGTCCTGAAGCATCAGCAAATCGGCCGGAGGAAGATCGTAGTACGAACGGGCGGCGCCGACATCGGAGAATCGCTTTTGGCCCACAGGCCCGGACAGCGGCTCATTTTCTTGTCGCAGGATTGCGACATAATCACGAATGCGGGATTTCAAATCCGGATCGAGAAAGGGGTACGCCATCGCCAACGCTTCCAGCAGTTCGGCCGGCTCCGTGAAATAGCGATAGGCCTGTCGCGGATGCTTGCCGGAGGGAAAAATCCAGGGCGCCCAGGACGACTCAAGTAATTCCGTAACTGCCAGATTTATTCGACTTCGCAGATCGGATAATTCCAAATTTTTGGGAATCTCCACATTCGGGGTCTGCCAAACGATCTGATCCAGTTGGGAATCGGTAATCACATCCCGACGGGATTGAATCTGCTGCTTGCTCAACGGCCGCTGCATCGTCCCTTCGATCTTATCCGGCAGGGACTTGAGGGTATCCTTTAATCTGGGTGTATCAAGCATGTCCCAATCCCACGGCAGCGTCGTGATCTTTTTAACTTCGTCGGCCGACAGATCGGCCTTCAAAGGCGGTGTTTCCTTTCCCGCATCGCCTCCGGCCTTCATGCGATAGGCGATCAACGCGCAGCCGCTGTTAAGTTCATGGGTGGGCAGAAAATAGAAGCTTTCGCCGGCGACGATGACGGGCGTGTCGATGACCGAGCCGCCGCCATAGACGGCCGTACCGCGAACGAGCCACTCCTGGCCGTTGGGGATCGTCTCGTTGCGGAAGATCTTCGCCCAGATACCCAAGGGCTGCCCTTCTTTGGGTTCGTGGATGTTGCGGCAGAAGGGTTCGCCGTAACCCTTGAGCGTATCAAGGTCCATCGCGTTGACATTGTCCTGATGGGTGTTGATCAACACGCGCCCGGCAACGACAAGCTGGCACATCTCGTCGTGCACAAGGAGCAAACTATCGTGCCAGCCATAGGTACGGCTTTGGTCCATGATCGGCACAATGTATCCCGTTGTGGTATCCAAGCAGCCGACATTCAGAAACGGCGAATAGTGTTCGTAGCGGCTGCGGAGCAGGGCCTGAAACTTGACGATCACCTTCCCATCCGGCGTGACCAGCGGCGGCGATTGCGTACCGTTCATACTCTCGGCATAGACGATCGGCGCGACGAATTTTTGTTTACCGGTCGCCGGGTCGAGGACGAAGAAGGTTTGATACGCGGGCTGATCGGTAAGCCGCTTGCGGATGTAGTCGAGCTGGGCGTCGTAGGTCTTCGGGTCGGCCAGCTTCTCAAAGTTGGCCTTGCGGAGGCGGTCGTTGTCTTCCTTGTTGTGCCGCCAGGAGGCGAAGTCCCCGAAGATCGCCTTGACCATATTCAGCAGGATCGGCTCGAAGTTGTCCAGCGTCATCACGGGCGTTACCGTCACCATCACTGATCCATCGGGCGCAACGACCGGATGATAACCGCGAAAACTGGCGCCGGGCAGCTTGGGACTGGTCCAGATGATTTTACCGTCGGCGACATCGATGGCATAAACCTGCATGTTCTCGGCGGCGACATAGATGCGGCCGTTGCGAACATCCATCGCGGGGCTGGAGAGTACCGGCCCGCCGACGGACGACTTCCATCGAAGCCCGCCGCTTGTCACATCGAAGGCGTAGACAAACGAATCGCGGCCGCCAACGATCACGACGCCATCGTGGACCAGAGGCGAATTCCAGACGGCCAGCGGATTGACCTGAGACCAGATCATCCTGCCGTCGGCCAGATTCACGGCAATGATTTTGCCGAGTTTATTGCCGAAGAATACGCGGCCCTCGGCGACGGCGACGGCATGGAGAATCGCCCCGCCGCTGTCAAAGGCCCAGATGTCCTTTCCAGTCTCAGCGTCGATGGCGTGGAGGATACCCTTCATTGAACCGATGATCACTTTGCCGTCGGCAACGATCGGTTGCACGCCGGAGAAGATTCCTTCGTCAGGGAACAGGCGGTACCACTTGCGTTCAAACGGCGGGCGGAGTTCCTGAGTCGTCGATCCGCTTCGAGCCGGATCGTGGGCCAGCATCGGCCAGGAATCGTCGCCGGCACAAGTGGAACTGGAAAAATTCGGGAGGATGCAGAGAACTGCGATAATCCAATCTTTACCAAATTTCCTCATCGTTTCATGCCTTCGAATCGAAAGCCACCGATAT
>JAAYVQ010000133.1 GCA_012517095.1 Phycisphaerae bacterium | reverse complement strand
CGTGCTCGGTAGCGACGCCTTCTTCAGCATTGCCAGCCGGGCCCTGGAAGCGGCGCTGGCCGAAACAGTAGGCATCGATGCAGAGGACGAGATATCCTTTACGGGCGAGTTCTTCGCCGGTGGCAAAAGGCAGGGTCTGGAAGGCGCGGATGAGGACTTCCTCTTTGCCCTGGCTGTAGAGATCGCCGTGGTAATGGTGGTAAAGGATGGCGGGGCCTGGGGCGGTGCGGCCGGCGGGGATGAGCAGGTAGCCGAAGATGGTATCGCCGATGCCGTTGTCGAAGGAGAGACACTCGAGGGTATAGCCGTCGCGTGATTCGCGAGAGTCGATTGTCGGCTTCGGGGTGAACAACGGCGGCCAGTCGCCAATGCGGGCGCGGAGGATCTCGCGAAGGCGTGGTTTTCGGGCCTCCCAGTCGGCGGCGGAAGCGGGAACGGGGGTTTGGAAGGCCGTAAAGCCGCCCTTGAGAAGAGAACCGGGAGCGGGGATCATGGAATCGTCAGGTTGTGTCGGCATCGCAAACAATCCTCATGCAAAAATTCAAAACACGAATATCCACGCCCTAAACAAATCCTCGCAAAAAGGGGACAGGTACAACCTCCTCACCCGCCGATGGTGAGCTCGGAGAACATACCCGTCCCTCTTTTTTGCAGGCGATATCCTATCGGATCGAGCGGGGGAATGCAATGTCGGGATATCGCTTGTCGTTTGGTTTGAAAACGGGTATAGTGTTGGGGTTCTCGCAAATATCAGAACCGCGCCGCGAGGCGCCTTTTTTGGAGGTACGGCCATGAGTACAGTCAATCGAAGAAATTTCATCAAGCTTGGCGCGGCAGCGGCGTCCACCCTGACGCTGGCCGGGCAATTTTCCACGGCGTTCGCGGCAGGATCGGACAAGATCCGCGTGGGGCAGATCGGCTGCGGAGGCCGGGGACAACATGACATCGGCTGCTGCCTTCGCGGGTCGGAGAATATTGAACTGGTAGCGCTGGGCGATCTGTTCGAGGACCGGCTCAAGGGGCATCTCAATGCGCTGAAGAGCGGGGAACTGGCTGGCAAAGTCAATGTGCCCGCGGACCGGCAATTCGTCGGATGGGACGCGTACAAGAAGGTACTGGCGTGCGATATCGACCTGGTGCTGCTGACACAGACGCCACATTTTAGGCCGATGCATTTTCGGGCGGCGGTGGAAGCGGGTAAGCATGTATTCATGGAAAAGCCGGTGGCGGTGGATCCGGTGGGCGTTCGGCATATTATCGAATCGTCGGACATGGCCGACAAGAAGGGGCTGAAGGTTGTGGCGGGCACGCAGATGCGGCGAATTCCGCATCTGGTCGATGGCGTCAAACGGCTTCGGGACGGGGAGATCGGCGATATCGTTTCCGGCCAGTGCGTCCGGCTGGGCGACGCGCTGATGCAGTGGGGGGCGATGAAGCGCAAGCCCGAGTGGAGCGACATGGAGTGGCATATCCGCCGCTGGTTGTTTCTGACCTGGCTGAGCGGGGACTTTATTGTCGAGCAACATGTCCACAATCTCGACATTGTCAACTGGGTCATGGGCGGACACCCCGTCAAGTGCATCGGGATCGGCGGGCGGATGAACCGTACCGACGAGATTTACGGCGACGTGTATGACAATTTCGCGGTCGAATACGAATATGCCAACGGCGTGAAGATCGCGTACATGGGCGCGCAGATGGACGGGATCTCGGAGCGGTGCGACCAGAACTTTGAAGGCACAAAAGGGACGGCGTACAACGATTTCGCTTTGTCGGTCGTCAACGGCAAGAAATACGACGGCCCCAGTTACGATCCGGACCTGCGGGCGCACGCCGATCTCCAGGACGCGATTCGCAACGACAAGAAGCTTAACGAAGGCCGGCAGATCGCGGAAAGTTCGATGACGGCGATCCTGGGGCGGATGAGCGCGTACACAGGCCGGGCGCTGAAGTGGGACTGGGCGATGAACGCCTCGAAGCTGGATCTGTCGCCGGCCAAGTACGAGTTCGGGCCGCTGCCGTGGCCGAAGGTTCCGATTCCGTGCAAGACACCGCTGGTCTGAGCATCGGAGTCCCTGGGATGAACGCCCCCAACTTCATGTTGGGGGTTATGAACCCCCGGCATAAAACCGGGGGCTTCCATGATCGGGCGTGATTCAGAAGAGCAGGTTGGATACTTGCTCCTTCGAAAGAATGAAAAATCGAGGAGATGATAATGGCAAACGCAATCCATCGTCGGGATTTTTTGAAGTTGTCGGCGGGTGCGGCCGCGGCCGCCGTGTTGTGGGGGCAGACCGGGAACTTGACGGCCGAGACAAAACCGGAAAACAAATTCAAGAAGGCCGTGCAATACGGGATGTTGCCGAAGGATCTATCGGACGCCGACAAGTTTAAACTGGCGCGAAAGTGCGGGTTTGAGGGGATCGAGATCGATGCCAATGTCGGCCGGACCGAGGCGGCGTGGGCCGAGTTGGGCAAGATCGCGCGGGACCAGGGCACTCCGATTCATTCGATTGTCTTCGGGGGCTGGCACGCGCCGTTGTCGGACGGGAATCCGGAGGTTCAGGCCAAAGGCGTCAGCGAGATGAAAAAGACGCTGGCCAACGCCAAGGCCGTCGGGGCGAATAATGTTCTGCTGGTTCCGGCGATCGTGACTGAGACGGTGTCGTACGGGCAGGCGTATCAGCGTTCGCAGGAGAATATCCGCAAACTGATTCCGACGGCGTCGGATTTGAATGTCATCATTGCCGTCGAAAATGTCTGGAACAAGTTCCTGCTGAGCCCCCTGGAGTTTGCCCGGTATGTGGACGAGTTCGCCAATCCGATCGTGCGGGCGTATTTCGATGTAGGCAATGTCATCCTGTTCGGGTTTTCACAGGACTGGATTCGGACGCTGGGCAAGCGAATCAACCGGATTCACCTGAAGGACTTCAAGCGGCAGGGGTATCAGTGGACCAACCTTCTTGACGGGGATGTCAACTGGAAGGAAGTGAAAAAGGCCCTGGACGAAGCGGGGTATTCGGGCTACCTGACCCCCGAACTGGGCGGCGGAGACGAGGCCTATCTGACCGACCTATCCAAGCGAATTGATAGGATTCTTCTGGGATAGGCGATTGGAGAGTTCAAAGACTTCCGGAATCGGAAATGGCTGGTTTACCCGGCGAGTTCTGACGAGATTTTTCTTTTTTTGCTGTTTTTTTGTTGCTTTGAAGCAAGAAATTTCGGATAATGAACGCAGTCGCCTGGCTTAAGTGTCACCCGGGGCCGCAATGGCTTCGTCCTCCTTCGCTTAAGACCAGGCGATTTTTGTGCGCCGACCAACATACCTGCCGGGACTTTCCCGGATACCCAAACGCTATTTTCAAATCGCTTTTCGTATCGAATCCACATTTTCCCGGATGTGGGTCAATCCCCGCATTCGATTTGGAAATCTTTGATCGTGAGGACCTATCCTGAATCGAAGATTGTTTATCACCGGGGTTTATTCTATATTTTACATATCGAAATATGGGGGATTGTCAGCCGATCTCGAAGAGGTCTTCGACCGAGCCGTCATTGCGGATTTCGTCGGCGCAATAATCCGTGCATCGGCAGCTTTGGGGAACACAGCCACCGGCAGTGGACTATCAGGATTTTCGACGAAGGAACCACCTCTGGAACAGATACTCCCTCGATAGCGATAGCGGACATAAGTTCGGATTTGGATACTTGTGATCCATTTGACTTTCCGATGCAAAGGGTAAGAGGGGTATAATTCAGAGGAATCAGAATCAATGGAACGGAGCTATTATTCGCTCAAATAAGCAAGTTTGGATCAGATTTCTTCAAAAATTGAGCAAAATCTTCATTTTTGTACGAATAATGAATGAGGATTAATATGCAATCCGTACTTTTCCATATTGACACAAGGAAATAGCTTGTTCATAATAATAGGGAATGAACATCTTTGTCGGCCGGTCATCCGGGATATTTGAGGTTTGCGGAGGATCAATTCAACAACGCCTGGGTACATTTACCCACCGGATCACAGGGAAATATCGTTTTTATTGCATGAGGTGATCCATGAAGAATCGGAATAGCAATCGGATTGGTTTATTGGTTTCCTTGGTATGT
This sequence comes from Phycisphaerae bacterium, assembly GCA_012517095.1. GTDB lineage: Bacteria > Planctomycetota > Phycisphaerae > Sedimentisphaerales > Anaerohalosphaeraceae > FEN-1350. The sequence continues at coordinate 14,941 of JAAYVQ010000133.1, read as the reverse complement.
CTGGCCGGATGGGTGGGAATGGCGTGGGGGGCTCCGAAAAACATCATCCTGTTTATCGGCGATGGCATGGGGCCGGAGCAGGTGCGGGCAGCCGGGTATTATGTCAACGGATTAGCGGGAGTGTTTCCATTCGAAGGATTTCCATTTCAGGGGTATCTGACGACCTATTCGGCCAATTCCAGCATAACCGACTCGGCGGCCGCGGGGACGGCTCTGGCCACCGGATATAAAGTCAACAATGATGTGATCAGCGTAGCGATACCGGCCAATGTGGTCTATTCCTATGGTCAGCCGATGCTGACGATGTTGGAATATTTCAAATCGACAGGGAAGAGTACGGGACTTGTCACGACGGCATTTTTGACGGATGCAACGCCGGCAGCTTTCGGATCCCACGAGGCATCACGATCAAATTATAATGGCATCGCGGGGGATTATTATACGCAGACCCAGCCGAATGTGCTGTTGGGCGGAGGGGGAAATGATTCGGTGATCAGCTCACCCCCATCCTTTTATTTGAAGGTAACTGACCGGAGCGGCCTTCTGGGGATTGACACGGAATCCACCAGTTTCCTTGCAGGTTTGTTCGGAACCAGCGATTTCCCGTATTTATCGGATAATCAGTACGGCACAACCTATCCGCAACTTGCCGAGATGACGGATGTTGCTCTGCGGATTCTTGATAATAATACCACCAACGGATTTTTCCTGATGGTCGAGGGATCCCGGATCGACGATGCCTGCCATGCCAATGATCTGGTCAAGCTTCTTCCAGAAGTTCATACTCTTTCGGATGCGGTACAAGTAGCGATCAACTGGGCAGCGGGACGAAGCGATACGCTGATCATCGTAACAGCCGACCATGAAACCGGCGGATTGAGCGTGGGGAGCAATCAGGGAGCGGGGGTTTATCCTGCGGTTACCTGGAGTACAACGGGCCACACGGCAACGAATGTTCCGGCCTATGCCTGGGGCGTCAATGCGGATCTGATTTCCGGAGGGATGAATAATACGGATATGTTCGGGGTTGTGGCAGATAATCCCCCGGTCGAACTGGTCAATCCTCCTTACGACGCGGTCCAAGTATCGACATCCCCAACTCTCGAAGTGAAAGTACAGGCCCCGGCTCCGGCAAATGTGACCTTCCTGGGTCGCCAAAAACCCTTCACCATCATCGCCATGGGTGATACCCAGAACTATACCCAGAGCAATACCAGGGCGATTTACGATGCCCAGACCCGGTGGATCGCCAAAAACGCCGATGCTCTGAATATCGTTTTCGTCACCCATCAGGGCGATGTCGTGAACACATGGGATAATCTCACCGAATGGGCCAACGCCGTTGCCAGTATGTCCATTTTGGAGGGTGTTGTCTCCTACGGATTACTCCCCGGCAACCATGACCAGCCCAACATTGACGGCACGCCCAACGCTACTTACTTCAACCTGGCATTTCCCTTCGGGAGATTTGACAATCATTTCCCGACCACGGGTAATCAGAATAATTTCCATCTGTTCTCCGCCGGCGGAGACGATTATATCATTCTGCATATTGAGGATTGGCCGGACCAGGGAACCGTCGGCCCGGTGATTGCATGGGCCAACGATGTTCTGAACACCTATTCGTCTCGAAAAGCCATTATTACCACTCACGGTTATCTGACAACCAGTGGAGGTTACGAGGGAAAGTGGGGTTCCACTCAATATATCCGAGACACTCTCGTCGTTCCCCATGACAATGTGTACTTCGTCCTGTGCGGGCATTTCGGCGAATTTACGAAGACGACGGCCGTCGGCTCACGATGGGTCCATGAACTGATGAGTTGTTACCATTCGGGCGGCTACTTGAGAATCATGCAGTTTGTACCGGGAGAAGACAAAGTCTATGTCCAAACCTATTCGCCGTGGCTTGATGCTTATCTGACAGACGCCGACAGCCAGTTCACGCTGGATTTCCCGATGACCGGGAATTCCTTTACCCAGATCGGGACGGTTGCCTCCGCGGGTTCGAATGTATCGTTGCCCTGGCCCGGCTTGTCTTTGGAAACGCAGTACGAGTGGTATGTGAATGTCAACGAGACCACGGACAGTCCCGTCTGGAACTTTACGACCGCCTCACCAAAGGCGAACCATCCTAATCCGGCCATCGGCGCGATCGATGTGGACATCAACGCGGACCTCAGTTGGACCGCTGGAATCGGCGCAGTCAGCCACGATGTTTATTTTGGCACCCATTCAAGCACTCTGGCTCTGGTTTCCTCGGAGCAGGCCTCAACCAGCTATGATCCGGGTACGCTACAGGAAGGCACAACCTACTATTGGGCGGTTGATGAGCACGATTCCGTCGGCGGAATCACCTACGGTCCGGTATGGCGGTTTACGACCCCGGTACCCGGTCCGGAGGTTATTCTTACGGCCGGATCGGTTTGGAAGTACAATGATACGAATACCGACTTGTATAGTCAGGGTTGGCCGACCGCAGACGACTCATTGTGGGAGTCGGGGCCGGCTCCGCTGGGTTATGGCGACGCCCATATTGTGACTTCTCTGACCATGGGTAACACCACTCGTTACCCCAGTTACTATTTCCGTAAAAGTTTCACGCTTGACAAAGAGTATCAAAGTGCCACATTAAAGGTCCTGCGCGACGACGGCTGTGTTGTGTACCTCAACGGAGTGGAAGTCGTTCGGTCCGGTATGCCGACCTCTGCGATAACCCACACCACATTCTCAAGTATCACAGTGAGCGATGCGGCCGAAACGACCTATTATGAATTTACGATTGATCCGGCGTTGCTGACTCTCGGGAACAACATTCTGGCCGTGGATGTTCACCAGTGTAATTCCACCAGCAGTGACCTCGGATTCGATCTCCAGCTTGAGGGAGTACCGGCACCCGTCGTGAGTCGTCCGGTAGCGAATGACGATACCACTACGACGACTGAGGACACGGCCGTTGAAATCGCCGTTCTGGCCAATGATACCGATCCCGATAGTGATCCGCTGACGGTCGGCTCGATAACTCAACCGAGCCATGGAACGGTAACCTTCACCAGCAATTCCGTCACCTATACACCCGCAGCCAACTTCAGCGGCGCTGACAGTTTCACCTATCAGGCCACGGATGGTACCAATCTCAGCAATAGCGCTACCGTGACGGTTACGGTAACCAATGCGGACAATGATCCGCCAACGGCCAATGCCGGGGAGGATCAAACGGTAACCGATGATGACGGCAGCGGGGCCGAGGTCACTTTGCATGGAGAAGGTTCCACCGACATGGATGGAACGATTGAGTCTTACGCCTGGACAGAAGGATCCACTCCGATTGCTACAGGAGCGACTCCGATCGTTAGTCTGCTTGGGGGTGTCCATACCCTTACTCTGACGGTCACCGATGATGGTGGAGCTACCGCAACGGATACCGTAACCATCACCGTTGAACAGCCGAATTTCGACGCCTATGTCGCCGTTGAGCCGACCGTTACCTTCGGGGCGGTCGTCGGTACAATCGCGGGAACCACCGCCACCGATGACGGCAATACTCAAAGCATCAGTGAAACACCGAATGGTGTGGCCGCCTACAGTCTTCTGATCGAGTACACGCTCCACACTCTTGCTAATCCCGCTAACATCAGTGAACCGGTCATCCTCAATTTCAGCCATACCTGGAGCGGCGGGACAACGGATCCCCTAAAAATTGAACTGCTTCTTGCCGGCGCCTGGACCAATATTACTTCCCAGATGAGCAATGGACAGTACTCGGCGAGCGCGGCCAGCATGATTGATGCGCAAGGTAACATTCGAATCCGCTTCAGCGACACGGTCAACGCGAAGAAAGAGACCAAGGATACCCTCATAATCGACCTGCTCTATGCCCAAATCATCGCCGGTCCACCCAACAATCCGCCGACGGCTGTGAACGATAGCTATCCAGTTGATGAAGATACCGTGTTGGAAATCGCGGCACCGGGCGTTTTAGAAAACGATTCGGATGTTGACGGCCAAACGATCACGGTATCGGAGTTCACCGAGCCGGGGAACGGAACCCTGGCAGTCGCCACCGACGGTTCGTTCACCTATACCCCAAATGAGAATTTCAACGGCAACGACAATTTCACCTACACGATCCATGACAGTAAGGGAGCCGCCGCAACCGCGACTGTTACGATCACGATCGGTGCAGTCAATGATAATCCGGTCGCGGTCAATGACAGCGCAACGGTGGCACAGGGTGCCGGTGTCGAGATTGCCGTTCTCGCTAATGACTTCGATATTGATGGCGATTCATTAACGGTAACGGCAGTCGAATCGCCGACAAGTGGGACGGCTGTCATCGGAGATAACAAGATTACCTACACATCCGCCTTAGACTATACCGGCATGGTCAGTTTCGATTACACCGCCAGCGACGAAAAGGGAGGAACGGCCGCTGGCACAGTCTCGGTCACCGTAACCCGGATCAACACGCCTCCGGTCGCGGACCCCGACAGTTACGTCGTCGCCGAAGATGACACATTAACCGTGCCGACGCCCGGGGTATTGGAAAACGATTCCGACGCCGACAGCGATCCTCTCACGGCCCTGGTGATCGCCGGTCCCAGTCACGGAAGTCTGACGCTGAATCTCGATGGTTCCTTTAGCTACACACCGAGCGCCAATTACAATGGATCCGACAGCTTCACCTATACAGCCAACGACGGTCTCGCAGACAGCACGCCAGCAACCGTTTCGATTATCATATCCCCGGTGAACGACAATCCGGTCGCGGATAACGACAGCGCAACGACGACGCAGAACACGCCAATTGCCGTTTCCGTCCTCGCCAATGATTCCGACATTGACGGCGACTCTCTTGCGATAACCGATGTCACGGCGCCGACGAATGGAACGGCCGTTATCAGCGGTACCACAATCACATACACACCGAACACCGGATTTTTCGGAACGGATAGCTTTGCCTATTCCATTCGCGATGGCAAAGGGGGAACCGCCTCCGGAACCGTGACGATTTCCGTCCAGGCAAACAACACCCTTTCCGTGACCTCTATTGTGGTAACCGGAAAAAAGGCGGGAAAGTCATATTTCGCACAGGCGGTTGTAACGATCATGGATCAAACCAATCATCCGGTTTCGGGAGCGGTTGTTTCCGGAAAATGGTATCTGAACGGCACCGAGATCTCCACCGGTAGTGCAAGTACGGCGGAGGATGGTACTGTCACCTTTAACTCCCCCAAAGTGAGCACGGGAGGAACATTTAGATTCGAAGTAACCGGTATCGTTCTCGACGGTTATACCTACATCGCTCCTGTTCCACCCGACAGCGGAGAAGTGACTTATCCGTAACCCCAAAACTTTCAGGAGCGTAATCCGCTCCGATCAAGGGATGGCATCAACGCCATCCCTTTTTTGTTGCCTCTGTGATTCAGGATATAATGGATATTATATTAAAGACATGTTCAGTTCGTCTTCTACGGCATCGAGAGAGGAAGGGAAACGCGGAAGGTTTTGTCGGCAGGGTCGAGAAGGATCGAGCCGTTGTGGGTTTGCGCGATGCGGCGGGCGATGGCCAGACCCAGGCCCGTGCTGAGCTGATCGCGATCGGGTTCATAGGGAGTAAAGAGTTCCTTGGCCGCGGCGGCGTCGAAGGCGGGACCGGAGTTGGAGACCCGAATCTCTACGGTGGATCGATCGGCGCTGGGACGGCAATGAATGCCAATCAGGCCGGGATTGGGACCGATGCGATCGAGCGAATACAGGATCAGATTGCGGAGCATCTCGGTAACGCGAGCCGAATCAAGGGTGACGGGTTTGGGCGCGGCGTCGAGACCAAGTTCAAGCTGAATCTTGCGCGATTGGAAGATACCAGCGAAGGAATCGGCAACGGCGGCAATCAGGGCGGCGGGATCTGCAGGGGCAAACTCGAAGGGGCGCGGGCGGCTATAGTCCAGCATGTCGAGGGTGAATTTCTTCATTCGCTGGAGGTTGGGCTGGAGGATGTCCCAGCTTCGCTGGAGCCGGTCGAGGTGTTTGTTCTTCAGCGCAAAATCGATGACTTCGCCGGCGCCGCAGACCATCTGCAGGATGTTCTTGACGGCGTGTGACATTTTCTGGGCGGCAAGGCCGGCTTCGGCCATCGCGAGATTGTCAAGGGTCTGGCGGAAAAGACGCTGGTGATCCCACTGAAGAGCCAACAGGTCGGCGGCCAGTTCGAGGATGGCCAGATCGCCTTCGTTCCAGGGACGGGGGGAGCGGGCATCGGCGTAGATCACGCCGAGTCGTCGGCCGGCGGCTGACATCGGGACACACAGGACCGAGACGATATTGAACCGCTGGAGCTGCGGGTCGGCGGCGAAGGGAGTATTGTCGCCGGCGCGATCGAGGAGGACGGATTGGCCGTCAACCAGAGCCGCGGCGAGGATGGCCTGGCTTGCCGTGTTGAGGTTCGGATCGCTTTGAGGGGCATGATTGGAACCGACAGTGCGCGGACCGGCAAACACGATATAGACATTGTCGGCGTCGAGGCCATCACGGATCCATTCGGCCGCGGGAGCAAAATCATCACGCTGGAGCCGAGCGGAGTCCAACGAACGAAAGGACAAAAGCCAGTCGAGCGGCGCGGGACGCTGGGTTGCCGGAATCGCGTCGATTGTTTTCCGGTTCGTGTCAAAGATGGTTATCGTATCAGCCATGTTCGGTTTCCGTCAGGTTCAGAGATTCTCAGCGGATGTATCGAACGGATGACGAAACGACTTAACGGCCCGGCCGGCGAAGGCCCGATAATATCCGAAACGGCAATCGGCTTGCCCGCACCCCTTCATGGGGACTCGTTACAGATCGGACAGGACTCAAAGTCGAACGGATAAACGGCCGATACACATTATCGAAAGACGACCCAATATCGAAAGGCGATGATATGAACGGTAGCAGGATGCGTACCGGCCTGACGGTGGCCGAGTTCTTGATCGTGGTGTTCGTGCTGGCGGCGATCGCAGCGGTGGCGGTGCCGCGGATTTCCCACAGCGCCGAACTGGCGCAGGAAAACGCCTGCAGACGAAATATCGAGTTGGTCAATGCGGCAATTGAACAGTACGCCAAGGACAACGGGGGACGCTATCCGGTCGATGCGGCCGTCTTTAAAACCGCTATTTTGGACAATCTTCGTTATCTTCCTGACGGGGCGCCGGTATGCCCTCTGCACGGGCACTTTGTCTTTGACCCGGAGACGCGCAAGGCATTCTGTTCCCACACGCCCTACCGCTAATATCAGGATTTATCGGAACATAATATCCGCTTCCGGTGACAGTCCGCGCAACAATAAAGCCAGATTCCGATACAAAGCAGAATCTGGCTTCGGAGGAGGGTGATGAAAAGCCATTGAAAATGATATCAAAGAACCATGTCTGTAGTTCTATCGGAACATCGAGTATATTTCTTTAGAAATTCGCGGTATGATAAAGCGTCAGGGTGGTCATGGGTCAAGGAAAATTTTCGAGAAAAAATAAAAATTTTGTGGAAACCTGGACAGGAAGGTCGGACAATAGGGCAACTGAAATCCCGGTATCCCATTGGAATGACATAACTTATTATGGATAAAAGATTTACAATCCTTGATCTATTGGAAGCCAAGACGGCGGGGCGGAAAATCGTGGCGGTTAGCTGCTACGAATATACGACAGCGCGTCTGGTAGCGTCGGCCGGGGTGGATATGATCCTGGCGGGAGATTCGGCGGCCCAGATCCTCCTGGGCCATGACAGTACGCTTCCGGCTACGATGGATTTTATGGTGGCGATCACGGCGGCCGTGCGGCGGGCGGCCCCCCTGCCCTGCCTGGTGGCGGACATGCCGTTTTTGTCGTATCAGACGGGGGTGGGCGAGGCCGTGCGAAACGCCGGGCGATTTGTGCAGGAGGCGGGAGCACAGGTGATCAAAATCGAGGCGAGTATCCCCTATCTCGATGTCGTCAAAGCCGTCAGCGATGCGGGGATGCCGGTAATGGCGCATATTGGAATTCGGCCCCAAAACATCATCAAACAGGGACGGCTGCGGGCCGAGGGGACAACAGCGGATCTGGCTTATGAGCTGATCCTGTGCGCCGACCAGATGGTGGCCGCCGGGGCCAGCGCGTTGCTTCTGGAGGGAACGGCCCGAGAGGTGGCGGGAGCGATCACCCAGCGGGTATCGGTGCCGGTCATCAGTTGCGGGTCGGGACCGGATTGCGACGGGCAGATCCTGATCCTGTCAGATATTCTGGGGATCAGTCCGTGTGCCCGGCCGAAGTTTTCCAAGGCGTATATCGATCTGACGATGCCCATTACCGAGGCGGTGAGCGATTACGCCCGGCAGGTCCGAAAGGGTGAATTTCCGGATGACGATCACTGTTACCACATCAAGACCGGGCAATGGGTAAAACTGACGGAAATGCTGAGGGGCGGCCGGGAGGGGCAATCCTGACATGGGAACTCCCGTATTGGGCATGACAACTCACAGGCGATTGTTGGATTCGGCTTGTTTCCTGATCGGTTCGGTCTTGTATGGGGTATGCGTCGGGGGCGGTCCGAATGGCGGATGAAATCCCGCAAACGGAAGAAACGGTCGGCGGCGCGTCCTCGCGGGTACGGCCCGCGATGATCGTCGATGCGGCGTTTTTGGCGGAGAACGCTTCGATGCTGCGACGGTTTCTGGTGGCCCTGGTCTCGGATGGTTTTGCGCCGATCGTCGCGGGTCCCGGAACGCTGAAAGGATCGGACATTCTGAGCCCGTCGGTGGAGGTGGCGGAATATCCGGTGTTCCATATACCGCTATTCTGGAGACACAATTTTTCCTATTTACTGGAAGCGCTGGAGGAGCTGGAGCCGACGGTCTTGCATTGTCTATCGCCCCGGCGGATCGGGCTGGTCGAAGCGCTGGCCGAGTCGCTGGACATCCCCTATGTGGCGACATTTACGCGATGGCCCCGGACATGGTTTCGGCCAAAAATTCGGTCGATCCTTTGTGGGCAACTGATCGGGACAACGGCCCGGGTGGCTCAGCGGCTGACCCGGGAATACCCAACGATGGCGGCTTCGATCTGTCAGGTCAACGCGGGAGATTTTGTGGAGGATCTTTGCGCATGTTATTCGGTACCGGGACGGCAGACCAGCCTCATCTCGGTACAACCCCTGGAGGATGCTGGGTATTTCGAGTCGCTTTTGAATGCGACGCGGCATCTGGCGATCGACGGGCACGATTTCGCGCTGGCAATACTGGGAAAAGGCAAGGCGTCGGGAACAATTCATCAGACAATCCGGCGGCTGGGACTTTCGCGGATTGTGACGGTGGCGCCAGTCGTCGAGCCATTACAGACGGTGTTGTCGGCGGCGGATCTGTTCCTTCAGGCGGGCCGGCCGCTGGACATCAATTCGGCGCTGCTGGACGCGATGAGCGTGGGGATGGCGGTGGCGCTATCCAAGGGAGGACTGGAGGAAACGCTGATTCCGGGAACGGCGGCGGAGTATTTCGATCCGGCCGACGAATACAGCATCTATTCGTGCCTGCAAAAACTCCTGACAGAGAAAGACTACGCCCGGTCCCTGGCACAGGGGGCGCAGGATTATATTCGACGGAATCATTCGGTAAGCCGGATGATGGAGGAAATGATTCGCATCTACCAGCACGCCCAGAACGGGTTTGGGGCTCGGCAGCAATCCCCAGGGATCAATCCCATTCAAGACATGCAAAGCAAACGCTAACGGAAATCCATCAGCGCCCGCGAGAACGATCAGGCCAACAGACCGTAGGCCGTGAGAATCTTGCGGAGCTCGTTACGCTTATTGTCTTCCAGCGGGACCATCGGAAGGCGCATCTCTTCGGATGCCATTTCCAGCATGGCCATCGCGGCCTTGATCGGAATCGGATTGGTCGCCATGCTCAGCAAACTCTTGGACAACACGAATAACTTGTTGTGCCATTTCCTCGCCGAGACCAGATCGCCTTCGAGAATCAGATCGGTCATGGCCTTGACATCGGTGGGGACGATGTTGGCCACAACGCTGATGACGCCTTTGCCGCCGACGGAGGCGATCGGCAGCGTGAGGGAATCATCGCCGGAGAGGATCGTCAGATCGCAACGGGATGCGATTTCGCTGGCCTGATCGAGCGAACCGGTGGCTTCTTTGACAGCGACAATGTTGTCGATCTCCGAGAGCCGGACAATGGTGTCCGGAGTCATCCCCGCGCCGCAGCGGCCGGGAATATTGTACAGGACCAGCGGGATATCGACTTCCTCGGCGATGGCCTTGAAATGCTGATAGAATCCCTCCTGTGTGGGTTTGTTGTAGTACGGGCCGACCTGCAGGGAAGCGTCGGCGCCGACCTTTTTGGCGAAGGAAGTCAGTTCGATGGCTTCGGCGGTGGAGTTGGAGCCGGTTCCGGCGATGACGGGGATGCGGCCATCGACGGCGTGAACAACCCGCTCGATGACTTTTTTATGTTCTTCGTAGTCGAGGGTGGGGGATTCACCGGTTGTACCGACAGGAACAATGGCGTCGGTGCCGCTCTTGAGGTGGAACTCGACCAGTTCGTCGAGAGTTTCAAAATCCACTTCACCATCATGAAACGGGGTGATCAGAGCCACCATACAACCGCTGAACATAGCATTCTCCCGATTTTCTTGTGCACTTCCTGCAATCGCAGCCGAATCATCCGGCCGGCGTTTGAGATCAGGCCTTCGGGCCTGAACCGTATTTGTCGATGAGGCGGATCATTTCCCGCGCGGCTTTGCGCATACCGACCAGGACCGCCCGTGCGACGATGCTGTGGCCGATGTTGAATTCGCCCAGCCCCTCGATGGCGGCGACCGGGCCGATGTTGCGATAGGTCAAACCGTGTCCGGCATGAACGATCAAGCCGGCCGAGCGGGCCATATCGCGGGCGTCGCAGAGTTTATGGAGTTGCCGGTGCGCCTGGGCATCCGTGCGGGCGTTGGCATAGGCGCCGGTGTGCAACTCGACGGCGTCACAGCCGGCCTCCGCCGAGGCCAGAACCTGATCGGAATCCGGCGTGATAAAGGCGCTGACCAGGATCCCTTTGCGGCGCATCCGTTTGACGACAGCGGTCAACCGCTTCAGGCCGCTGACAGCGTCCAAACCGCCCTCGGTCGTCAGTTCTTCGCGGCGTTCGGGAACGATCGTGACCTGGTCGGGACAAATCCGTTCGGCGATTTTGACGATGGGCTCAGCCAGACACATTTCAAGATTGAATTTGCAGGCCACAGAGCGTTTGAGGACTTCGACATCGCGATCGTTGATGTGTCGGCGATCCTGACGAAGGTGGACGGTGATGCCGTTGGCCCCGGCCAGTTCGCACTCGACAGCGGCCCAGACGGGGTCCGGCTCGTCCGCCCGACGGGCCTGACGGATCGTGGCGACATGATCGATATTGACATTCAGAACGGCCATGACAGTCCTTCAATTGATTCCTGTTTCGCGGGGGGCATTATACCACGGATGGGGAAGGGATCAAGAAGGATTTACGATTGAATTGGAATCGGTCATACGACCAAATATAAAACTATCAAGATGCATATTAATCATAATACAAGGGGGGACTCCCGCAGAAAATCCGAGACAATTCGGTTCGGACTTTGTGGAATTGGAAAGAAGTCCGATGTTCGTCGGAAAAATGAATGGGCCAACGCTGTGTACCCCTTCATGCTCAAATGGGATCCTGATGGATCGGGAGGCCGGGGTTAATCGTCGGGGTCCGCAAAGTCGGCGTCATCGAGGAAGTCGTCTTCGTCCTCTTCGAGCGGGGGGTATTGATCGGGACTTTCGCCGTGCCGCTCAACCACGCGGGGATATTTTCCCTTGTCGGCGGCCTGATCGACCTGTTCGACCAGGATATCGTGCCACCAGGAATCCCCGAAATCGAACAAATAGGTGAATCTCTGACGGGGCTTCAGCGACAAATCGGCGATCCGGGTTCCGGCCGCGTCGTAAACATCTTTTGCCGCCATTGGCCCGCCCATTTCCTGCAAGTTGTAGGGATGGGTATATTCGGGACCCTCGGAGCGTTTGCGAAACTGGCTGGTTGCGGCATTGCAGAGATAAAATGAATACAGATGTTCCTCGAAGCGATCAAAGGCACTGAAGATGGCTTCGTGGAGGTCGTGCAGCGATTGTCCGGCGCGGATGGCGATTCGCCGGAAGACTTCGGGCGAACCTTCCATCGAGACGCGGACAACAACGACCTTACCGGTGTTTTTGCCGACATTGTCGATGGCCGGGGCCTGGTCGTCATAGTACTGGTCGAGGATTTCGTCGAAGATATCGCACACGGACAGGATGCGTTTGGCCGATCGGTCGTCGGGCTCACGATCGGCGCAGGTTTCCAGCAGTTCGGCCATCGTTTCCATCTGATCGACGGTCATGGAGATTTCGAATTGTTTTCCGCGGGTCACGGCCACCGAGATCGGCCGACGCAGTTCGGGTGGAAGGTCGATGGTTTCCAACAGCATATCGCGCTGGGCGGCGGTCAGTTTGAATTGAATTTTCTCGCTCATGGTTATGTCCTCACAGATCCTTTACCGTGTTTCCGTGCGGCGGGGTTGCGGAAGTTTTTTCCGCTGTACGGCCTTTTGCCCTTCGGGTTTGGGGGTGAACAAATCCTTTTGCGTCAGCCCGCACTTGGCGATCATCTGTCGGCTGTATTCAAGATTGCCAAGATCGTTCTTTCCGGCGTTATTGGTTCCGCAGGAGAAAGTGGCGCCGGCGGCCTTGGCGCGGCGGATGAACGATTCGCTCGGCAGGCGGAGCTTGGAGTTGATCTCGATGGCCACGCCGTTTTTCACCGCGGCGTTGATCACGCGATCCATGCGCTCGATGGTCCAGAGCGCATCGTACTGCTCGGCGATCACGGCCGGAAGAAAGGTCGGATTGGCGTAGAGATCGACGGGCTCGTTGTTCAGGATCCATTCGATGGTATCGACCAGCTCGTCCATAAACGGTTGCGGGTCCTCGATGAAGACCTCCTCGGGCATCCATAATCTCATGCGACGACCTTTGGAATCCGTCCAGGTCATCGCGTCAGTGAAGACATAGTCAGCGCGGGCCAGAGCGGCCGGCGAAAACATCGTGACCCATTCGCGGCCTTCGGCTTGTACGGCGACATAGACACCCTTGCCCCGGATGGACTCGACAAACGCCAGCAGGCCCGCATCGTCGGTGACGGGGAAACCCTTTCCGCAGTTTTGCGCGATGCCGTAGGTGATGCCGTTTTTCTTGCCGGCGGCCAGGACCTCTTCGAGCGTCAGGCCGCCCTTGAGGTGAGCGTGATAGTCGGTCAGTTTGACGCCGAGGGAAGGCACATCGCGGGCAGCGGGTTGATTGCATCCAATACAGGCATAATTTACACACAATAACGACAATATCAAGATCTTCGAGCGACGGATCATACGGTTCTCCTGATTTTGCGTTCACTTTGAATTCCGTTTGTAACCCAAATCGGGCGAGCGGTCAAGAGCGAATCAAGTCGAATCGCAAACCGGTCAAAATGATCCTGTCAGATCGGCAGTTGGCAGATTTTATACGGCCTTGGAGGCGAGAAGTTGCGTCTCTTTTAAAATTCCATAAGTCCTTTACTGGCAATGGGATACAAAATTCGAAACAAGGCCGATTTTTTCTGGCACGCTTCTTGCCATTCTATGGGTCGGACAAAGTGATTAGGGTTAAGAAAGGAACGAAAACGATTTTTCAGGAGACAAAACCATGTTGCTGGCAAAACGATTTCCGATGATGCTCGATTTCGAGAGGACGCTGGACGAGATGAATCGGGTGTTCGACATGTTCGACGCTCCCCTGGGGCTTCGATCGATGCCCCGCGGCACCTTTCCCGCGGTCAATCTGTACGACAACGAGACGGAGCTCTTGCTGACGGCCGAGATTCCCGGCGTGAAGATCGACGATATCGGCCTGTCGGTGACGGAGAACACGATCACGCTGACGGGCAAGCGCAACGGCGTCCAGGAGAACAAGAAGGGCCGGTGGTATCGGCAAGAGCGCGTGATGGGTCAATTCGAACGGACCATCACGCTGGCCGAGAAGGTCGATTCGGCGGCCGCGACGGCCGAGTACAAGGACGGGATCCTGACGGTGCATCTGCCCAAGGTCAAGGTCACCGCGCCCAAGTCCATCGAGATCAAGACGAAGTGACGATCCGCGATCGGATCCTGAACGAAACCATGAACCTTTGAATAGACGAGGTGACGAATATGAAAGCGCAGGAAATCACCAAACGAGAACCGGCCGAGGTCAATCGAGTGCAGCAGCCCGAAACATTTGTGCCCGCGGCCGATATCTGGGAAACGGAAGAAGAAGTGATCCTCCGGCTGGACATGCCGGGTGTGGCCAAGGACGGCGTGGAAGTCAAAGTCGAACGCGACATGCTGAATATTCACGGCAAGGCGGCCGCGGCGCCCGCGGGAACGGCCCTGTATTGCGAGCAGCGGGTCGGCGACTTCCAGCGGCAGTTCACGCTGTCGGAGGATCTGGATCGCGACTCGATCGACGCCGAAATGGATGCCGGCGTATTGACGATTCGCATCGGCAAGGCCGAACAGGTCAAGCCCCGCACGATCCAAATCCGATCGTGCAATTAAGGTTGTCCCTTGTTCCTACTCCTTGACGGTCCCTGCGGGCGACGGAGAGGTTCCGCCGCCCGCATCTTTATTTTCGATTTCCGATTTTCAAATTAAACCTCACGCAATGCCGCTAAGATACCAAGGAAAAATTCCATGAGACACTGACGGTATGACCTTGCCGATTTGTCATCTCTGAAAGCGTGCGAGCTGTCAATCCTGATTTTTTCAGTTCGTATTTTTGCCCTTCATGGTTTCTGTGCTCCGCGGATTCGCGATGCGGAGCCATCGAGCGCGGAGCGAGCGAATCCGCGACCCCAAGCCCT
>JAAYVQ010000132.1 GCA_012517095.1 Phycisphaerae bacterium | reverse complement strand
TGATTCCTTCTGGCCGTTGATTTCCACCGTGACATTGACGCCATCCCAGACCCAGCCCCATACGCGGATCGGCTGGCCCTGCTGGAGGACCATGTTATCCGAAAAAATCGCGGCGGTCCGAAATTCCTTTGCCACAGATGAATTATCGGAAATTTGGGCGACAGAAACTCCGCATCCCGTAAGAAATACACTAATGATAATCCAGGTCGATCCCATCCATTTTCGAAACATTTTGAATTCTCCTGTGATGAATTCTTGTTTTGAGCGATCCGTTACCTGACGGTTGTGATATCACGATCCTCCGCAAGCCGCGATCGTAACAGTTTTCGATCCGGCCTGATCGATGAAACTGAAAATCGCTGTTGCTGATGCGAGATGGTAATTTCAATGAATCGTCGAACCAGATATTCTGTCGGCCAGCTTTTCTGATATCGCCGGGAGTTGTCGATAAACCAATCGAACACGCAAGGCAGGACAACCAATTCATCCTTCGTATTATACAATTCCCGACTGAGCTGTGTCAGTACGGCTGAGAAACGAATAGGCAAATTGACTTTTTGAACAAGCTGGCCGACCTTTTTTTTGCAATAAGATTCCGGACTCGTCACCAAACATTCCCTGCAGGTCATCGGTCGTTGCCTATAAATCGAACAGCAGTTTTCCAGAAGGAATGGACACTCGACATCCAAGTCCATATACGAGTCAAGAATTCCATCTTTCAACTGATGCCCAGCCGTGACGGACGGTGTATCTTTGAAATGGTTTCGGATTTTTGCGGCAACCGTGGCACAGGAACGAATCGTCCTAGTTCGGGATTCTGCATCCTGAGAATCGACTTCGCCAACCATCGACAGGGCTTCGGGGACTGAAAGGGAAACCATCAAGTGCCGGCAACATGCGGCATGGCATCCCTTCCGACAGGAAACCTTTTCGCTCCGTCTCGATATTTCTTCCACAAAGGTTTCAATGGTCACCTCAGATAGATCGCGTGCCGCTGGAACGATCTCCGAAAGATTCGCTGTACCCAGGAAAAAACCGATCCAGAAAATCATGGATTGCGTTCCAATCCGCAGAGGCAGCGGAAGGGTTTGCAGTCCTTCCTGCCAAACAGGTTTATTCAGCCCCGTACCCAGAAAAGAGATGAGCTGCTTACGACTCTGACCTTCAGGAAATCTCATGGTATACAATCTTCCAAGGTTGTGATTCAGTGCGCCGCAAGGATATCCAGTTCCGCTACGGTAGTCCATTCCCGATCCCGCACCTCCGACAGCGCAACCAGGCGAATGAACCGACCCTCGACGGGCGTCTGGAAATTCACCGTCTGGAGGCGAGTGGAATTGCGAAATTCGCCCGCGGCGACCGGCTTACCCCAATCCTTGCCGTCGGTGCTGATGAAAAACTCATACTTGCCGATCCGGCCGTTGTCCTGATTCTGGCGCGGCAGGTAAGTGAATCCGGCCAGTGTCTGCGAACGGCCCAGGTCAATCTGAATCTCGTGCGGAGGCCGCTTGGCTCCGCCGCTCCACTGCGTGTGCCAGAAGGTGTCGGGCTTGCCGTCGATGGCGTGGATCATCTCGCCCTCGCCGGCCTCAAACGAATCGACAAAAATCACCCTCCAGTTGGCCTTGGCCAATGCCTGCATATCCACGGATGCGACTTCGCCGTCGATCATCCCGGTTGCGAACGCCCGCGCCTTAACCGTTCCCGATGCCGGTGCCGCAAAGGGGCCGCTGTATGCATTCGAAGTCGAAGTGGGAACCGAACCGTTGACGGTATAACAAATCTTCGCGCCGGCGGTCGGACAACTCAGCGAGATCCGATTCTGCTCATCGACCTTGATCTCGATCGGGGCGACTGCTTTAACTTCAGGCAGCGGCTGACGGCCCACGACCTCCAGCGTCCCCGCCGATTTGTCGATCGCCCGCAGGCAGAACATATAACGGTAATTCTGCGGCCACAGGGTGTAGGGTGCGTGGGGTTTGGCTCCCCAACTGTCATCACCTCCGACACCGGTCTGTTTGTAGTCAAGGTTGATCGTGATGAAGTCTTCGCGCGGCAGGTTGTTGATGTGCATCGCCTTTTCAAGATTTTCCTGGGTATAGGTCCAGGAACTGACGCTCAACAGGGGCAGGCCGACCGCCATCAGGCCTTCACCGGCGGAATTGGTCCAGGCCACCCAGCGGACTTCGGTACGGTTGGAGTTTTCCTGCGGCTTGACATAGTCATGATCGAGATCTTCGACTTTTCCGCTATACTGGCCGACCGCGGCGCCGGTGTATCGGTCCCAGTAATTTTCCTGGGGTCCCCGACCATACCATGTCATCGTGTCATACTCCTTGCCGATCGCTCCCTGAAGACCCAGGCGAGGAAGTTCCGGAACCTTGTCCCCGGGGGAAAAACTGCCGGCAATGACCACATCGCCGTTGCCATAGACAATGTAGGTATTCCGCCAATCGGAATTTCCGGCCGACAGGGTTGCGTCCGCCGTTATCATCACCATTTTTTCATCGGCCGAAGCCACCTGGACTTTCGTCACCTTTCGATTGGGCCCGGCATTCTTCCAGACACCCAAACGATCGATCGCCCGGTTGCCGTCATCGTTGTCGGTCAACGCACGCCAGAAATTCGGGATCAGGGGCTTGACGATCCGTTCTTTGCCTTTGAACTGGAACGATTCCAGTGCACCGCTGATCTTGCCGATAATCACCGAAAAGTCCTTACCGACAACCTTGATGGAATCCGTTTGATCTTGCACCTTAACAGCAGTCATTGAACCAACAGTTACCGGGGCCACTGTGTCAACCGGGAAAGGAATCGGATACTGGTCCCAAGCCAGCACATGGCCATTTTCGGCCCAGAGGGTATTGTCGCCCAGGGTAAAACCGACCTTGACCCAGTATTCGCGGCCGGGTTTCAGTTGCGGCTTGTTGAATGGAACCGTCAATTCCTGCTCCTGACCCGGGGCCAGATTCAAACGCGGCAAGGTTCCTTTCTGGATCACCTGCCCATCCTCGGCCAGTTCCCAGAAGATATCCAGAAAATCAAGACTGACAAATGCGTATTTATTGCGAACCTTGACTTTTCCTGAAAGAAGATCGACTGGCGTGACCTTAACATACTGATAGACCTTCTTGACTTCATGCAGGTGCGGATTGGGCTTGCGGTCGGCCTGGACCAGACCGTTGCAGCAGAAGTTGTCGTCGTTGGGTTTATCGCCGAAGTCGCCGCCATAGGCCCAAAACCAGTTGCCGTTCGGATCGTATTTCAGAATCGCCTGATCCACCCAATCCCAGATACTGCCGCCCTGCAGGGCCGGATACGCCTCGATGGCATCCCAATAATCCTGAAAATTGCCGACACTGTTGCCCATCGCATGGGCATATTCGCACTGGATCATCGGGCGATAAGGATTACTCTTGGCATAAGCCACCATCTGCTCGATGCGGGCATACATCGGACAGACAATATCCGTGTGCGGGGCTTGTCCCGCCCGTTCGTAATGTCGCGGCCGGGTCGGCTCGTGTTCCTGGATCCACTTGGCAACGGCTTCAAAGTTCACGCCGTCACCGGCCTCGTTGCCATACGACCAGATGATCACGGACGGATGGTTCTTATCGCGCTCGACCATGCGGATATTGCGATCCAGATGCGCCGTCATCCAGGCGGGATCCTTGGCCAGCGATCTTTCGCCGTATCCCATGCCGTGCGACTCGACATTGGCCTCGTCGATCAAGTACAAACCATACGCATCGCACAATTCATACCACCGGGGATGATCCGGATAGTGGCAGGTCCGAACCGTGTTGATATTGTTCTGTTTCATCAGCTTGATATCCCGAATCATCGACTCTTCCGAGATCGTGTGTCCGGTGATCGGATCATGTTCATGGCGATTGACGCCTTTGATGTAAATCGGCACGCCGTTGACCAGAAGCTGGGCGTTCTTGATTTCCACCTTGCGGAAACCAAACGCGCATTGCTGAACTTCCAGAATCCGGCCCTTGTCATCCTTAAGGGTCAGAAGAACATGGTACAGATTCGGAGTTTCAGCCGTCCATTTCCGGGGATTGGGAACATTGGCGGCCATCTCGATCTGGGTGTCCACTCCGGGCGTAACATACGCCGCCCATCCCGTAACGGCGATCGGAGTGTCGACGGGTTTTCCGGCGGAATCCAATAATTCCGACTCCACGGAATAATTGGCGACGGCTTGATTCGAATAATTATGAACTTTTGCGGTCACCTTCAAGACCGCATCCTGATAATACGGATCCAGATCGGCGCGGATATAGAAGTCGCGGACATGGACCTTCGGGGTCGAATAGAGATACACGTCGCGGAAGATCCCGCTGAGCCGCCAGAAATCCTGGTCCTCCAGATAGGAAGCATCGCTCCAGCGATACACCTCGGCGGCCAGGGTATTCTTGCCTGATTGAAGGTATGGAGTCAGGTCAAACTCGGCGGGCGTGCGGCTGTCTTCACTGTATCCGACCTTCTGACCGTTGATCCACAGATAAAAAGCCGACTCGACCCCGTCAAAAACGATGAAGATCTGCCGATCCTTCCAGCTATCCGGAACCGTGAACTCCGTACGATACGAACCGACGGGATTGCGATCCGCAGGAATGTGCGGAGGATTCGGCGGGAATGGATACGGAACATTGGTATAGATGGGAATGTCATAGCCCTGCATCTGCCAGTTGCTGGGAACGGGGATCTCTTTCCAGGAACTGACATCAAAGTCGGGTTTATAGAAATCGACGGGCCGGTCGGAGGGCTTGGCAACCCAGTTGAATTTCCAGTTACCGTTGAGCGATTGGTGATAGGGACTGGCACCGCGCGTGGCCTTTAGGGCCGTTTGCGCATCCGGATAGGGCATTAACGAACAATGCGGAGCGACCTTGTTGACGCCCACAATCTGCGGATCCTGCCACTCAAGAGCGGCCAAAAGCTGAACGGTTGACATAGACAGCAGGATCAATCCCCCTGCCATAAGATATGGAACGCTACTTTTCATAGACTGTACCCTTTCCCCTGACGGATGAATTTCAATTCACCGGAACGGTCTTGAGACCGGCCGGAATGGTCACCATGCAAGAATCAATCCGCGGAACATCACCACGGCTTGTCGAATACCTTTACGCCGTCCACGACTTTGCAGACATGGACCGCGAACTTGTCGGCATAATCCGGGACGCTTCGAGGATATCCGGTCTTGACGGCCGCCTCGACCGCCGCGACGGCATCCGGCCGGACCAATGCGCCCGATGCGCCTTTATCGCCGCCACCCAGCATCCGTTCGCCCAGAACACCCGGCACGGTCCGGACCAGATCGCACATCGTTTCTAATTCGGGTCCGGAAATCTTGTATTGATCCCGAAGGCCCAGCCCATCGGCACGAAAAATGGCGCCGACTTCCTCGATCCGTCCGGCCTTCCAGGCGTCAAGCATCTGGTAAAACCGCTTTTGCGCTGAATAAATATATCGCAGACGGTCGCAATGATTGGGATTACTAACGCCGAACTGTTTGAGGATCTTCTCGTACAGTGCCGCATCCTTGACATCCGCCAGACATGACAGCTTATACCCGGCCCTCTGCAAGATCGACACAAACTCCTCGCACTCGGATCGGCGAACCTTGTAGGTGGATTTTTCCAGGCCGGGTCGAACGGTGCCGGTATCGAGACTTACAATGCGGAAATCGGCGGCGCCGGCTCCCAACGGAATGTAGTCGATACTCCGCTTGGCGGGATTGTAGTAAGTCCCTTTGCCCTCGCGGGAAAACAGGATCATGATCTGATCGAGCTTGCCGCAGGGCGAACCGATGTAATCGTTTTCAACCATTTGCGCCAGATCGACGATCCGCATGCCGTCGTCGATCTTCATACCATTGACCTCCAGCAGCGACAGGATCAGGTTCAGCGATAGCGAGGCCGAACGGCTCATGCCGCCGCCGGGGATGTTACCGTAGAGAACCGCCTCAATGCCCTGCTTGAGAGCAATCCCTTCGCGGCGGAGGATGTAGTCAACACCAAAGGGGAAACGACCCCAGGTCTCGGCGATTTGCACGGATTTCGGAGCGGGAACTTTGCCCAGCTCGAATTCAATCACGCCATCGCTGGGGAAGTTGCCACTGAAGAGCCGCATTTTGCCCGAACCACTGGGGCGATACGCCATCCAGATGAATCGATCCGTCCCGACACCGAACAATTCAGTGCCGTTGTAATCTCCATGCTCGAC
>JAAYVQ010000131.1 GCA_012517095.1 Phycisphaerae bacterium | reverse complement strand
TCTCTATATCGACGCCAATAACGACGCGATGACCTGGGCGGATTTCGGGAACACCTTCGCCTTTGATGTCACGCCCATGACCAGCGGCGTGGGGTTGAGCTGGGAAGTCGTGCCGGAACCGGCCACGATGCTGCTGCTGGGCGTCGGCGGATTCCTGATCCGGCGGAAATAATAGACGGAGACCTTCAGGGTCTGGCATTCGCCGGGGGATGTTTCCGCAGGAATTGTTCGGCCCTCCGAATGACCGGTTTTCGGGAATTCCGGAGTTGTCGCTTCACAAATTTCAGGACGGTCTGTTGGTCGTCGATTTGATCGAAAATCTGATCGAAGGCCTCGATGGCGTGTCCGATGGCGACATTGCGGCATTCGGGTGATGGCTTACCGTGGGATTGATATCGGGCTTTTTCGACCTTGAGGATTTCCCGGACGATTCGCTGCGTCAGATTCGGCTTTGCGGCCGCGATTTTGGGGGAACCGCCAATGATATTGGCCGCCGTGATCATCACGGGGCCGGCAATCGGCGCGAAATATTCTTTGAAGATCGCGTCGAATTTGTTGTCCCTGTCCACGACCGCAAGGTTGGATAAAACAAGGATCGCCCCCCACTTGAGTATGTTGTTGTCACAACGGTTCAATTCAGCAAACACATCGAAAAACGAATAGATCAGATCAGGGCGTTGTTCGCTGATCAAACGAACAACCTTGGCATATCCGAACCGAGCACTGCCTTTGGGAGCCCTTACGCCTTCAAGAAGCCGGCCGATACAGATGGGATTGTCGAGGACATATCGAGCGATCCGATCGGCATCGAAACCCTTTTGGCCAATCTCTCCGGCAAGATCCATCTCTGTTATTCCTTTCAGGAGAGGAGGTTTTTGTCATCGCTAACTGAATAATACCCCCTCTGCTTCGTGTCAACATCTTGATCATTCCGACTTTACTCGGCTACCGGGGCGGGGTATTCACGGCGGGAGGTTCGTGGGGAATTCTGCGACGATGATGAGTTACGATTTTCGCATTTGTTCATAATCACTCCCTACCCGGCACGGCCAGAACCAACAAGTTATCCTTGCTATTTATGCGAATCGATGGCATTCAAAACGACTCGATAACCGGAACAACCACCGATTGCATCACTTTCCAAGATTTGTCTCAATCCTGTTGACGGTCATGGATTTTGTTCCAGGCGTGTCGCCGTGAAGATGGGTTTACCTTCGATCTGTGCAACTGCACCCGTCGCGGTCACCTTGACGGGTGTTTTACACCAATCGAGTTTCTTGTCCGCCAGGGACGCCTCAAATTGCTTGAATACATCATTGGGTTCCAAGAAATAGGCCAGGGAAAGGCCGCCTGTTTCCACTCGCATAGCAAGCTGGCATTCCGGTGTTTGTTTCAGGATGCACTTGGCGCACACCGCTTCTCCTTTGAGGGTGATCGGCTTTGCGGCCGAGGCGGAGGATTTTGACGACGCTGAAACAGGAGATGCCGCTCGTTTCCAAACCTCCTCAAATTTCGTTTCCCCGATCTGGCCGGACTGGATAAAGGTGTCTCCTTCGAGCTTGATCTTATAGGTTAATTTCTGTCCAAAAAAAGATTTCCATGCGGCGACATTCGATGCGAACTCGACAATCTCGGTCATGCCATCGGATGAAAAGGTACAAGGGCCACCTTTGAAGTCATTGGCCTGGTGTGTTACCGGATCATACGACATAGCAACCCAATGGGTGGGTGTGTACATCTTGAGATGGCGTTGCCCCTTGGCAACTGGGGTGAAGGTTTTTGCGGCTCCCACTTTGTCCGATACTTTTTCCCATGTTCCGAGCAGGGATATCTTCTTGTCGGCGGGCTGAGCCGTGAGACTCAGAGCGATCATCAGAAAACCTCCGAACAGTAATGATGCCAACACAATCCTGTTCCTGCCGTTTGCCATGTTTGGTCCTTTCCTGATAGAGTGTTTAGCTTCAGTAGTATTTCAAAACCAGAAACAAGCATCAATGATGCGGCTTAATGTGTGGTGGTTCCTACTTTAGGGGTTTATAGTACTTCATGGCTTCGGGGAGTTGGGCCTGGATGTTTCGGATACGGGTGGTATCGGCGGGGTGAGTGCTGAGCCACTCGATGGGTTTGGTTCCCTTATTGGAAGCGGACATCTTCTGCCAGAACGACACGGCGGTCTGGGGATCGTATCCGGCCATGGCCATAAAGATCAACCCCAGACGGTCGGCCTCGTTTTCGTGAAGTCGGCTATAGGGCAACAACACGCCGACATTGGAGCCGGTGGCATAGGCCTGGGTGAAGATCTGTCGGGTCGCTTCGGGCTTGTTCTGGATGGCATAATCCAGGCCCATGCCGCCGAGTTGGACGATCAGGCCCTGACTAAGCCGTTCGCCGCCGTGATTGGCGACGGCATGGGCGATCTCATGGCCCATGACCACGGCCAGTTCGGT
>JAAYVQ010000130.1 GCA_012517095.1 Phycisphaerae bacterium | reverse complement strand
TTGACGATCTTGTCCACCAGTTCGTCCTTGACATCGCCGTGCTTCTGGTGTCCCCACCAGATCAGGACATCGGTCCGCTTGAGGAGTTCGTCGGGCAGGCCCTGATCCGGATCGGACAGGTTGGCCTTGACGATCTCCCACTTTTGGCTGAGGGGCTTGAGCCCTTCGCAGATAGCGCCGTTGATGTCGTTGGGATAGACATTCTTCGGGGCCGTTCCCTCGGACCAGACCACAACAACGCGTTTGGCTACATTGGCGGATTTCTCGGCCGCCGGTTTCATGGCCTTTTTGGCCGGCTTCTCCGCAGCCGCGGTATTCTTTTCTTCCGCTCCGATCGCCCCGAAGCTGATACTCAAGGCCAGAATCACGGCCATCGCCGATACAAACACGCCCGACTTCTTGAACATGCTGGTTTCCTTTCTATCCGTTTTCCGCCGTCTGATTTGTTTGATCCCGAACCACCGACGATACAGATCGGGATGTTTCCGAAATGGGAAACGGAAATACTCTATCGAATCTCCCATTACATCGCAATCCCCCGCCCGCCGAATTTTCTCGAATGGGAAATCGTTGATGGAATCGAGGTTTGAAAAGGAATCGTTCAGGAATTCAGTTCCTTAAGCACATCCTGAACAAGTAGATCGATGGATTTTGCCACCGGCCCGGATAATTCCAAAGACGGTTCGATCGTTTGGATCTGTACTCCGAACACCACCCATTCCCGCGGAGCCGCTCCTATCAAACGCACCATCGATAGCGCCTGGCCCAGACCGACTTGGTGTAATGAAATTACCTGTTGTGCGTGTTCTATCCAAGCATCGACTTGGTATCGATGAATCGAACCAGGTTCGGCGCCGACATCGACAGCGTCGATGACAATCGCCTTTCGGCGGTCGGCCAGGATATCGACCAGATCCGCGCCGGCCGTTCCGCCATCGACCAGTTCGACGGTTTCAGGAAGCGATAGCTCCCGAAGCCGTTCCAGAACGCGCACACCGACGCCGTCATCTCCCATCAGGATGTTTCCGACCCCCAGAATCAGGATTTCGGGCCGTCGTTGCGACATTCCTTTTTCCCGGGCTGAATCAGACTGCGGCGATTCGAATCGGAATCGTAACGCCGGACCGACTGTTGGGCCTTGCCACATGCACGGCGCAGGCCAGACACGGATCGAACGAATGAACGATCCGAAGCACCTCGACCGGCTGATTGGGATCGTTCACCGGAGACCCCATCAGGGCCTGTTCGATCGGGCCGGGTTGGCTCTTTTGATCCCGACCGGAAGCGTTCCACGCTGTCGGCGTAATCACCTGATATCGACTGATTTTGCTGTTGTCAATAGACACCCAGTGTCCCAACGCACCGCGCGGCGCCTCGACGAGCCCTTTTCCCTTCATGGTGACCGGCACCGGGATATAGGTATATCCGTTCTGTCCGATCGTCAATTCATTGAGCCATCCATCCATCGCATCAGCCACCTTCTTGGTTTCCAGGGCTCGGGCCACCAGACGGTCCATCGCCGAGATTCCCCGCTGGTAATCTCCATTGATCCACATTCGAGCCAGCGGTCCGGCTTCACAGACGGTTTCCAGATATCGCGGAGACTTAACCCAAGAATAAGCCCCGGGCTTGTCTGGGGCCGGTTCGGTCAGGCCCCCGGCCGGGTGCAAATTTCCACAATCATCGGAAAACCAGGATGAGTTGACATATTCCCGGATCGTTCCCGGCTCCATCGGCTGAACCGCCGATCCGTCATACCATCCGCGTTTGAGCAGTTGGGAAAGCCCCGTGGAATCCGTCTCAAAGACGCCGTACGCGATCAGATTCCCGCTGCCGGCGCCAAGCTGATAATAGTCGGCAAAGGCATTCCCCAGCGCCTGGACATCCGGTATGAAAGTCGTGTCGATGAACGACCGCAATTCGGTCAGAAGAGCTCTGAACTGATTAACCTTCTCCGCCGTTGGAATGGCCGTACACCCGCCGGGAACAAAGGTCGAAACACACGGCAACTTGCCGCCGAAGATTGCCCCCATCTGATGGGCCTTGCGACGCATAACCAGGGCCTGGACATAATGCCCGACCAGGGTCGTCGCCATGTCCCCGCCGATCATGTCGGGGGTCGTAAACCGCGGTTCCCAAGGCGCACAGTCGAGAATTCCTCGGGTATCGATATAATCCAAAGCGGCCAAGTGGTAGAAATGCAGGATGTGGGACTGGACGAAGTTGGCGCCCAGCACCAGATTGCGCATGACGCGGCCGTTGGCTGGAGGCGTTACACCCACGGTCTTTTCCACGGCCATACTGGCCGCCATAGAATGGGAAACCGGACAGACGCCGCAGATCCGCTGGGTATAATATACCGCGTCATACGGATTCCGCCCGATCATCATCTGTTCAAAACCGCGGAACATCGTTCCGCTGCTACGGGCATCGACAACCTGAAGTTTTCCATCGACGGTATCGACCGTCACTTCGATTTTCAAATGTCCTTCGATTCGTGAAATCGGATCAATCGTGATTGTAACCGCCATAAGATTCGTCTCCTCAGTTCGGAGGGTTATCGATCAGTTAGTTGAGGCTCGGAACCCAAGCATCAATCATCCACGCCCGGTCCATTCAGGGTGAAAAAAGGCGACATCCCATCCGGGAACAACGGTTCGGTACAGCCATGACACGGACTTCCGGCCTCGACGCACCAGTTGATGCCGTACTCGCCCTTGCCGCCGCTGTTCCATTTCCGCGTGGGACAATCCGCGTAGGTCTGTCTTCCCCTGCACCCCAGAGCGAACAGGCAACCCGTCATCCCCAGTTTGCGGGGATTCTTGACAGCGCCATCGGTGTTACTGTGGCATGTCAGACAACTGGTCATTCCTACCGTAACTCCTTCACCATGATTGTCCGCCCGTTTCTTGTAATTGTCCTGGTATTTTGTCAGATTCGGGCAATGGTCGTGAATCTGAGTCCCAAAATATTTGGTCGGCCGAAGCAAAGAATCGAGCGCTGGAGCTTTACCGGTAACGATCAGATCCACGATCGTTCCCACCAGCCAATCGGGATGAACCGGACAACCGGGAAGATTGATTACTGTTTTGTTGATTTTCAGATCGGCCAGTGACGCGGATACGCTCTTGGCCTCGGTTGGATTCGGAGAGCCCGCCGAAATTCCGCCAAAGGTTGCACAGGTCCCCACCGCCAATACCAGATCGGCATACTGTCCGAAATAGGCGACGGCGTCTTTGATCGTCATCTCTCCGCCGACGCCGCAATAGCGGCCTCCCGCCCCAAAGGGGATCGCCCCTTCGACGACGAGGATATATCCGCGTTGTTGTAACAGGGCAAAATCCTGCATATCGACTTTTTGATCCTTGTTCAGATCATAGTTCAGGCCGCCGCCCTGCTGTAACCACTGGCTGGAAAATGCCGCCACATCGCCCTCGGACAGCGATCGAAGGCGAACCGGCGAAATGGCGAAATCCCCCGCCATCGCCATCACTGTCTTGTGAAATTTCAGATCGATTTTTTGGATCAGAACCTCATCAGCGGTGGCGTAATGGACACTGTTGAGAAAGGAAACCGTATCACCGGAACAACTTTGACCATCCAGCCAGATCACCGGTGGAGCCCCGTATCCGGCCAGGGCCTTGTGAAGATCCATCAGTTCCGCCGCCGACAAAAACACGGCGGCCGCTTTCAAAAAGTCGCGTCGAGTCAACCGCATCCTTGTTCTCCTGTATGCTCATTTGGTTTTAACGACAAGCCCCTATGGACTCGTTCGTCATCTATTGATAGAAACTTCCCGCCCTGAAAAATCCAGGTTTAAAAAACCGTTGTTGACAAATTCTATCCTCCCTCAAAATGACACTCCGCGGACTTGAAACGATCAATCCATCCCCTGCGTTTATCAACTAACCACAGCGATATTGACCTGTTCCCTTCCTTCCATTCCCCGAATTACGCCGCCGCTTCAACCAACATCCCCATTTGATCGGATTCGACCCGCGACGATTACTATTCTCATCGTCGCTACTCAACATTATATGTCAGATCCACCTCTAAAGCCAACGAAAATTTGTGAATATTTCACATTAACACCTATATTACACCATTCTATATCTTAATGTAGAGAGTAAATTAGGTAGAATAAAGGTAGAATCAAAGAGAAATCGCGCGGATAATCCGGATCACATCGATCATTGCGGCGACATCATGAACTCGAACTACGCTGGTGCCAGCGGCCACACAATGAGCGACCGTTGCGGCCGTGCCGAAAATACGATCGGCGGGATTTGTTCGGCCGGTGATCTGGCCGAGGAATCGCTTGCGGCTGGTTCCGACAAGAACACGATATCCCGTTGCCACGAACTGGTTCAGATTCTTCAACAATTGAAGATTATGCTCTGTCGTCTTGCCAAATCCAATTCCGGGGTCAATGAAGATTCTATCGCGGCGGATACCCGCCCGTTCGGCGATTGCGGCACGGGCGATCAGAAAATCCAGAACCTCGGCGGTCACATTTTCGTAACGCGGATCGACCTGCATCGTCTCGGGCGTGCCGAGGATGTGCATAAGAACCACCGCCGCGCCGCGTTCTGCGGCAAGGGACGCCATCCTGGGATCGGATAACGCAGTGATGTCATTGATGATGGCCGCACCGGTATCAAGAGCGGCACTGGCGACTTCCGGAAGACAGGTGTCGATGCTGATCGGGATATTGATCTTCGCAATCAGTCGTTCGATTACGGGAATAGCGCGTCGAATCTGATCGGCGGCGGATACGCGCTGCGAACCCGGCCGGCTTGATTCCGGCCCGATATCCAGAATCGCCGCTCCTTCGGCGGCCATTTGCAGGCCGTGCTCGACGGCGGCGTTCGTATCGAAGAATTTTCCCCCGTCGCTGAAGGAATCGGGCGTGACATTCAGAATTCCCATTACCAGACAGCCCGAGGAAAAATCCAATCGGCCCAGAGGCCATTCGAGAATTGGATCGGCCATGATCTTGTCCTATCCCGGGAATTGGATAATGATTTCTGTCATACCTGGGCCACTTTAAAACCGAGACCTTGAAGCTGAACCGACAATGGAGAGATTTCTTTCGGAAGGATCGCGGTGGTATTTTGGAATTCGCGGCGGACCGGATAATTTTTACGGAGGTCATCGAAGAATTTCCCCCGCTGTTCGGCCGGCACCATCAGGATCTCGCGCATATTGAAATCGTCGCGATGGATGGCGTACACCTGTTGGACGATGTCGTGGAGGGTCTTTTGCGGATCCTCGATCGGTTGTTCGATGCGAATTTCCGGAACCGGCGGCGGCGGGAGAAATTCCTCGATTCGTTTGTCAACCGGCAAATCGAAATGCCGGCATGCGGCCTGGTAGATCATCATCAAGCCCGCAATCTTGCCGTCGTAGGAATAGCCGGCGATATGCGGGGTGGAAAGTTCCGCGCGGCGAAGGAGCCACTCATCCACCCGCGGTTCACCTTCCCAGACATCCAGGACGAATCCGGCGATTCGGCCCTGATCGAACGCACGACGCAGGGCATCGGTGTCGTGCACGGAACCGCGCGAGCTGTTAATGAAAAACGCCCCCTTTTTCATCGCGGCGAAAAAACCCTCATCGGCCAAATGCCAGGTTTTGTCGGGGCCCTCTCGCGTCAAGGGCGTATGCATTGTGATAAAGTCGCATTCGAAGATTTCTTCGAGTGGACGGAACTTTTTGAGTCCGGTCTTCCGCTGAAGCGGGGGGTCGTTCAGTACGACTTTCATGCCCAATGCCCGGCACTTGGCCTCAACTCGGCTGCCGACATTGCCCACGCCCACGATTCCGATGGAGCGGCCCACAAGAGGAAAGCGATACTTGCGGGCCAGGGACAATAAGGCCGCCGTCACCCATTCGGAAACGCTGTTGGCGTTGGAGCCAGGGGCTGAGGCAAAACCAATGCCGGCCTGTCGCAGGAAGTCGCAATCGACATGTTCGACGCCGATGGTGGCCGTAGCGACAAACTTTACGGGTGTCGCGGCCAGCAGGCCGGCCTCAACCCTGGTGATGCTTCGGACCAACAATACATCTGCATCGGCCAGGATTTCACGACGGATTTCCCGGCCGGACACGGTAACCACCTCACCCAATGAGGCAAAACACTCCCGCACCAGCGGAATATTTTGATCGGCGATGATTTTCACGATACCTCCCGGTTTTCAAATCGATCAACAACCATGGATACAGTGTAAACCGAATGAATCAATCTCGCAAGACCCGGATTCTGTGGATATCCGAAAGTGGGGTTGGATGAGATTGTACTGATGAAAATGAAAACGGCTCCTTTTGGAGCCGTCTGGGAATTAAAACTATTTGGAAAGCGACCTTCTTCGGTTTATCGCGCTGCAACCTTTCGATGTTCGACGACGCTTTCGATCTTCGCCAACAGTTCGCTCAAATCGAAGGGTTTGACGATATAGTCGTCGATCCCGCAGGCATTGGCGCGAGCGATATCCTGCGTCTGGCTCCGGGCGGTCAACATGATGATGGACACATCCTGTCCGTCCGGCCGTTTTCGCAGCGTCTCGAGCATCTCCAATCCGTCCATCACGGGCATGATCACATCCAATAGAATGACATCCGGCTTTTCTCGCTCGAATTTATCGAGACCTTCGCGGCCGTTATGGGCAGTAAACACGCGATATTCGTTCATCTCCAGGCGGTCCTGAAGAGTCTGAACGATGTTGGGTTCATCGTCAATAACCAGGATTTTCGTTTTGTCCGCCTTCTTTTTGAATCCGAAAAAATCAAACATGTCGCACTCTCCCGTTCATCGGGTCTTGGCTCGACGAACCGCCTGGCATACAACGGCCTGTCGGCTACGAGCCAGCGAATCCAGTTCCCGGACCGGACAGGTGTCCGCGGGATAAACGCTCATTCCAAGCATCGGCACAAAGTCGGACGAGTTCCAGTGGAACCTGACGGAATTAGCCATTATTTTTTCAAATTTATGCCGAAGGATATGCAAATGGTTATCGGACGATCGGTGAGCCACCACCAGAATCTCATCCTCTGTGGTTTTCACGGCCATATCGTCAGGATCGGTTAAAATCGACTGAACTTCGGCCAGAAGGTACTGTAAGATCTCATTTTTCGGCACTGATTCGGCCTTCTCCCAATTGGGCATCCGGAAAGAAGCTGCATAAACCGCCAGGCAATCCCCCCTGCCATGGCACTGGGTGACAAGATAATCCAAGTGTTTGGGGACAAGAATATCCGCCGGCATTCGGGGCAAAGAAACGATAAATTGACTTCCCTTGCCGGGTTGGCTATTGAGTTGGATTGACCCACCGTGAATATCGAGAATTCGTTTGCATAAAGCCAGACCGAGGCCATTGCCATGCGTTCCCGGTCCGGCCTGACGGACCAACTGGGAAAATTTATAGTAGATCACGGCCTGAAACTCGGGAGGGATCCCCGTTCCGGTATCTTCGACACTGAAACAGACTCGGTTGTTTTCTTCCCAACAACGGACGGAAATGGATCCAAAGGCTGGCGTGAATCGCAGAGCGTTATCGATGAGATTGGTCAGGACCTGGCGAATCCGATCCGGATCGACGAGAACCGGCGAAACATATTGAACCATTTGAAAGCCAAGACGGACTTTGTGGGATTTGGCCTGAACGGATAATCCGCTGAGAGAATCGGAAATCAGACTCACCAGATTGACTACCCGTCGGCAAATGGGCAGATTGTCGGCCTCAAGGCGGGCCAGATCCAGCAAATCATTCACAAGCCCCGTCAGGCGACGGCCATCGGCGTCCATGGCGGATAAATACTGCATGCCCTTGGCGGAGATCTTTCCGGCAACGCCGGCGAGCATGTTGGATACCGAATTGCGGATTCCGGTCAGAGGAGTCCGGAGTTCGTGGGATATAGCCGAAAGAAATTCAGTTTTGGCCTGGTCGGCGGCGATTTCGTCGGTGATATCCCGCAGAAGAACGACAAATCCTTCGAAGCGATCCCAACCATCTCGAATCGGTGTCCAACGAACATCCAGAATCCGATGGTGCAAAGACTGGACCTGAAGACGGCTGCCTTCGGCCGAATCCGGGTGGCCGGAGACCAAAAGATCGGAAACACCGAGGCGGTTCAGGGCAATGGTGATTTCGTCGAGAAGGGCCGCTGGTACCAGACCCAATAAAGTACGAGCCGCCGGATTCGCCGACTCGACGCGGCCTGATTTGTCGAGAATCAACAAACCTTCGGATAAGTTCATAACGGCTACATCAAGCTTGGCTTTCTCGGTTTCGGCGATTGACCGTAAACTCGCTTGGATCTGGTCGAGTTGTTCGGCCAACCGACCTTCGACTTGATGTTGAAGATCACAAATGGCGACCTGGGCCTTATCCAGCTCTTCCATAAGGGCCGTAAGTAGGTCCTCGCGCGTCAGAACCGCCCTGAAACCAAACGAATCGCTGTCAATACCGATGCGGCTACAGCCAAGTTCGTTCATTCGGGACAGGGCCTCCCGGACTGGCGTATCCGGCGAAACCACAAGATCGCAGGGTTGCTCATCCAATGCGGCATTCTGGAGTAAATCCGCTATGCGTACCATGGGTGTTTCCTTTGGACCGATAATCATCGTTCATGCTTGAAGGCGCAGCCCAAAACTGCTGTGGCTGTATCGGCGATTTCCGATCAAGGAATAAGAGATCCTCGGATGAATTTCAAGACCGTTCGATGGAGGTCCAGAATTCGTCACAAGTCGGAGTGGTTTGCTGGCCGGAGGACAAGTCTTTGATAACAAATCGGCCGTCGCGGGCGAATTCGTCGCCGAGGATGACACAGAAGCGTGCGTTGGCGGCGGTGGCAAACTTGAGCTGTTTGGCCAGGCCGGAGGTTTTGTAGCTGAAGTCAGCCGAATAGCCGGCAAGGCGGAGTCGAGCGGCGATTTGAATGGCGGTTTGTTCGAGAGCGGAATCAAGGGGGACGATAAAATAATCGAGGCAACGGGTGGCGATCGGTTCGGGTAGGAGGCCCTTTTCCCGCAGCAGGATTTCCAGGACACAGTCGCCCATTCCCATCCCGACCGCTGAGACGGCCGGGCCGCCGAAGTCCCGCAACAGATTATCATACCGGCCGCCTCCACATACGGCCCGCAGGTCGCCGGTGATATCGTGAACCTCGAAGACCATACCGGTGTAATAGGCCAATCCGCGGACAATTCCGATATCGAAACGGCAATAATCGCCGATCCCCATTGTTTCCAATAGAGCAAACACAGTCTTCAATTCATCCAATGCAGACTGGAACTCGGGCGTTATTGGAACGATTGAGCCGATCGAGTCAAGCGATTCGACGGACATCAATCTCCGGACTTTCTGCAGGATGTCCTGGTCCGCAATCTGGCCGGATAACATTTCCGTAAAGGCCTCGACTGGAATCTTGGCCTTCTTGTCCAGAATGGCATACAATGACGATAATTTGTCGCAAGGAATCCCCAAGGCGGCTAACAAGGCGGCCAGCATTTTCCGACTGGAAATTTTCGCTGCGATATCGGAGGGCTTGAGGCCAACGGAA
>JAAYVQ010000129.1 GCA_012517095.1 Phycisphaerae bacterium | reverse complement strand
TATAAATACTTCACCGGATCCGCATGGACGACGCTCCAAGACGGACAGTGGCATTTTGTCGTCTTTTCGGTTCCGGGTATTGCCCAGACGGATATTCAGAATGCCAAGATGTATCTGGATGGCGTACCGGTAACGGGTACAACCGTTGTCGCTACGGGTTCTCAACAGACAAAGAGTCGTTTCCTGATCGGAACCAACACTCTTACCGGCACGCAACGATACATGGGAGGAATAGACTATGTCAAACTCTACAACCGCGCCTTGACGGATTTGGAAGTGAAACAGATTTACCAATCCTTTACGCCCGGCGTTAGTTGGTTGTCCACTTATCGACGGATTGACCAGGCCGTGACGGCCTCCGTTGCGGGAGATCAGATTTGGGTTCGTAAGGGAACCTACACCTTAACGGCGCCGATTGCAGTCAATAAGGCCGTCGCCATTTACGGCGGATTTGCAGGTACGGAAACCGAGTTGGATCAGCGGGATGTAGCGGCAAATCCAACCATTATCAACGGCAACAATGTCGTGGTGCACGCCGTGGATATTTCCGCCAATGCTACCCTCGACGGATTTACCGTTACCGGGGGTAACGCTTCGGGGGCAACCGACGCCGACAAACGCGGCGGTGGCATTTATGCCCATGACGGTAAGGCCATCATCGCCCGATGTATCGTAACGGGGAACAACGCGACAAACGCCGGCGGGGGGTTGGCCCTGATTGGAGAGCACGCCGTCCAGGATTGCCAAGTATTTGAAAACACATCGGGAATCGGCGCGGGTCTTTATCTGGAAGGGCCCAGTACCATCGACGACTCCGACATACACCACAACATCGCCGGAACACAGGGCGGCGGCATTTTTGTCCGTACTTCGCCGGCCGTAATCGGAGATTCACGCATCCAATTCAACGAGGCGGCCCAGGGTGGCGGATTGTATTTTGATAACGCCGCTTCACAGGTTTTCAATTGTACCGTGTCGAACAATGAGTCCTCTGGAAACGGAGGCGGTCTCTATAACAACGGCGGCAACAGCGAAAGCAAAATCCGCGATACTTTGCTGGCCGGAAATACGGCTGCCGGTAAGGGTGGAGCCCTCTACAGTGGCGGTGGAAGTTTCGAAAATCTCAACCATCCCCAACTCACCAACTGTATTTTGGTCCAAAATCAGGCCCAGGATGGCGGAGCATTATACTTCGACCAATATGCATCGGGTGAAGTCCTGAACTGTACGATTTCGGGCAACCATGCCCAGCGAGGCGGCGGAATGTTTGTTTTCGAAACCTACAGTTATCCCCGCATCTTAAACACGATTTTGTGGAACGACATATCCGATACCGGACATACGGAAATTTATTTCGCCCCGACAGGCGGCACAGGATCAAAACCGGAAAATCTGGGGATTTTTTACAGTACGATTATGACCGGCTGGGATAATGTTATTTACAACATCGAAAATCTGGATCTGGATCCGGCCTTCGTCGATGCCGACGGACTCGACAACGATCCGACTACCTGGGAGGACAACGATTATCGTATCCCGCAGTCCTCTCCGATGATCGACAAGGGAACCGCCCAGCTTAGCGCTATGTTTGCTCCGAATTTCGATATTCTGGGCGTTATTCGGCCCCAAGGACCTCGTCACGATATCGGGGCCTATGAATACGCCAGCGGTCAGGGACTGGAGTTCCAGGCCGATTTTGATTTGGATTATTCCTATACCGCTCCGGCACTGACGCAATCCTTCGCGGCTTCGACGCAGAGCTGCGATGTCACCTGGTGGCTTGGCTTGACCAATTCCTCCAGCACGACGGATTGGATTATCGATTCGGTGACCTTTGAAACACCCAATACTCTGGGTCATTTCTTCCCGAGCGATCCGACGATCTCCGGAAACCAATACATCTGGAGTAACCTGACGGTCTCCGAGGAAACCGAACTGGAAGCGACGCAAACGACCGTCAAGAAAGATGTGGAGATCCCGTTCAGCGTCACGCGAGCGTACGAGGGCAACGCGATTACGGGATCCGGCGAGATGACCACGACCGTTACCGTCACACCCCAGGCGGGACTGGCAAGCTTCGGCGTCAAGATCGGGATCGCTCCGGCCTGGACGGAAGCCGACTGGTGGAATGGGTTGTATATCGGGACGGTCGAGCATCTGTCGGCGGAGGTTACCGGCAACACCACAGGCCAGCTCCAGCATCGAGATACGCCCGAATTGCAGGAATATGAATGGCAATTCTCTTCCTATGACTTCGGCCAACCGATCGTCTTTACGATCCGGACACAGGTTGACCTAAGCGTTCCCACGGCCTATCTGGAACCCAGAGTCTCCATCAGCGGCAACCGCACGGCGGATTACGGCAGCGAGAATTGGGAAAACGGTACCCTGATCCTGCCGAATGACGACCGCGTCATCATCGACAGTTCTGCGGGAAAGCTGACTCTGGACGGATACCTGCCGTGGTACGAGTTGATCCTGCCGCATTTTGCTGAACCGATCAACGGAGACGCCAATAATGACGGCACAACGGATATCGTTGATCTTCTGGCCCTATCGGAGAATTGGTTAACGCCCTGCAACGCCGGAAACAACTTCTGCAACGGCACCGACTTTGACCACAACGGAAAGATCGATCTGATGGACTTTGCGATCCTCAGC
Organism: Phycisphaerae bacterium; assembly: GCA_012517095.1. Lineage (GTDB taxonomy): Bacteria > Planctomycetota > Phycisphaerae > Sedimentisphaerales > Anaerohalosphaeraceae > FEN-1350. The sequence goes on along the minus strand of JAAYVQ010000129.1, from coordinate 8,041 downwards.
GAGACCTGGCTGAAATAGGCAACGATTGATCGGATGCTTCGGCCCCGTCGGGTGAACCGGCGGGGCCGTTTTGTTTACCTCATGCAGACAGGGGAATCCCCAACCCTTATCCCACAGCCGAAACTGTTCCGCGAAACATACGCAAAGGTCTTCATGACCCAGGGACCCGGTACCATTGGATCCGTCGTTTACCGTGCGTTTTGTCGGTGGAACAACCTAACCAGTCCGATCCCAATACCGCCCAGAACAACGGCTCCAGGTACCGGGGCAATCGGAAGAGAAGTACTGTCGGGCACAAGAATATGACAATCAATGGAACCATTCGCAGGTCCCGCCGTCGGATCGGTATCAGCACTCGTAAATCCGGCGTTCCAGATTGCGACAACGCCGTTGAGTAATGTGCTTTTGGCGTAAAAATCGCCCCAGACGGGCATGCGATCGCTGATGAATTGAAGAGTGTAGGATCCAACACCGGATCCTGTTTTGATCCCCCGCATCGAACCCGGAATGTAGAGATTGATACCCCCCCCATTCTCCGGACCATAATCACTCAGGGCAAAGGATCCCTGAAGATATTGAAGGATATTGGATTCCTGAAAGGTCGGCGACACTTCAATAATGAAGTGGCTGATCGGCTTGGTCTGCACTTTCAGGTTGTATTCATAGCCGTATCTGCCGTCGTGATAATCGGTGACGATCCAAGAGAACACCGTATTGCCCGACAGCCATACATTCGTTCCCGCCGACCCTTTGAGCCCTCCGGAAGAAGAACCATTCAAGCTTCCGGAATATACGGTGGGCTCGGCAAAGGACACGGATGCGAAATTGACCATCGACAGAACAATCAACAAACCCAGCTTTTTCATTTTCAACCCCTCTCTTTCATCGAAAGACCGAACTCGTTTTCGTCCCCATCCGGGACACAATAACAAGATATCAAGTAATTGGATTTTAGTAAAATCGCTATCTATGTTCAAGATATGTTGTATCTACTCGGCCTGTTTTGTCCGGATAATTTTCGAGGACTGTCGGTATATTCGTTAGAATCCCTACAACAGACAGGACAAAGATGGGTGAACGCTTCCGCAGTCACCCATTGACAGACGCTGGACAATAAAAAAGGCCGCCCGGACAACGGCGGCCTTGAGATTTATGAATGTTTCTTGTCAGATCGCATTTCTCCGACGGAGCCAACCCACCAGGGCTATGCCTATGCTTCCCAGGGCGACCGCCGCCGGGGCCGGGACTGAGGGCGGAGGAGTCATGGTTACGAAGGAATCGCTGGTATCGCCATTGATGGATTGAACATGGATCCCAATTCGCATGGAAGCGGCCAGTAATTTTGCCTCCACATTCGCATAGGTCGTGTTCAGACCGAACCGGATATCGACATATTCGTCCGTGGCATCAATTCCGGTTTTGGGTTTTCCCTGAGTTCCCGCGCCAAAGGGATCGGTTTGAAAGCCAATGGTATTTCCCTCCGGTAGATTACCGGGATTGGTGGGCGAAGTAAAATTCACTCCGGCGCTGTTGGTAATGTCTCCCGGAAGCGTCAGGACGGATTCGGGATTTTCAAAGTACACCTTTGTGATCGAGCAAGGGATGCCCACATGATTCCAAAGGCGAAACAGGATATTTCCGTCGGTGGTATCCGAAACATCCAGAGCGAACTGCGGCGCCAGGGCGGCGCTGATCCCGGAATTATTCGAAATCGCCCGAAAACTTAAAGTTACATTCGCCGAAACCGACCCGGCTACCGTCAACAAAACGACACAAACTGCGACAATCTGTTTCACACGCTTCATGGAAATGATCCTCCGGTACTCATAATTTTGAAAAACAAAAAACCACATCTTCAGAATCTTATTGTACATCATTACGCAATACGAATCTTTGCGTTCAGCAAAAAAATGATAAATATTCTGATAGCCCCCCGTCAATTCGTAATGCTGGTGATTCGGACGCAGACTGTAGGGTTTGTAATGAACACTGGGAAAATAGGAATGCTCAGCGGGTAGATCCCGAAAAAAGGGAGAATGGAGTGACCATTCCCCCTCGGGAAACGATAACATCGATTGGTTGGAATCAGACGGTGTCCGGCGTCGGATGAATCCAGGGCTGCCGATAAGGTCGGGCCAGGAGGGCATTGGCCTGATCGTCACCGGGGATAATGCCCTTCTGCGGATCAAAAGCCAGCGTCCGGCCCAGCTTGAGGGCCATATTGGCCAGGATGCAACTGGAGGCCGAAATATAACCCTGCTCGATGTTAGAAACCGGCTGGGAACGGGTCTGGATACATTCCAGCAGATTCTTCCAATGTATCCGCATCGGCTGTGCAACATGCCGTTCGAGGTCCTTTTCGGTCCTGTCTTCAGGGTACTTATCGTACTCGTAGGCGACATCCTTGCGAATGGCTTCTCCGCCCCCTCGGGGGATAAAATCGTAACCCATCACGCTGGCCTTAAGCGTGCCTTTGTCCCCATAGAGCGTTGCGCCCCACGGATATTTTGGATCCGGTTCCGAGCCCCAGGCACGGTGCTGCCAGATCAGGGTCAGGTCGTCATATTCGAAAGTCGCCGTCTGTGTATCCGGAATATTGGCCGTGCTGCCGGGATTGAAGAAACTACCGCCGGCCGAGCTGATTCGTTTAGGCCAACCCAGGTCCATCAGGAATCGCACCATGTCCAGCATGTGCACACACATGTCGCCGACGATTCCGTTGCTGTATTCCATGAAACCCCGCCAACCGCGAGGGTGAACCATACTGTTGTAGGGACGCATCGGGGCCGGACCCGTCCACATCTCGTAGTCGAGATCGGCCGGGGGTTGCTGATCCGGACGAACTCCGCCGGCCCGCATGTGGTAATAGCAGTACATCTCGACCATCCCGATCTTGCCGAGCTTGCCTTCGCGGATGATGTTGTTCTTGGCCTCGATGAGGTGCGGCGTGCTGCGTCGCTGCATGTTGACCTGCACCACACGGTTGTATTTGTTCGCCGCGGCCACCAATGACTGGCCTTCGACGACATCCGTCGAAATGGGCTTTTCCAGATACAGATCCGCCCCGGCCTTCATCGCCGCGATCGCCGGAAGCGTATGCCAGTGGTCGGGCGTGGCAATGTGGACGATGTCGAATTTCTCCTGGGCCAGCATCTGGCGATAATCGGAATAGATCCTGGGTTTTTTCTTGCTGGCCTGCCGCGTCGAGATCAGCTCGGCCGCCTCGGCTACCATCTTGCGATCGACATCGCAGATGGCGACTACCTCCGCCGGGTCAATCTGCAACAGCCGAAGCAGCGCGCTCTTGCCGTACCAGCCGGTCCCGATCAGGCCAACCTTGCGGGCCGCCGGCTGGGCAAAGACGATCGAATAGGGCTTCAGGGTCGTCAGGGCCAGCCCCGCTGCCCCGGCCTTAAAAAATGTCCGACGATTCATAGTGCCTCCAGTTGAGTCGTTAGGATTCAGGATATAGGGGTTAGTATTTAGTTAGTTACTTTGTTTTTTTCTTCGGTTTGACGGCCTTTTCGACCTGGCGCTGGGCCAGTTCGCCAAATCGGTTGGCGATGGCCAGGGCCGGATCCAGCGGCACCGCGACCGGCTTGACATTCTTGGGGATCGACACCGTCGGAGTGGGCTTCAAGCTCTTGCCGGCAAACTGCGGCAGCCATTGCTTTTCGGCCTCGAGCATCTCGGCGGTCATTTCGCGGATCTCCTTGAGCGTGCAGCAGGCACTGGTCAGCGGATCCATCGCGCAGGCCTGCATCGCCATCTCCGGATCGCCCGCCAGACCCGCCTCGACGGCCAGCGTCTGGACGGTAACATTGGACTGGTTCAACGCCGCCAGTTGCGTCGGCAGGTTGCCCACTCGCACCGGGTGCAACCCGCGACGATCGACATACACGGGCACTTCCACACAACATCCAGCGGGCAGATTTGTGATGTAGCCGTCGTTACGGACATTGCCGTTGAGCTTGAAGATCTTGTCGGTTTCCATGGCCTCGAGAATGTACGAACAGTACTCGACCGAGCGCCGCGTGATCTTCGGGCTTTCCTGCGCCAGATAGTCCACATCCTTGTACTTGGCGGCCAGCATGTTGGCGTAATTGTAGTAGGCACCCGTCGCCCCGCCGAAGTCCGGCATGTCACAATACAAATCCAGAGCCCGCTTGCTGGAACGGAACCACGGGATGTATTCGGATAAGTGGCCCGTCGATTCGGTCATGAAGTAGCCGAAGTGCCGCATGACCTCGCAGCGGACCTTTTCGTTGATGTAGTATTCGGGCTTTTCGCAGTTTTTGCGGAACAATGGATACAGATCGGTTCCGTCGCGTTTATCCTTGAGCGACAGGAACCACGCCATGTGGTTGATCCCGGCACACAGAAAGTCGATCTGGTCCTTGGGCACATCGACATAGCCGCTGATCAGGTCCAGGGTTGTTTGCACGCCATGGCACAGGCCGATGAATGGGACATTGGACACACGGCCCAGTCCCAGGCAGCAGGCCGCCATCGGATTGGCGTAGTTGAGCATCACAGCATCGGGGGTCGAAACCTTTTCCATGTCGGCGACGATATCGGCCAGCACGGGGATCGTCCGCAGGCCGCGAAAGATGCCGCCGGGGTTGAGCGAATCGCCGATGCACTGATCGACGCCGTACTTGAGGGGGATGGTGTAGTCGCAACGGAAGGCGTCCAGCCCGCCGACCTGGATCATGATGATCGCATACTTGGCACCGGCCAAGGCCTTCTTGCGATCGGTCGTGGCGGTGATCTTCGTGGGTAGCTTGTTCTCGGCCACCATCCGCTTGACGAAGGCCTCCATGCGGTCGAGCTTGGGTTGGGTGTGATTCATCAAACAGATTTCACTGTCCTGCAGCGCGGGGGTGGCGAGGATGTCGTTGACGAGGGTCTTGCAGAAGACCATCGATCCGGCCCCGATCATGGCGATTTTGGCCATCTTATTGCCTCCAGACGAGGTTGTCCGTTCAGATCCGGCCGCAGGACTTGCCCGGCGGCAGAATCACTGTACAATACCGCTACCGTCAAGGGTACAGTACCGTACAAGGCAGTTGATGGCAAGCAAAATCACGCAAGCCGTAAGCTACATTCGATTATCGACTCAGTTTACGGAAGAGGACGAATCCTAAACCAAGTAACCCCAGAGTCGCCGGTTCAGGAATCACAAGTCGATAGGTGTCCGGCAAGATCATGGTCAATGGAGTACCGTCGGCGGCAAAAGCGCCACCGCGCATAGCGTCGATCCCGAAGGTGACATTGGTGAATCCCGCCCCGCCGTCAGCGATCTTCAGGGCCAGAAAATTTATCCCGGATGCAAAAGGCGCCTCGTATCCATTGAGCACAGCAGCATCGCCGAGATTCACGACGCCATCGTCGTTGAGATCGGTCCACAAATTTGGTCCAGCCATAAGCCAGTCCCCGGCAACCAACATTACATCTTCAATGTTGATCCGTCCATCACTGTTGACATCACCCTCACAACCCTTCGGGGGAAAACACTCATAGGGGGCATAAGTGGACATCAAAACACCAAAGCCGGACTTGGGAAATCCGTCGGAGTCAAACGGATGTCCGGCTCCAATCTGGTAACTCCAAGGATGTTCGTTGGCATATTCGGGGAAAAAGTTGAACGCCGGATCGACCTGCCAGTCGCCAAGACCAGCAAGCAGAGCTCCATGGCTCAGGGAAATCGTCAGCCCGACCGCTGCCGGGCTTACCCCTGCCTCATCTACCGTGTAATCCAACAAAAGCCAACCGCCGCCGCCGTTATGGGGAGTGATTGTGATTGTCGCGCCCAGAGACGAAACACCAAGCCCCCCGATCCACAGACACGCCAAGAATACACACTTTTTCATCGCCATCCCTCCACAGATATTTTTAGTTAACTTGATCTATTATACAGCTTTCTCTGGATATTGCAAGCCCAAATCCCAAAAAACAGGGGCATCCCGACTCATTGGAATGCCCCTGAATGATCTCTACGAAACCGCGATTATTTCTTCAGCAGGTTTTCCATCAGATACAGGCCGCTCTTGCCGGGACAGACGACATCCAGGTCACCGTCGCCATCGATATCGATAACCATCGTGTTGATTCCGAAGGCGACCGTGTCGCCCTCGATAATGACATTACGGTTGAACTTTTTGGCGGCCGGGTCGAACTTGTAATAATACACGCATTTGGGATCATTTCCGCCGGGATCATGGCCGTTGTGAGCCCGAAAGCGTTTTCCTGTGACCAATTCCTTGACCCCATCGTTGTCAAGATCGGCAAAAACCATAAAGTGCGGCTGCGACCAGGATTTGTCGATCTCGTATTTTGTCCAAGTGCGTTTGCCGTCGGTGGCCTTACCCTGCTCCATCCAGAACAGTCCGTAGTCGTGGCCGTTGCCCCAAACAATGTCACTGTCGCCATCCGCATCGACATCATGAACCAGCATCGGGATCGAGGTTGAGCCGAGATTGAACTCGCCGACAAACTCCCACTGATCGGGACCTGTTTGCCGAAGCCAGCCGGTGGGGGTGAGAATATCGCATTTACCGTCGCCATCGACATCGCCCGCGCCGTTGCCGTGTGCCGAGGCCTGCGGCGGAAGGGCATGCTTGTCCCACTTGACGCCCTTGGGAGAGGCTGGATCCTTTTTGAAACTGTACCAGAAGGCCGGAGCCCCCAGCACATTCGGCAGAACATCCGGCTGTTTGTCGCCGTTGATATCGACCAGAATGGCCGTCTCCATATTGCCCGGTTCATCGACATCGATCACTTCCCAGGCCGAGTCGGCCTTTCCGGGATTTCGAACCCAAAAGACCTTTTTGTTGTGCCAGGCCGCGTTGACGATGTCGGTCCAGCCATCGCCGTCCACATCAACCGGCAGATTGGCAAAGTCATAGTGGTACTCGCCTGCCTCGGTCACTTCGCGAACGAAGTGCTTGGTCCAATTGGGCGCTTCGTACCAGAACCCGCCGCTGAAGATATCCAGCTTGCCGTCCTTGTTGACATCCAGAACCCCCGCCGCCTCGAACCGCACATCCGCATTAATAACATGTTTACGGAACTCCACCCCAGCGCCGCACGACGCAGAAAGAATTCCGATTGTCAAAAACATAGCTGATACTATTTGTCCTGTTCGAATCATCATTCCAATCTCCGTCATCAAATGGATCGTCTTGTTATTCCGACAATACTCCCACATTATAACTGCCGTCATCCCCGCCGTATAGGGGATGACGAAAAACCTGTCGATTCGATTGCCGATTTTTCCATCAAAGTGTGGATTTTTCGGTTTCAGTCTGTATAATCCGGTCTGGTGCCGGATATAGTACCCGGCTATCGTTGGTTTCAATCGTGAAAGGGGTTTGGATTTCGTGAAACCGATCTATATCAGCGCGACCCTCAAGGACAGCGGCAAGACCTCCGTGAGCTTGGGCCTCATGCAGCTCCTCCGTGAGCGAAACCTCGATCCGGGTTACTACAAGCCCGTCGGCCAGCATTATGTCCGCTACCATGACAAGAACATCGACGAGGACTCGGTCCTGGTGCACCAGGTCTTCCAGATGCCCGATGAGCCCTACTACATGAGCCCCATCGCGATCGAAAAGGGCTTTACGCGAAAGTTCATCTTCAATCCGGATGTCAGTCCGCTCGAAAAAGAGATCGTGGCCTGCCACGATCACCTGCTCAAGTCCCACCCCATGGTCATCACAGAAGGCACCGGTCACGCCGGCGTCGGAAGCTGTTTCGGCCTGTCCAATGCCCGCGTCGCTCAGCTCCTCGGCGCCAAGGTCGTCATCGTCACCGCCGGCGGTATTGGTCGTCCCCTCGACGAAGTCGCTTTAAGTCTGTCCCTGTTCCGGGATCACAAGGTCGAGGTCCTCGGGGTGATCTTTAATATGACAGCGCTATGAGCTGTCGGTGATGAGGCGTTTGGTTTTCTGTTTTCGTTTTCGCGATTCATATGATGCCGCATTCCGCTCCTGATGGTACAAGCAGGTCCGGGCCTTCTCCTTCCACGCATGTGGGAATT
>JAAYVQ010000128.1 GCA_012517095.1 Phycisphaerae bacterium | reverse complement strand
GGGGGAATTACAGCAGATCTGGAGGCCATGAAGCGAGTGGGGATCGGAGGCGTTTTGATCATGGAAGTCGATCAGGGCGCTCCGGTCGGGCCGGTGGACTTTATGGGCGACAAATGGCGGGAACTATTCCGTCATGTCCATGCCGAGGCGCAGCGGCTGGGCCTGGAAGTGAACATGAACAACGACGCCGGATGGAACGGAAGCGGAGGCCCCTGGATCAAACCCGAGCAAGCCATGCAGGAGGTTGTATGGACTGAGACGGAGATTACCGGCCCTCAAAAGTTCAGTGGCACGCTTGTCCAGCCGATGGCGGTTGCGGGTTATTATCGCGATATCGCCGTGTTGGCATTCAAACGAGTGGGCGACTACCGAATCCCGAATGTCGAATCGAAGGCAGCATTCCAGAGGCGAGGAATCCATAAACCGTCGAAGGGGGATTTGTCGCCGCTAATGACCATCTCACGGGATGGGGTCGTGAACCTGACGGAGAAAATGAATTCGGCGGGGCGATTGGAATGGGAGATCCCGGAGGGGGATTGGACGGTAATCCGATTCGGCCACACCTGTACCGGCGTCGAAAATGCGCCCGCGCCCAAGACGGGTCGGGGGTTGGAATGTGACAAACTCAATCGTGAGGGAATTGAAGCGAATTTCAATGCCATGATGGCAAAACTTGCTGACGACACCGGACTGGAGCCGGGGAAGACACAGGTTGGCCTGGTCGCCACGCATATCGACAGTTGGGAGAACGGCTCGCAGAACTGGACGGCGAAGATGCGAGATGAATTTCAACGGCGTCGTGGATATGACTTGTTGCCGTTTTTGCCCGTATTGACCGGCCGCGTAGTGGTATCTTCGGATGTATCGGAGCGGTTCTTATGGGATGTGCGTCAGACAGTATCGGAGTTGGTAATCGAGAATTACGCCGGGCGGATGAAGGAACTGGCCCACGCAAGGGGTATGCGATTTACCGTGGAGGCCTATGGAAGCCCGTGTGATCATATCCCTTACGGCGGACAGTCGGATGAGCCGATGGGCGAGTTCTGGACTCCCGGTGGTGGCGCCATCGAGACCTGCCGCGGCATGGCCTCGACGGGCCATGTTTATGGCAAACGAATTATCGGCGCCGAGGCCTTCACTTCCGCCGATCAGGAACGTTGGCTGGAACACCCCGCGATCCTCAAATCCCACGGCGACCGTGCGTTCTGTGAGGGAATCAATCGTTTTGTGTTTCATCGCTATGCCCTGCAGCCCTGGACGCAGGATTACCGGCCCGGTATGACGATGGGGCCATGGGGACAACATTACGAACGAACGCAGACTTGGTGGGAATGGACGCCGTCCTGGCATGAGTATCTGGCCCGTTGCCAGTTCATGCTCCGTCAGGGGCTCTTCGTGGCGGATATCTGTCGTCTCCAGGCCGAAGCCCCACCGCAGGGATTCGGCTACTTTGAGCGGAAGGGGTACGATTGGGATGAGTGCGGAGCCGATGTGGTCTTGACCCGGATGAGTGTCAGGGATGGGCGTATTGTACTTCCGGATGGGATGAGTTATCGATTGCTCGTCTTGCCGCAGACGAACACAATGACGCCACGGCTGTTGAGTAAGATCAAAGAATTGGTCGAGGCGGGAGCAACGATTGTCGGTCCGCGGCCGACCAGGTCACCGAGCCTGAGTGGGTATCCCGAATGCGATGCGGAAATC
>JAAYVQ010000127.1 GCA_012517095.1 Phycisphaerae bacterium | reverse complement strand
GCTGTTCCCATTGATCCGCAGGCCCAGACCCAGACCCCGGCCGTTGACGCTAAAATCATCCGCAATCTGGAATATGTCCCGAATGGCCACGAACGGCAAAAACTGGATCTCTATTTGCCGGCCAAGCCGTCAGAAAAGCCCCTGCCGCTGATCGTCTGGGTCCACGGCGGCGCGTGGCTGGGGGGTAACAAGGAAACTCCGCCAGCTCGGCGTTTTGTCGCCATGGGGTTTTCCGTCGCCAGTATCAACTATCGGCTCAGCCAGCACGCCATCTTCCCCGCTCAAATCGAGGATTGTAAAGCGGCCATCCGATTTTTGAGGACAAATGCAAAAAAGTACAATCTCGATCCGGCGCGGATTGGTGTGTGGGGCGCCTCGGCCGGCGGCCATCTGGTTGCTATGCTGGGTACCACCGGCGACGATAAGTCGTTTGACACGGGTCTCAACCTCGAACAATCCAGCGCCGTACAGGCCGTCTGCGATTTCTTCGGCCCAACAGATTTCACCAAGATGAGCGCTTTTCCTGGCTCGATGAATCACGACGCCCCCGATGCCCCTGAAGCCAAACTCGTCGGCGGACCGGTACAGGAAAAAAAGGAGGCCTGTGCGCGGGCCAATCCGATCACCTTCGTCACCCGCAAAGATCCACCGTTCCTGATCGTTCATGGAGACAAAGACCCATTGGTTCCCATGAACCAAAGTCAGATCCTCTACGATGCCCTCAAGACCGCCGGTGTTGAGGCGACTTTTCACATCGTCAAGGATGGCGGTCACGGTTTCCACGATTCCGATGTTGATCGGATGGTGGCCGAGTTCTTCCTCAAATACCTCAAGCCCACGGAAACAACCAAGAAGGATTGAATTACCGACGGGAATGCAGGATCGGATATCGGACCGATGATAAAACGACTGTCCGAAACTCAGGGTTCCGTTGCGGACGAGGAGTTGATGGTAAGATTGTCGATGGGGCCGCGAACTTCGACCTTGACGATTGCCGAGGTGAGAGCCAGGGCCAGCGATTCGAGGAAGGAGGGATCCTTTCCGCCTCGGGCACTGGTCAAGGTGAAATCGAGAGCGACCTGTCGGGATTGAAGATCGAGGAAACCAGCTCCTTTGAGCAGAGATCGGGAGCCGGACATGTACACCTCGTCGAAGACCATTCGGCGGTTCCGGATCCAGGCGTTGACATTGATCCGGTCGAATAATTCATCGATCGCATCTTTGCGTTTCACGGCCGAGAGGACCTGACCGGCCACCGTCTGTCGGGCCATTTGCAATTGGCCGATCTCCATGTTCAGTCGTCCCGTCGAAGACTCGGGACGATCCAGCTTTCCGGCCAGGGTGAAAACGCCGCTGGCCCGACCCCCGCGGGAGGCGTCGGCGGGTTGACCCCCGACAACGCGAAGGGCGAAAATCTCGGCGGCGATCACGCTATCGAACATTAATTCCAGACGATATCCGAGAGCTTGATCGCCCCGCGTGTCGATTTCCAGATTGCCGAGAATTTTGCCGTCATGACAATCGGTGCGGAAATCCTGACTGACGAATACTCCCCGAGCCGGATCAAAGGAGAATCCGGCCGTCAGTTGGCTCAAATCGCGACCGGCGACGGTGAAGTCGTTCGTCCGGATCGATCCTTCGCAGCGGGACAGGCCCGTTCCGATTGTATAACTTCCGGTGGATTCAACCGTACCGGTCAGACCTTTGACGGAAACCGATTTTCCCAATTCGCAATTATGGAAATCCATCGTTGCCGAGTAATCCAGTGTGTCGGAGCCCTTCGAGCGATGAGCATACACGGCCTGTGGAACTCGGAGATCAATCTGGCCGGTCGCAGCCATCGCGTCAAGAATCCGTCGGATCATACCCTTGGAATCGGGCGAGGGTTGGGGGCCGACGACTATCCGATCGGCCTTGAGATCGCGGATCTCGACGCGGTCGGGGGTGATCGTAATGTGGCCGGTCAGGTTGCGAATGGGGTAGGGAAACGCCGACCATCGAATGTCGTTTCCGAGGCATTCCACTTCGACGCGATTCGGCAGACAATTCGATGGGCCCGGATTGGAAGAGACCGATGCCGTAACATTCACTTTCCCCGTGGGATGGATCTGTTCGATGGTCGCGACGGCCTGGGGCGGAAGGGCTTTGAGCCATCGATCGTCCAGCGACAGATCGTCGGCCCGGATCTTCAGGCAATACCCCGGTTGGCTGCGCGTTTCGTTGGGCGGCCAAACCAGGCCGGAGATATCCACGCGCCCGGTCCCGTTACGGCCGGTCATCGTGTGCAGCGCGACGACATCGGGCGTCAGATCGGCCTGGACACTGACATCCGTCAAGGGGAGGGGGAATTTGTCAAACACCATCTTGGCGCCGCGGATTCGGGCCGAAGCGATGTACTCGACGAGACGACGACCGACCTCGTTGGGAAAGATCCGGACGCGAACATCGGCGATGGCATCCACGTCAAAGTTGTCAAAAAATTCTCTCTGTTTTTCCGTTAATGCGCCCTTGAGCGTCGAATCGATGGGAATATCATTGGCGTCAACGGTGATCTGATAGCGCGGGCGTTCCGTGTCGATACCGGTAATCTGGCCGCGAAGAACAATCGTTCGACCGTCATATTGCGAAACAACGTCGTCCAGAAGGAACTGGTCTTTTTCGATACTGACCCGTCCGATCAGCTTCCGCAGAGGATAGGGAAAGTGCTGATAGACGGCGCTGGTCCCATCGAGGCCGACTTCCAGGCGCGTCTTCGGTGCTTGGTTGCCTTCGGCCTGATAGCGGTAATCGATTCGGGCCGAACCATAAGGGGAGAAGGTGAACCACAGGGCTTTTTGCCGATCGCTGAGCGCCTTGTAAAGATCTTGATCGAGCTGCATATTCTCGCTGGTGATCCTCAGATTCCGCTTGTTCCCCTGGCTGTGGACTTGCCCCGAGAGGGTCAAGTGGACGGGACCATGTCGGGCCTGGAGGGAATCGAAGACGGCGCTGTTCTGTGTGACTTCGATTTCGCCTTCCATCTGTTCGAGTCGATAGGGAAATTTATCGTACAGGACAGCGATATCCCGACATCGCACAAGGCCGGATAACCGGATCTGATTCGGTTCCAGGAGGGGACCTTTGCAGTCAATGTCAAGGTCGCCGCGGCCCCGGGGCTGGTACTGTTCGAGAAATTGTCGCAGCGGACCGCCCAGCCATTGACGAATCGGGTCACTATAGACAAGGGTGTCGGGGCGGGGCTGCGGATCAATCGTCCAATCGTCCAGTTGAATGCGAACGGCCAACTGAGGTTGTCGCGGGAAATCGCTGATGGTTCCGTTAATGGCCAGAGCGCCGTTTTGTCCTATGAGACACGACAGCTTTCGGACTTCGAGTTTCCCGTGGGATACCAGTATATTCGCATCGATGTTTCGGATATCCCAGGAATTGTCGAACACGGGCGAATTTCCCATGCGGATGTGTCCGAAACAGGACAGCTCGCCGGGCTGACCAATGCGAAGGGTCCCCTGTAATTCGCTCCCCCCGAAGCCGAGCCGATGATCGACGCCGAGATAATAGGAAAAAAGGTCCGACTGACCGGAGACTGGGCTGAAGCTGCCCGATACCCCCAGAACGACGATGGGTTCGATTTGACCTTTGCGAATTCGACGCAGCCGCAGGGTTCCGTGATCGGCGAACAGAAAGGGCACCGGACCGGTCAGGTCCGGCCGTGACAGGTTGATCGTGCGCAGGTTCCACCGATCCTGGTCCATGTCGTATTCGACATTAATGACGAACTCTCGGAGGTGGAGCGATCGCAGATAGGGACGAAATCGCAACAAGCTGGTAACGGAGAACCACCCCTCAACGCGTTCGGCCTCGAGCAATGCATTGTCGTATTGACGACCCTCCAGGGGTTCGATCACCAGATTGTTCATCCGGACCATGCCGTAACCGGTGAACTCGATAGAGTCAATTCGAACGCGGCCTCCGGACAACTCGGCCAGTTGCCTCTGGGCAATGGGCAAAAGAACTCGATCCCCGATAAAACCAAACAGAACCCATGCCGCAAACACGAACAGGACGAACCACATCACGCGCCGCAGAAACGACCTGCGAACATTCAAGAGAATTCGAAGATGTTCCCGAAGCTCGGCCATATCCGTACAGCCCATGATCGGTTTTCAGAAAGTTATGGCATCCGGCGGTTCAACGATTGTGAATGGCTTTATCGGCAATGTCACGGCGGAAATACGCTCTGTCGAAGTGAATCTTTCCGACGGCTTCGTAGGCACGGGTTTTGGCCTCGGCGATGGTTGCGCCAAGGGCCGTAACGCCGAGCACCCTTCCACCGCTGGTCACAACGCGACCCTCGCTGCGATCCGTTCCGGCATGAAAGACTTTTACGCCGGATAGCGAGTCGGCCTGTTCGATTCCGGTAATGGGTTTGCCCTTTTCATACTTGCCCGGATACCCCTGCGAGGCCATAACGACGCACACGGCCGGACGCGGATCCCATTCAAGGGTGATCTCATCGAGACGACCGTCGCAGACCGCCAGCAAGACTTCCAACAGATCGCTTTTGAGCCGCATGAGAATCGGCTGGGTTTCGGGATCCCCGAATCGAGCGTTGTATTCCAGTACCCGCGGGCCGCCCTGTGTCATCATCAGGCCCGCATACAATACGCCGCGATAGGGTGTGCCGTTGCGATTCATGCCATCGACGGTCGGCACCAGAATTTCCCGGACGATCTGGTCCATGAGCTTATCGGTGACCACCGGTGCGGGACTGTATGCACCCATGCCTCCGGTATTTTCGCCGGTGTCATTGTCTCCAATGGGTTTGTGGTCCTGGGCTGATTCCATAACATAGATATTACGGCCATCGACAAACGCCAGAATAGAGGCCTCCTGGCCGAGAAGCTTATCCTCGACGAGGATTCTGGCGCCGGCATCGCCGAAGATTTTTTCGCAGAGGATTTTCTCGGCTGCCAGGATTCCATCGGATGGGTCGTCGCAGACAAAAACTCCTTTCCCCTTGGCCAACCCGGTCGCCTTGATAACGACCGGCTCATCCCGCGAGGCGATGTAGGACTTGGCGTCGTCAAAATTGTCAAACAAGCGACTTTCAGCGGTGGGGATGGAAGCGCCCCGCATAATCTGTTTGGAAAAGGCCTTGTCGGCCTCGATCTGAGCGGCCGAGCCGGAAGGACCAAAGGCCTTTATTCCCGCCGCTTCGAAGGCATCGACAATACCCGAGGCCAGTGGATCTTCGGGACCGACCACGACCAAGTCGATCTTCTGATCTTTAGCGAAAGCGACTAAACGGCCCACATCCTCGGCGGGAATCTGGGCATTGGTTCCACACTGGGCCGTTCCGGGATTGCCCGGGGCGATAAAGAGCTGTTTGAGTTGCGGCGACTGGGCCAGCTTCCAGGCGATGGCATGTTCTCGCCCGCCATTACCAATCAACAATACCTTCATGGATTGTCCTTTGTTTTCAAATCTGTTTCATCGGCGCAGAATGTACCAAAACCAGCGGAGCTTCTCAAGCGCGTAGAAAGGATTTCCGCCGGATAAACGGGATCTATTGTCGCCGGCTGCAGAGATTGGCCAGACGAAGAAAACCGTCGGGATCGATCCGTTCAGCCCGTTGGCCGGGATCGATACCGGCCTCGGCGAAGATCGCGTCCCAGTCGGCGATGGCCGAGAGTCCTTCGTGGCCGAGCTTGGTACAGCCACGGAGAGTCTTGCGGCGGTGGCCCATAAACAAGGCGACAACCTGCTGAAAGATTGAGATATCGATAATCCGTGCGACTTTAGCCGAGTTACGGATAAATTCAACCATGGCTGAATCAACCTGTGGCATGGGCCAAAAGACCGAAGGGGGAAGCTTTCGTAGAATTCGGACACTTCCGGTTACCGCCATGAGGATGCTGAGGGGACCATAGAGACCGTCGCCGGGACCGGCGGTCATCCGCTCGGCCACTTCCCGCTGGACGGTAACGGTCATCGTTTCGGCAATCAGCGGACCCACGATCAGGTTAGCCATGACAGCCGCAGCGACATGGTACGGAAGGTTGGAGACCAGAAGCAGGCGTCCGCCGGTTTGAGCGAGGGCCTTCTGGGCGGCCTGGCTGACTTGGGGACAGAGTTCGTGTTTGGTCGATAACACATCCGCGTTGATCAATTCCACATTGGGTCGTTCCCGAAGTTGGTAACGAGCGACTCCGGCCAAAGCGGTATCGTACTCGACGGCGATTACGCGTTCTGCAATATCCGCCAAACCTTCGGTAAGAGACCCGGTGCCGGGACCCACTTCCAGGATGACATCGCCGGGCCGAATCCCCGCTGCGTCGATCAGAATCCGCATCAGATTCAGGTCGATCAAAAAGTGCTGGCCGAGCTGTTTGTTGGGGCTTTGGCCGGCAGTGGCCAGGAGTCGTTCAATCTCGTTCTTGGTCTGCATCGGGCTGAGATTCCTGGGCCGGGTTCAGTTTGGCGGCGCGGCGGGAACGAACCATTTCGATGGCGACTTGTACCGCCGACCGGAAACTGCTGGGATCGGCGAGGCCCTTTCCGGCGATATCAAAGGCCGTACCGTGGGCAGGCGATGTCCGGATAATCGGCAGGCCGAGCGTTACATTCACGGCCGTATTGAAGGCCAGAAGTTTGACGGGAATCAGACCCTGATCATGATACATTGCGACTACGCCGTCAAACTCGCCACGGACGGCCCGCAGGAACATCGTATCGGCGGGGATCGGCCCTGTACATTGAATCCCGGCCTCCTGAGCCAACAGGATGGCAGGACCGATGATTCTCTGCTCCTCATCACCAAACTGGCCGTCTTCGCCTGCGTGGGGGTTGAGGCCCGCAACGCCGATGCGGGGTTTGGTGATACCGAAATATTCCTTGAGCGCGTCATTCAGCAGATCGATCGGCTCAAAAACGCAGCCGATGGTGAATTTGTGACGGACTTCGAAAAGGCCTACATGGATCGTTGCCAGAGCCATCTTCAGCGGACCGGCAACGAACATCATCACCTTGCGCTGCGACTTACACAAATCGGCGAATAGTTCCGTATGCCCCGGCCAGGGAGCCCCGGCCAGTTTCCAACTGCTCTTGCTGATGGGGGCGGTGACGACGGCGTCGATAATCCCGTCGCGTGCGGCCTGCACGGCGTCCATGCAAAACCTCACGGATGCCTCGCCGGAAACTTTGTTCGGGGCGTGGATCCAGGCGGCGACTTCGTAGTCATCGTAATCGGCGACGACCACTTGTCGTGGATAGTCGCGACTGAGTTTTTCGTGCTGGTGCCGAAGCCAATAGGGTTCCACTTCGGCCAGATCGGCGGCATAGACCAGTTGTTCGTTCATCCCGAAAATGACGAACTTGGCCTGACGGCGCAACAAGGGATCGGCCAGGGTCTTGACCACGATCTCCGGGCCGATACCGCCCGGATCGCCCATCGTGATCCCGATCACCAACTTATCCGCCAGCACATTGTTGGAACCATTCTGGTTCATGCAACCTTCATTGACAAAAAGATCAGAATCCCAATTCCCGCAGTTTCTCGGCCGTCAAATTCCCTTTAGACGGCAGAATCCGATCAAGCTGTTTCTTGACCACTTTGATCAAGATGTCGGTTTCAATATTTACTTCGTCCCCGCTCTTTGCCTGCGACCAGGTGGTGGCGGCCAGGGTTGTCGGAATCAGTGCGACCGTAAAACCCCCGGGATCCATTCTGGTGACAGTCAAACTGATGCCGTCGAGGGCTACAGATCCTTTTTCGACCATCGCTTCGAGCAGATCGGCCGGAGCGGAAAACGAAAACTCGGCGAACGATCCTTTTTTGCGAATGGCCGCGATTGTCCCGATCCCATCGATATGACCCTGGACGATATGTCCCCCGAACCGGCCGTCGGAGGCCATGGCCCGTTCGAGATTCACCCTGGTGCCGGATCGTAACCGACTCAGCGTTGAGCGGTTTATCGTTTCGCCGCTGACATCAAAATCCGCCGCCGAGCCGTCCAGTTGCGAAACGGTCAGGCACACTCCATTGACGGCGATGCTTTCGCCAAGCCGAATCGGTCCCGATAATCCCTTCAGATCAATAGACAAAGCCATCCCCCCTCCGCCCGATCGTGCGGAAATGACCCTGCCAACCGCCTCAATTATGCCGGTGAACATGTTCGACCCTCAGAAAACGGCAAATTCCATCATTTTCCCTGACCCCAGAGGATAAATCCTACGGTCTGAACCCCTAAAAGTCAATCGGCTCAATCCCTGAGAGGGTTCAGGGTTCTCCAAAAGGCGTTTCTGCTTGCATATTACGGGTTGTCGTTGGTAAAATGTAAGTTTGCGGTATTGATCTTTAGGGAATGTGCAGGTGAGGGTAAATACCATGAAGGCGATGTCGAAAATTTGGAACGGGATAGGATTATTCCTGTTGGCGGCGATGGTGTGTGTCTCATTGTCCGGGGTAGTCTATTCTCAGGGTAGCGCCGTGTCCCAGGGCCGACGGAGTGGAGGTACAGAACGGCAAACCCAAACGGATCGTACGACCAGCCGTCAGGAAGCGGCGATAGAAAAAGCCCAGCAGATCCAGGCGGAAGCGGCTCCTGTAATCCAGGCGATGGGGGATCAGATCAAGGATCTGTTAACGATGGTCAACGAAATGAGACGGCCGGATCCTGCCAAAATCACCGTCGCCGAACAAACCCTGAAGGAAAGCGGCCGTTTTGTTCGCAAATTCGATTCCAAAATCCAATGTGAATTTAACCTTCTGGATTCCTGGTTGAAGTACTTCAAGAATGATATTCCGGGAGCGTTGATGTCGGCCTCGACGGCCTTCAAGACCGACGCGGAAAACAACGACGCCCGGATCACCTATGCGGCGATGTCCATCTTGTCCGGACGAAGACCCGCCGGCGTGGTCGCGAAACGAGAACCGGCGGCGACCAATGAGCGAGGCGATCGGAACGGCATGGATGCTCGGCGTCAAATGGCCGATCAGCAACGCAATCGTACCCGTCCCGGCGACATCGCCGAGCAATTGTTGACGGCCTCACCATCCACCGGAAATATTCTTCAGGTGGATATCAACGCGTTGAATCTGGAGTTGTTTGAACAGAGAGTGCCGGCTATTCAGGCCCAGTGTGTCAACTCGACAAGCTTTGCATATACGCCTGGTCAGTCGGCGTTGTGTCTGTTCTTTTGGCAAGCCAAGGCGAAAAATTTCGCTCCAGTAGCGGTGCCAATGCCGGGAGAACCCAACCAACCGGGAACAAACCGTTCGGGTACAAGAACCGTAACGACCCGCCGTGAAATGACGATGGAAGGAGATTCTTCGGCCTCTATGGCTCGGGAACGAGGGCGGAGCCGGACGATGGATTCCCGCACGGCGGGAATGAATGAATATGGATATGGCGTAACGACTTCAGCGTATGCGGGGACCGGAATCCGATCCACAATCGAAAGTGAATCCGCGGCTTTTGGCCAACTGTTTCTGGCTCATTTTGCCGATCCCGGTTTGAGGTTCTTGGGCGTGAATACCGATAATGCCGCCGCCCGAATGGAAGCCGTAGCTCGAATGGTGCAAAATCCCGGACCCTGGGCCCAGGTCTTCGCCTCCGATCCTCAAAGCGGGTTGGTTCAATTCGCCAAGGTGGACGCCGAAACCCCATTTATGGCGATAACCGATCAGACAGGGACGATTCGATATGCAGGACCCGTGTCGGGATTTCTGGCGCCGATGGTTCTGGGGCATTTCAATGGTAAGCGTTCGACATCTACGCCGGGTTTCCCGGCTCCGGCAGTACCGATCCTGACTGCTCCGAAACCCGCAATTCCGGCTTCTCCGGTGATCTCCAAACCCCAATCCGCGGCTCCTGCGGTTTCCGCTCCCGTGGCGAGTATTTCGTCTGAAGATAACGAGCCCACCGAAGAAGAACTGATCGAGAATCCATCGCTATACGAGGCGGCAAAAAAGCTGGAGTACGCCAAGACGCTGTTCATTCCGGCCGGACAAAAGCGGTTTATGACCTCCAAAAACGGCGTCGAAACCTGCCGGGAGATTTTCCGCCGTTGGCCGAATACCAAGTATGCCGAAGAAGCCCGACAACTGCTTCGGAAAATTCCGCCGGACGAGCAGAAACGGTACAACATCACCAACGAGGAACTCGGATTATAACCGTTTGACCGACACGACAGAACTTGTTGGTTAATCCCGCGATTCTTTCACGGAAGGACAAAATGATCGTATCAACCCACAATGGAATGATTCCGACTCTGACCATCACGGCGGACAATTTGCCCGAGGCCTGGGAAAAGGCCGTGTTAGCCGTGTGGGATCAGGGTGTTGAAATCAAGACACAGTACGACAAACCCGAAGATCCGCCCAGCAAGGACGCGACGGTTATGATCACCGTGGCCAATCCCTTCAATGAGCCGCGGATCCACAAAAATTTTCCAGGTGGCCCGGAAGAACTGGAGGTTTATCGGCAAGAGGTCGTGGATGGTATCCACGATCACTGGATTGACCCGGCGGCGGGAAAATGGACCTATACCTACCATGAACGGTTATTCGCGTACAGTCCCGTCGAAGATATTCGCAATCCCGGAACGGACCGTCCTTTCCGGCGGATTGATCAGATCGCGTATATCGTCGATGCCCTCAGCGCGGCCACTCACACTCGTCGAGCTCAGGCGATTACCTGGATGCCGACAGCCGATCCGAAGACCGATGATCCGCCCTGTCTGCAGCGGATCTGGTGTCGTCTTGTGTCCGACGGAGACGGCTGGGTCCTGAATATGAATACCCACTGGCGCAGCCGTGACCTGTACAAGGCGTGGTTTATGAATGTGTATGCCCTGACCGATCTGCAGAAGCGGATTGCCGAGCGGATTTCGACGAAAATCGGCGAGCCGGTCCGCGTCGGCCGATATGTCGATATCAGCGATTCTCTGCACATTTACGGCTCGTACTTCAAAGACGCCGCCAAGGAAGTGGCCAAGATGCGGACCAGCCCTTATACGGTCAGGACCTGGGAATCGAATCATCCGGCCTTCGAGATGATGACCGAAGAGGCCCGCGCCAACCTGGCAAAAGACCCCGACTGGTACGCCAAGGCGAGAGGATGATGAAGCCCCGGACTCCGTTTGTTTTGTGGTTTACGGGCCTGTCCGGGTCGGGCAAAAGCACTTTGGCCGATAAAATCGCGGCGTATCTGTCTGAAAAGGGTTTTGATTTTGAACGCTTGGACGGCGATACGCTGCGCGGAGTATTTCCTTCAACGGGATTTAATCGGACCGAGCGGGACGAGCACATCCAGCGGGTCGGTTTTATGGCCGGTTTGCTGGAAAAACACGGCGTAATCGTACTTGCTTCCTTCATTTCGCCCTATCGACAAGCGAGGGATTTTGTCCGAAAGCGATGCCGGAATTTTATCGAAGTCTATGTCAAGGCATCACTGGCCGCCTGTGAGGCGAGAGATGTCAAAGGGCTCTATAAAAAAGCCCGGGCCGGCCAGATCCGGGAGTTCACCGGCATTGACGATCCGTACGAGGAACCGAACCATCCGGAACTGGTGATCGATACGGATGACGAGTCGGTCGAACAATCGGCGCGGCGAATTATCGACGCTATTCAGAAATTTCTGTGACGCCGGCGACGGCGTGAGGTTGCGATGGATCATCTGCAACAGCTTGAAAATATCAGTGTACATATCCTCCGTGAGGCCTATGCCAACTTCAAAAGCTTGTGCATGCTCTGGTCGATCGGCAAGGACAGCACGGTCCTGTTGTGGCTGGCCAGGAAAGCGTTTTTGGGTCATGTGCCGTTCACGCTGGTCCACATCGACACCCGCTACAAGATTCCGGAGATGATCGAGTATCGGGATCGCCTGACCCGCCAATGGCATCTGGATATGGTCTATGGCGTCAATACCGAAGCGCTCCAGGCCAAGCAGACTTTTCCCGACGGTGCCGTGGACCGGATCGCCTGTTGCCGGCTCTTGAAGACAGAAGCTCTCAAGCGAACCCTCAGCGGTCGTTGGCCGCGATATCGATTCAACCATGCTATCGGGCAATATGAAATCGATACCAACACCGAACCCTTTACGGGGGTAATTGCCGGCGTTCGCAGCGACGAGGAGGGCTCGCGATCGAAGGAACGATACTTCAGTGCCCGTGATCGCGACAGCGAATGGGACATTGCCGATCAGCCGCCGGAGTTGTGGAATCAGTACAAGACCGATTTTGCTCCGGGTACCCATGTTCGGATTCACCCGTTGCTGGATTGGACGGAGTTGAATGTGTGGGAATACATTGAGAGGGAGAATATCCCCACAGTCTCGTTGTATTACAATCAGGGTAACGGCAAACGGTATCGTTCGCTCGGTTGCTGGCCGTGCACCAATCCGATCGATTCGCCTTCGCGAACGGTCCGTGAGATTATCGAGGAATTGGCCGGGGGTAAACTGACGCATATCGCCGAGCGGTCCGGCCGGGCGCAAGACGCCGAAGATGGAGGCGGATTGGAAACCCTGCGGCGGGAGGGCTACATGTGAGTCCTCGCGCCAAAAAAATATCGCTCGATCCCGCCGCCGGCCGCCAGCAAATGCACATCGTCATCACCGGCCATGTCGATCACGGCAAGAGTACGATCATCGGGCGATTGCTGGCCGAGACCGATTCTCTGCCGCACGGCAAACTTGATCAGGTCCGCGAAACCTGCCGCCGAAACGCCAAGCCGTTCGAATACGCTTTTTTGCTCGACGCACTCAAGGCCGAGCAGGCACAGGGTATCACCATCGACGCGGCCCGGGTGTTTTTCAAAACGGCCCAACGCGACTATATCATCATCGATGCGCCCGGCCATATCGAGTTTCTCAAGAACATGGTCACCGGCGCCTCGCGTGCGGAGGCGGCGGTGTTGGTTATCGACGCCGAGGAGGGCATCCAGGAAAATTCCCGCCGGCATGGGTACATGATCTCGATGCTGGGACTGCGGCAACTCATCGTTGTAATCAACAAGATGGACCTGGTGGGGTATTCGCAGCAACGATATTCAGAGATTGTCGAACAGTATCGAGCGTTTCTGTCGCAGATCGGCCTTCAAGCGGAGTTCATTCCCGTAAGCGGTATGGGTGGCGACAATCTGGCTGCGCTCGGCGATCACATGAAGTGGTTCGAGGGTAAAACCCTGTTGCAGGCGCTGGATGGCCTGGCCAAGGAAGCGGCGCCGGTTGAAAAGCCCCTGCGGATGCCGGTACAGGATGTGTATAAATTTACCGAGTACGGCGATAAGCGAAGAATTATTGCCGGAACCATCCAGACCGGAAAACTGGCTGTTGGGGATGAAGTGATCTTTTATCCTTCCGGTAAGCGAAGTATCGTCCGAACTCTTGAGGGATTCCCCGACTCGCCGGGCAGCGGCGCCGAAGCGGGCCAGGCGGTGGCGTTTACGCTGGATAAGCAACTCTATGTCTCACGGGGCGAGATGGCCACGGTGGCCGGGCAGGGGCATCCTCATGTCAGCACGCGCCTGGAGGCCAACCTGTTCTGGATGGGCCGCCAGCCGATGGTCAAGGGCAAGAGCTATCTGATCAAGCTGGGCACCGCAAAAGAAAAGGTGGAACTGGAAGAAGTCATCAGTGTCATGGATGGCTCGAATCTGGATGCCTCGCAGAAGAAAGACCAGGTCGATCATCATGATGTGGCCCGCTGTATTCTGCGGACACGAAAGGGCATTGCCTTCGACGCCGTCGATCGAATCGCGCAGACGGGCCGGTTTGTAATCGTTGACGACTTCGAGATTTCCGGTGGCGGCATCGTTCGAAAGTCGCTGGAAGATCAGCAGCATTGGGTTCGCGATTATGTCTTTCATCGCAATGTCAAGTGGGAAGTCGGCCTGGTCGGCCGCGAACAGCGGTCCGAGCGGTACAATCAGCGACCGGCGATGGTGCTGCTGACCGGTCCCAAAGAGGTCGATAAGAAATCCATCGCCCGCGCTCTGGAGTCGCGTCTGTTTGCCGACGGCAAAATCGTCTATTTTCTGGGTATTGCCAACATCCTGTACGGCGTCGATGCCGACATCAAGAAACCCGGCCTCGATGAAAATCCCGAACACCTTCGCCGTCTGGCCGAGGTGGCCAATGTCCTGCTCGACGCCGGTATGATTCTCGTCGTGACAGCCACCAACCTGACGCGTCAGGATCTGGAGATCATCACCGCCGCGGTTGATGTCGAGAGCGTCTATGTCGCCTGGATCGGCGGAGAACCCACGGATATTCCGTGTAACTTGGTGATCCCGACGGCTGTCAAGCCCGATGACGACCGTGGCGTGCAGGAAGTCGTTCAGGAAATCAAGGTCATGCTGCAAAACGCAGGCGTGATCTTTCGACCGTAAAGGCAATCATGTCTTTGGCTGTGGACCTCAAACGAATCGAAGACGCCTTGATGCAGGCGCAAAAAATAGCGCTTCGCTATACGCCTGGAAATGTCGAATCTTCATTCAAATCCGGCGACGATCCCGTCACCCGTGCGGATACTGAACTCGATACGCTGCTCAAGAAATTGTTGCTCCGGCCCGGCGAGGGATGGTTGTCCGAAGAAACAGCCGACAACCCTGAGCGGCTGAATTATCGCCGGGTGTGGATCGTCGATCCGCTCGACGGCACGCGGGAATTTGTCGAAGGGATCCCCGAATGGTGCATCTCCATTGGACTGGCGATAGAGGGCAAAGCCGTCGCCGGCGGCATCTGCAATCCTGCAACCGGGCAGATCTTTCTCGGCTCCATCGATTCAGGCGTTACTCTCAACGGAAAATTCGTATCTCCGACCGAAACCTCTTCGCTTGCGAGTGCCCGAATTCTCGCCAGCCGAAGCGAGGTCAAGCGCGGTCAGTGGAAATGTTTCGAAGGCCGTGGTTTTACGATTGTGCCCTCGGGATCTGTTGCCTACAAACTCGCGTGCGTCGCTGCCGGCTTGGCCGATGGAACCTTTACGCTGGTACCCAAACACGAGTGGGATATCGCCGCGGGGGTCGCATTGATACAATCGGCGGGAGGAATCGCACAGATTACCGATGGCTCAGCCCCCTTGTTCAATCAGCCCGATCCCCTCATCCCCGGCTTGATCGCTGCCGGGACTGAACTCTTTCATCTTCTGACTGCAACTACGCGGCAGTAATGTTAGGGTGGGTCCAATATGATTCTTATGGAGACCGGTCCGGATGAAACGCTTCGTACTCCTTCAGGATCGCCCGATATTTATCCGTATGCGGTGTCAAGAATTGCTGGCCGACAAAAGTGCTCACCGTATCTTCAGTAGCATTGGGGTCTGGCACAGATTGTGAGATATGGACAAGGATCAGACCACGATCCGGCATAAACCATGTTTCGCGTTTCGTATGATATGGAGTTTCGCCGGCATTTGTCTTCATCGTCCAATCCGATGTCGTCAGAAAGTCAGGATTTTCGGCATCATTTTCCCATCTCGCCCATCCCTGCCGCTGAAAATTTCCGCGAAGAAAGGTCATCAAACCAGTTGGGGGAACAGATTCGTCCGTTTTAAAGACCATCTCGAATTGATTCGGGTCCGGAGAATCCTCCGGTAAAATCCTGTACCATGCATTCACATTGTCCGGCGCCACAAGTTCCAGAGGGAATCCCTCCGGACGAATCTGACTCAACGAGATGGGCGACGGAAGCAATCGCATTGCGGCCGACAGAACCGGATCAATGACGACTCCGATCTTGCCCGTCATCAGAATAAACAACAACACAACCGTCCAGATCAAGGACCACTTACCCCCTGGAACCGGCTTCATTCCAGGGATCAGGCAGGGCCAAATTCGACTGCCGTCCAGAGGGGGAATCGGAACCAGATTGAAAACCGCCAGCATGGCATTGACAAGAAATACGCAGCGAACCTGAATCGCCAGCCACTGAGGCAAATCCAGATAGGCCAGCCCCAGAAAAACTGCGCACAAGAACAGATTCGCCGCGGGACCGGCCAGCGAGGTCAGGAGAAAATCCCGCTTGGGATGTCGGAAGTTGTACAGGTTCACGGGTACCGGTTTTCCCCAGCCGAAACCCAAAAAGAATAAAGCCAGCGTTCCCCAGAAGGATAGGTGTCGAAACGGATTTAAGCTGATCCGTCCCTGACTTGCCGCATATCGATCTCCGAGCCATGCGGCCGCAAGGGCATGGGAACATTCATGCAAGGTCAAACCGATCACTAGGCCGGGTAAAAGATATAACGCCATCTCCCAACTCATGATACGGTCTCCGAAGATTCCATCTGCGGTCCCAGTTCCGTCAACGGCCCAATCAAGTCCGGATCATTCCATAGAATATAACGGTCCGGAATCCCGGCTTTTCGGCATTCCAAAAGATGCTCCCGGCATCGACTGGCGTCTCCCAGCAAATGATACCCACTGGCAATAATCGCTTGATACAATGGACCCAGGGTGGTTGAGGAAAGCTGCTGAAATTCGTATGCGGCATAATCCGTCTCGTGTAAACCCGAATAGGCCACCCAGAGAATCCAGTGAGCCGGCGGGACCTCGCTGATCGCCAGGAGTCGTTCGGCAGTCAGGCCGGCCTTGTCCCATTGCCCGGCCTTGAGATCCAGTTGGGCCTGGACCAGTAGCGCAACCCGCGTCAGGTCCATCGACACATCCCTTCGATTCAGAATGGATTCGACGATCCTGCCGCGATCCATTTCGGGAAAATGCTGGCTTAACGACAATTCCAACAGCAAGAGGCCGTCGGGATTTCCGAGATCAGGATGCTCTTTGGCTCGGTGTAACCACATCGCCGCCCGATCAGGATCGAAACCCAGGTCCAGTTCCAGTTGCCCGATCATGGCGGCGATCGAGCCGTCGGGGCATGCAATAAAGGCCTCCTCGGCAAATGTTCGCGCGGTTTCCAGACCCTGTCTCTGGGCTAAGAGCAAAACCAGGTTCCGGGCATAATAAGGGTCTCCGGTCAGCGCCCAAATCGCACGATACAACACCAGCCGATCAAAGATCGGCACGATCGAAACCACAATCAGCAGGATCTTCAGCGGCAGCGCAACCAGTTGTCCCAGCCATCGGATCATGGCTGATACCCTACTCGATTCCGCTGAAAGTTACAATCCAATTCCAGAATCGCCCTTCCGGGTCTCTTCCTTTCCTTCAAAACAACGGGGCCGTAGGGAAAATCCCCTGCGGCCCCAAATTGTTTCCTCAGAAAAAAACCGGGCGTTTGTACCCTGCGGCAAACGCCCGGCACCACGATTTCAATCAATTTCTTTAACGGTTACGGACATCTCGTCGGATCAATATTCTGGCACTTCAACCAATTCGCCGCGAAGGCCGCCAGATCATATATATTCACGAGGCAGTCCGACCAACCCTTCGGGCCGGAGATATCGCCGGGAAGAGCAGGGGAACAAACCTCAATTCCGGTGGCGTCGGCGTACAAATTTGCCACCAGTTTGGCGGGCATGGCCCCTTTGTAAATGCGAACATCGTCAACCGTACCGTTGAAGGGGTTTTGGGGTGCAGGAGTAGCGGCATCCGTCATCCTGCCGCCAATCGATACCGGTACGAGGGGGTTCACAGTGGGAGAGGATATGGTGCCGGTGTCGGCAAGAGACAGAATCTGATTGCCGTCTAAGTAGACCCTGCGGACCTTTCCATCATAAGTCCCAACCACCTGGTGCCACAGCCCATTAAAGATGGTAGTCGCCGGTGGAGTGGGATCGTCATCGCCGCTGGTCCCGCGAAGGGTAAGTGTTGGGCCAGCAGTTGAGCCGCGCTTGCGGAGTTGCCAGCCGCCGCTTTCCCCATTCTTGGCCACGAACGGCTCCCAGTCACCCGTACCGTTGGACTTGACCCAGCAATACACGGTAATCGAGTTGTTCGCCTGGTTGAAGTGCTCCGGATTGGGAATCTGGAAGAAACCGCGGTTGTTGAAATTGGCGGCCTGCCCGATAATACCGGGTGCGAATTCAAACGAGTTGCCCACAACAACACCATCATTTCCATACCCGGACATGTCCTTGCAGTCGCCATCGAGCGGCCAGTACCCCAGCAGTACCAGCAGGTCCAGACTGGCGAGTCGGGATTGTACATAGCCGTCTTTGCCTGTTGCGATACAGGAATACAAACCGATATTCTCTGCTTTCAGATTCTTGATAACCAGGGTAGCCGATGTGGCCCCGGAAATATCACCCCCATCGGCCAAGGTTACCGGCGCCGATGAAGCGTCCGTCTGATAGTACCATTGATAGGTGATCGCCTGTTGGGGATCGCAGATTACTTTGGCGCCATACTGGAAGGAGATTGTGGCGCCGGGCTCGCTCGTCACATCCTCCGGTTCCTGTGTCACAATCGGCGTGATCAGGGCCGTGGTAAATTTCCAGGTTGGCGAAATGTTCGGATCTCCGATGATCTGAGCACACCAGTAATAGGTTGTGTTATATTGCAGAGGCGCGCCGAAAATGGTCACC
The DNA here is from genome assembly GCA_012517095.1 of Phycisphaerae bacterium. Taxonomy (GTDB): domain Bacteria; phylum Planctomycetota; class Phycisphaerae; order Sedimentisphaerales; family Anaerohalosphaeraceae; genus FEN-1350. The sequence goes on along the minus strand of JAAYVQ010000127.1, from coordinate 1,232 downwards.
GGATTCACTTCTTTGACCGTGACATTGGTTATCGAATTATTGAAGGTCACATTGGGATCGGTTCCGAAATACACCGTGAACTTTGGATTGACTTTCGCAGGGTCAACCTCCCAAGTGAGCTTCAATCCGTCAGGGCAATAATTGCCGAGTTGGTCTTGCGGATTGGGAAGATAAACCGGGAGATACCCTTCCAGCAGTTCGACTTCCGCAATCTGCATACTGTTTTGGTTGGGACCGCGGCAGGTCGGAAATAGAACTTGATAGTAATCAAACGCGCCTCCGGGTTTAAATGCGATCGGCTGAGTATTTAGCGTAAAACGAGCCGTATCAAGGAATGTGGATCCTGTGGCAATAAGGACATAGGGCCCGTCGATGCTGGTATTCGAGCCATACAGTTCAAAGGTCATGGGGTCCCGTTCGACGGCATCGTTGGCGGTCGTAAAGGTCATGCCTCCCACGATCGTTTTCTTCCGTATGGGGGCTACTCGAAAACCGGTTGTTCCGCTTGCGCCATTGAAATGCAGAAACTTAGTGCCGGGGTCATTATTGATCGCCATCGCCGGATTTTCCGAACCCGGCCAGTTCCCGTTATTCGGCACCCCAACGACAAAATCATCGGGAGAAGTTACATCTGTGCCTATCTGGGCATACAGGCATGCCGACAACCCGACCATGAAACAAATTAATCCGACCCTTTTCATACAGTACCTCCCTACAATAAAGTCCTCTATTCAATCGCGCATCGCACAATACGACGGCGTTTCGATTGAAATGCCTTGGGAAATGATTGAAATACTCCTCGCTTTCATCTCCATCTCCGACGAAAATCGCGAATTCCTCAAACCCTCAGTTCCTCAGGATATATACCCTCGTTTCTATTCCAATTTATTATTATATCGCGGTTTGCGTCCGAAGTCCATATCAAAATCAGATTTTTGCTGCGATCATTTCGAATGTAACCCGATAGCATGTCGATCCGCAATTGTGCTAGGTTGATCGATGTTGGGATTGTACGGCCGGAATTCCGTAAACCCTTTTAAATTAAATACTTACGAGTAACTTGATTGGCAATGTCAAGTGTTATGATAGGAAACGCGATTCGGGCCTGAAGTTTGGTATTGTGCCGCCTTTGACGAATGACCCAAAAACCGACTCAAAATGAATTTTGTACCCGATTTCACATGGATTGTTGTCTTGAATGATCTGGGATAAAGTTGATTGATCACATGTTT
>JAAYVQ010000126.1 GCA_012517095.1 Phycisphaerae bacterium | reverse complement strand
TCAAGGCCGTCGATTCCTCGTTGGCTTTCACCCTAAAGGACCAGACGGGAAAAGAGGTCCGACTATCTGATTTTGCGGGCAAGATTGTCGTTCTGGAATGGCTCAACCCGGAATGTCCATTCGTCCAGGCCCATTATAAGGCGGGGACCATGGTGGGATTGGCCAAGAAATACGCGGATAAGGGCGTTGTCTGGTTAGGAGTTAACAGTACAAAGACGGCCACAGCGGCATCGAACAAAGTATTTGTCGACGATTATTCACTTCCCTATCCGATACTGGATGACCATGAGGGCACAGTAGGGCGGTTATTCGGGGCCAAGACCACTCCGCATCTGTTTGTTCTGGATACAAAAGGACAGATCGCTTATCAAGGCGCAATCGATAACTCCCCAATGGGTAAAACCGAAAGCGGAGTTGACAAGGTGAATTATGTAGATCAAGCGGTCGCAGAATTGCTCAAAGACGCTCCCGTCACAGTCGTCAAGACCGACCCTTACGGTTGCTCGGTAAAGTATTGAGTTCCATAACGGGAGGCCGGCCAGAATTCATCCACCGTTGTCGCCTGTCGGCCTTTCGTTATTTGCATCCGATTTGAAACAGAAGCGCCGATTCCAGAGACTCTCTGAGTTTGTCGAACTCCTGAGAGTCGGGATTTTGCAAGGGCAGGCGAACGGGGCCGCAATCCAGTCCGATCATTTTCATGGCACATTTGGCTGCCGCGTGAAATCCGCAGGAGGCGTGGTGAAGGATATCAATGATCTTGTTGGCCTGTTTCTGATATTGTTCTGCCGGGTCCCGGTTTCCCTTTTGCCATGCCTCCAACAGGCGCAGGAACAGCGGCGCCAAGAGATTGTAGTTCGTACCGACGGCCCCGATGGCTCCCTCTCGTAGAGCCGAAAGAAGCATCTCATCAATTCCGAAGAGTAAATCATATCGACCCTCGCTGATGCCGAGACAGGCGGTGAAGTCTGGAAGGTTTGTATGGGTGAACTTCATTCCCGCAAGGGTGGGAATGTGGGAGGCGCCAATACGAAGAAACTCGGCCATAGGCAAGTCCACTCCCGTCATGGATGGAATGTGATAGAAATAAAAGGGAGTCGATGGGGCCGCGGAAGCAACTTCTCGACAAAAATCCACCAGGATTTCAACCGATCGGGGCCGGAAGAAGAAGGGACTCATCGCGGCGATGCCAAATGCCTTTGCCCTCTGAGCGTGTTCCGCCAGTCGTTTACACTCGGGTAAGCTGGTATGACCCACATGGACGATCACGCGAAAACCTTTTGGTGCTATATCTGTCCATACCTGGGCAACCTGAATACGCTCGTCGATACTGAGAGACAGGCCCTCACCGGTCGTACCACAGACAAAAGCGCCGACAACCCCGTTACGGACGAGAAACTCAACCTGTTGCTCAATTCGGTCGGGATTCACCCGGCCGTCGATCGTCATTGGCGTAAATGGTGCCGCGATCAGCCCTCGAGTATGATCAATCTGCATGAATTTTCGTCCTATTGTCCACTGCCGTAGGAAATCGCCTCCAGAAGTGCCCTCCCATATCGCTGCCACAAAGTATCCTGGCTCCAGGAACTGGCCTGAGAGGGTAATTCCAGTGTAATAATCGGGATACCGAGGGTTTCTCCCGCATAGGCCCCGAGTGATCCCGGCCTTGCCCCAAGTTTTCGGACCGGAAGATCGCATACGGAACCCATCGCGCGTGCCAGATTCAATGCCTGGCCATCGTAATCGATACAATTCAACGGTTGATGAATGCTGACAATTCGATCAGGCCGGTAGGTGACAATCAGCCCATGCAGGGCCCTTGATTCCGGTTCACTGAGACCGACCATTCCATACGCTTGGCTGTTTTCACGGTTGGCCGCTTCAAAATTCCGGTTCAGGTCCACACCGCGGGCATTTCCCCGCGTCCCCACCGAAAGGCCATCGGGATTGGCTTCGGGAATCAAGAGGACCTGTTTGCCCGTCAGAAGATTCCGGTTGGCCTGAAGATGCTCAGCCAGCCGTTCCACCAGTGGAGTCCCGGCCGGCTCAGAACCGTGTATCTCCGCCAGAATCAGGACTGTCTCGGCCCCATCACCGAAGATCCGGCAGCGAATATCCCGGCCTTGGACACTCTTGCCGATGACAAGTCCGAGTGTTTTGTCGGCTCCAAAGACACGGCCGGGTTGGATCTGCGGCGTTACCTCCTGTGTTTGACAACCAACCAATGCCAGGACAGCCGCCATGCCAACCCAATACAGGATCGTACCGACGACGACTTGATTCCCCTTGCCATATGCCGCAATGAGAGGGGCATTCTTTATTTCCATCCTTGTTGATCCTTCGAACTCTCTTCGATGGGTTGATTTGCCATTCTCTATTTCGGTTATCGGGCCTTATCATCTTGAATCGGCCGTCAGTTTCCTTCCGAATTGCTTTCCCATCCGATAGTCTGTCGGGTCTATCCGATCAATAAACCTTCGACGCGGATTTGAGCGTTATCGCCTCGTTTGTTGATAAAATTGACCAGACCACTGTGCCTCCATTGTAACATGCAACGATGGGGCATGAACCAATATCGCATGCCGATTTTTAATTCACTTCTGGTTGCGGTAACGATTCCTTCGTAGGCCTGGGCCGAATAGTACCCGATATCCTTGCGTTCTCCAGAACGGGGCCGTAGCGGGCCGGTAACGCACCAGACGACGACTCCGTTGACCGGATCGACCTGCATGGCGATGCCGCAGTGGGTGATCGGACAACCGCACGACATCCCCATGGGCCGGCCGATCAGAACATCTCCGACTTTAACATCCAGTTCTTTTATGCGAGCCGGATTGTGGGGCAGGATCGTCTCCCGGGGTCCGGGTTCCTGCGGAAATGAGTCAAGCATAAAATCGAAATCGCGGCCGAGAGAGTCTTTCCACGACGGCGTTGTCGCGACGGACGAAGAAACCGGCTCACAGGCCGAACAGGCCGCACAGGCGGCAATCGAAGACTCGACAACCGGTTCGGCGACGCGCCAAGGGCTGCTTTTTAGATGGATGCATTTGTCGAGCTCGTGTGGATTTTTGAAAACCGTATGGGCAAACTGTTCACAGGTCTTGGCGCCGCATAAACCGCAATTGAGACCGGGAAGTTGCTTGACGACAGTTTCTGGCGAATTATAGGAGAATTTCATGTATTACTCCTGATCTGAAGACTTCCGAAAGGAATGGTCTATTCACCCCGATAGAACATATCACTCTCGAGGGGCCGGACCACTCCAAAGTGTTGCTGCCATCCGATTTCCCTCTTTCCGACACAGACCGTACAGGTCCCCACCGGAGGATTTCCACGAAGCAGAAGTGGGAACTCGACGGGCGCCGAAGCGAGGATCTTTTTAACGACGGCTTCGATACCGATACCGTACAAGGCGTTGGTTTCGCAGATGGCCAGTCCCGGGGCCGCTTCCATGATCCGGGCACGAAATACTTCTCGCTCGGCCTGGGAGATCAGATCGATTTTGGTGACCACCACGACATCCGCCAGGGTCAACATCGGCCCGATCTTTCGCGGCAGATTCATTCCACTGGTTGCTTCCAGTATGACAATCCCCATGGCTTTATCAATATAGGGAGAACACCGGAGACACAGACCCGCGGTCTCCACAAGCAAATAATCCGCCTTCTCCTGCGCAGCCCATGTCAGGGCATCGCCGAGGACCATTACATTGCAGTGATCCGGGCACAATTCCCCCGAATAGACCTTCTTGACGGGAATTCCAAATTCCTTGCGGAAGGTTTCGTCCTCGGTTGCATATTGGACATCGACCTTCAAATAGGCCGGAGAATGGCCGGCGCTGATGAGTCGTTTGGTCACTTGTCGCAGGACGGTGGTTTTTCCGGTTGTGGATGGACCCGCACAGATAATCGCTTTCATTTTTATGTCTCCAGTGGCGTTAGTTGATATAGCCCAGAGCGGAGAGCTTTTCGTTCATCATGTGTTCCGTCAGCCGCTCTCCATCTCGAATCAATTTGCGGAAATGGAGGATAATGTCATCCAGTTTTTTGATTTCCTCGGCGACAGCCCTCTCCTGGTCCTGTGCCCGAATGATCCGGGTCATCGCGCCGTTTTGCATCACCACACGATAATCCGACAAAAGTGCGATCCGTGGATCGTGGGTAACGAAGACAAAAATCTTTTCGTATTTTTTCAACAATTCCAGTGCCTTGGTTCGATGAATGCCGGCGTTTTCAATCTCGTCCAACAGGATGATCGGACTGTTTCCAATAATGACGGCGTCGGCGATCAGCAGAGCCCGGGTTTGTCCCCCTGACAATTCCGTCATGCCGTGTCGCGGATCGATCGGTTCGCCGGTAAGCTGATTGGCAAAATCGATCGTCTCGACCAACACGGTGTCGATCCGATCATGTCGGCGGATCCCTGCGTGAATCGCCAGAAACTCCTGAACCGGAAGATCGGACAGAAAATTCGTGTGTTGAGTGATGAAGGCAACGGGATTCCGCGACGGATCATTGAAATACTCTTCCGGTGCCGCCGATCCGTTGATCAGAATTCGCCGGCGGGTCGGAGTATTGTCTTGCGCGAATAGCGCGATGTCGTCAATTAGCGTCGTCTTTCCGGACCCCGTAGCCCCCACGATACTGATGACCTCCCCCATCGTCAATTTGATTTCCGGCACCGTTTCCGGTTGACCGGACTTTCCGACGCCGCCGATGATTTTCAATTCTTGAATTTGCATATCGTGCCTCCGTTTTGATCGAATTGGAATCAATATTGTAATCCTATAGGATTAGTCATATAACCACTCAAAAAAACTATCGCATATCCGCCAGAGTGGTTTCCTCGAGCAAATCCGAAATGTAGTCCCGAATTCCCCGGAACAGTTTGATCAGTTTTTGTTCTCTCTCGATGGGGGTCGGTTCGTAAAAATATTTGCTGACCGACTCCGTCGGCGCTAGGGCGCCGTCAAAAAGACGAATGATTTCCGCCAGAGTGATTGTGTCCGGTGACATCGCAAGGGCATATCCCCCTCCGTGTCCCTTGGAACTTCGCAGATACCGCGACCGTTTCAAGGTTAACAGGATCTGCTCCAGAAATTTCGGGGGGATTGTCTGGGCCTTGGCAATCGTGTCAACCGTGACAAAACTGTGGTCGGTTCGCCGGGCCAAATACAACAAGGCCAAAAGGGCATACTCACTTCGTGATGTCAGTTTCATAGACCATGCTCCCAATACAAGACTCATCTTACCGGATTGGTCATATAATGTCAATATCGATTTTGAAAAAAATTATGAAATGTTTTCAGGGATCCAGGCGGCTTGATCGTTACATTTCCGGTTCACCCATTGACGGAACCGCGTTGATTGGATATACTATTGGTTTTTGATCCATGGAGAATTCTCAGTAGGGAGTCATGTTTTTGGCTACGCAACAAACTCGAAGAAAACCGAAAACCAAAACCGGATCCTGTCATCGTTGCAGCGGCCTGTGCTGTAGATACTTTGCCCTGCCGATCGAAACTCCGGAAACCTGGAAAGACTTTGATGATATCCGCTGGTATCTGGCCCATGAGAATACCTCCGTCTTTGTTGAAAAGGGCGACTGGTATTTGAATGTCCACAACCGTTGCCAGTACCTAACTCGCAATCATCGCTGCGCAATCTATGAAACCCGTCCGCGGATCTGTCGGACCTACAAGACTGACGATTGCGATTTCACCGGAGATGACTACCAGTTCCAGATGCACTTTACCAGCGAAGACCAGTTGGCCAAATATATGAAGATCAAGTTTGGCGAAAAGGTCCTTGATCGGCTCAAGGGTCGGGCCAAATCCAAACGAAAGGCCCGTACGGCCTGATCTTCTTCGTCTCCACCGATAGGGAAACCATGAAAATACAGTCCGTCAAGGGAACCCGCGATTTCTATCCGCCGCTGATGGCGGTACGGAATTTCATCATGGACGGCTGGAAAGCCGCTTCGCGTCGCAACGGCTTTGAGGAATATGACGGCCCGATTTTCGAATACCTCCAGATGTATCAAGTAAAAAGCGGCGACGAGATCGTGGAGCAGCTCTTCCACCTTACCGATCGAGGCGGTCGAGAACTGGCCATTCGTCCCGAGATTACCCCGACTCTGGCTCGAATGGTCAACGAACAAATCAACGCTTTACCCCGACCCGTTAAATGGTTCTCTATGCCGCGGTTATGTCGGGCGGAACGGCCGCAAAAGGGACGATTGCGTGAATTCTTTCAATGGAACATCGACATCATCGGGATTGACGACAGTCGTGCCGATGCCGAGGTGATATTTACGACGATCGATTATCTTCGTTCCGTTGGCCTCAAGCCCTCCGATATCGCAGCGAAAATTTCCAGTCGGAAAATGCTGGCCGCCTTGTTAGCCGCCTTGGGGATTCCTTGCGACAAATTATCGTCATTGTATGCCATTCTGGACAAGAAGGCCAAGATTCC
>JAAYVQ010000125.1 GCA_012517095.1 Phycisphaerae bacterium | reverse complement strand
GCCTGCATGATCGCATTTTGGCCGGTCGTCCCGTCGATCACGAGGATCACCTCGTGCGGCCCGCCGGGGATCTTCTTGGCCACCACGCTGCGGATCTTGCCCAGTTCGTCCATCAGGTGCTTTTGCGTGTGTAGCCGTCCGGCCGTATCCAGGATCACATAATCCGCCCCCCGCGCCACCGCCGCCTCGCACGCGTCATAGGCCACCGCCGCCGGGTCCGAGCCGCTCTTGTGCTTGACAATCTGCACGCCGATCCGCTCGGCCCAGATGGTTAGTTGCTCGACGGCCGCCGCGCGGAAGGTGTCGCACGCCGCCACGATGACCTTCTTGCCGTCCTTGCTGAGGGTATAGGCCAGCTTGGCGATGCTGGTGGTCTTGCCGGAACCATTGATCCCCGCCACCAGAATCGCCGTCGGCCCGGAGGCCGCCGTGTTGAGCTTGCGGTCCTGCGGCGGCCAGTAGCCGCGGATCTTGTCCTTCAAAAACGGAATGATGTCCTCGCTGGAACTGATCTGGCGATCCTTCCACCCGGCCCGCAGGTCCTCGATCAGCTGCTGTGTGGTTTCCACGCCGATGTCGTCGCGGATTAGCGTCTCTTCCAGTTCGGTCAAAAGCTGCTCGTCGATCTTCCGTCCCAACGTCAGAATCGACGCCAAGCTGGATCGGATCCGGCTCCGCGTCTTATCGAGCCGATCCTTGATATACTGTACGGTCTTGCTGAATAATCCCATGGTCTCTCCATCGTTGATTTTCGGCCGTCCAGTATCCCGGAAAAATACGCAGAAAGCAAGATTCCGCTCTTGATTTCCAACGAAGGATTGTTATCGATGCGGCAAAACCGTGTTTGCGAAAAAATATCGATAGGTCCATTTCACCGACAAGACCGTCAGCCACCATTGAATCACAAGGAGTGTCGTGCCGCCGATCAGAATGATCCCCAGAAGCATCAAGGGTGTGATCGTAAAACCGAGGCCCAGCATGTGTTGAACCTCGGATGCGGTCGAACGATTCGTCAGGGCAATGACGGCCGAAGCGATACAAATCAATCCCATCACACTGGTTGTGAATGTTGCCGATCGCTGCGAAATCTTCTTCATCGCAGCCGAGTCGGCGCCGGTGTGGGCCAGCCATCCACCGACGACCAGTCCGGCCGGAATACCGAGCAGCACATGAAAAACCGGTACCCCCATGAAAAAGCCGAACATCCCGACCGCATAAAATCCGTAGATCGACTTCCACACCCACGGCCGGATCGAATACGCCTGCCGAATCCATCCCTTCAGAAAGATCACATCGACCACGACCCCCGACAGAAGTCCCCCCAGCGCAAAGAAGGGGACCCAAGACTCCGGCACCAGCGGAATGCTGATCCACCACCCGGCAATAAAACACGCCAGGATGGGCACCATCCCAAACAGGATACTCAATCCGATTTTTTCAACGATTGGCATCGGTGTGACTGTATACAATCGACTTTCCTTCTCTTCTGTCTTCTGCCTATTCCACCAGCGACCAGCGACAAGAGACCAACTAACTCTATATCCTATCGCCTATATCCTAAATCCTGCTCTTCCCCCACCGGCCCCGTCCACTCGATTTCCACGGTCGCCGTTTTGCCCATGGTCAGTTCCAAGTAGGTAGCAGGTTGTATCGCCTTGATTCTCGCCAGGAAGAACTGCCCGCCTCTGGCCTTCACCCAGAAGGCCAATCCCACCTGGTCCCGGGTCAACGGTTCAATCGCCGCTACCGATAACGAATCCTTCGAAGGGGGGTTGAGTGTGGCCAGTTCATCCCACGACCTGTGGCCGACCGGAAACAAGTACCCCGGCCGGTCATCCCTGCCGACCAGTGCCCCCCGCGAGCAATCGTCCTTGTCAAAGTAGTACACCAGATCGACCTGGTCCGGGTTCGAAGGAGGCGTCGCCAGCACGCCCGCCGTGAAGGAGTAAAAGCTAAAACATTCCCTGTTGCGGGCCCTGCATTGCAGCGTCACCGTCTGGACCGCCCGCTCCGGCCGCGTCACCGATGCTGGCGGTGCTGTTAGCACAGGCGACGCCGTCGGCTTCCTGGTCTCCGATCGACAGCCGGCAACGAACAACGCCACTGTAATGGTGATAGTCATACATATCTGT
>JAAYVQ010000124.1 GCA_012517095.1 Phycisphaerae bacterium | reverse complement strand
ATGGAGCGCCGCAGAATCCGTTTTGGCCCGTTTGGCCAGTTCAATCATTGCCGCGATAAATGCGTCCAGCGATTCTTTGCTCTCCGTCTCCGTCGGTTCGACCATCAGGGCTTCCTTTACCGTCATTGGAAAATACATCGTCGGCGGGTGAAATCCCATATCGATCAACCCCTTGGCAATATCCAAAGCCCGCACACCGCCCTCGGCCTGACGGGTTGCACTGAGTACGCATTCATGCTTACAGACCTGAGGATAGGGAAGGTCATACCAGTCTTTGAGCTTGTCTTTGATATAATTGGCATTGAGAACGGCATTCTCGGCCACACGGACCAGACCTTCTTTGCCCAACATCAGGATATACACATAGGCCTTCAGGATGACGCCGAAATTTCCATAGAACGGTGCGATATACCCGATCGACTTGGGCCGATGGTACTCTAGCGCATAGGTACCATCTTCCCGCTTGACGACAATGGATACAGGAAGAAACTCAACGAGTTTATCAATAACTCCCACCGGGCCGGATCCCGGTCCCCCCGCCCCGTGCGGTGTGGCGAAGGTCTTGTGCAAATTCAGATGCACGATATCGAAACCCAAATCCCCCGGTCGGACTTTTCCGACGATAGCATTCAGGTTAGCCCCGTCGTAGTACACCAATCCATCCACCGAATGGATCAGTTCGCAGATTGCTTTGATGTTGGGATCGAATAAACCCAGGGTATTCGGGCAAGTCAACATCAATCCGGCGACTTCTTCGTTGAGCATGGCCTTCAACGCCGTCAGATCCATTCCGCCCTGGGGATCGCTGGGAACGGCTTTGATGCTGTATCCGGCGATGGCGGCGCTGGCGGGATTGGTCCCGTGGGCGGTGTCGGCGATTAGTACAGTCGTTTTGCGCTTGCCGCGGTCGCGATGGTAAGCGGCCATCATCATGATACCGGTCAATTCCCCGTGCGCCCCCGCCATCGGTTGCATCGTGAACGCCGACATGCCGGTGATCTCGCGGAGCATCAGATCCGTCTCGTAGAGCACCTGCAGAGCCCCCTGGGTCAGGATCCCTCCGCGGCGAAGCTGTGGCATCAACGGATGCAGGTGGGCAAAACCCGGGTAGGCCGCGATGCGCTCGGTAACCTTGGGATTGTATTTCATCGTACACGAACCCAGCGGATAGAAGTTCGTATCGACGCCGAAGTTTCGCCGCGACAACTCCGTGAAGTGCCGCACGACATCGAGCTCCGACAGTTCCGGCAGCGCGGCCGGACGACTTCGGAGCAACTTGGGTTTTAAATTCACGGAGGTCGGAACATCGCTGGGCGAGATTGTCAGTCCCTTGCGGCCCGGCGCGGATTTTTCAAAGATTAGTTTCATCGGTTCCTCAATCCAGGACTTGTTCGAGCGATTCGGCCAGCATGCCGATCTGCTGTTTGGTTCGTTTTTCTGTAACGGCCACGAGAATCGAATTGTCCATCCCCTTGTAGTAGCGACTCAGCGGAAATCCCGCGGCAAAACCTTTTTCGATCAGTTTGCCGATGACCTCTGCGGCCTCGCACGGCAAGTCGAGTACCATTTCGTTGAACATCCATCGCGAACGGAAATGTGGCCGAACATCAGGAATGGCCGTCAGTCGCTGGAAGGCGTAACTGGCCTTGTCGGCACAGAGCTGCGCTACCTGCCGCAGGCCCTCTTTGCCCAGCAGCGACAGATACATCAGCGCAGTGAATGCACACAAAGTCTCATTGGAACAAATGTTCGAGGTGGCCTTTTCCCGGCGGATGTGCTGCTCTCGGGCCTGAAGCGTCAGGACAAATCCACGCCGGCCCTGCCCGTCGGTCGTCTGGCCGACAATCCGTCCAGGCATCCGTCGAACCAGATCCTTTTTCGCTGCGATAAAGCCCAGGTACGGCCCGCCAAATGACATCGGCAACCCCATGCTTTGCCCTTCGCCGGTGGCGATATCCACTCCCATCTCGCCCGGCGTCTTGAGAATTCCCAGCGATATCGGATACACTGAACAGATCAGAAGCGCCCCCTTGGCGTGAGCTGCGGCCGCAAGATCGGTGAAATCGTCGATGCAACCGAAGAAGTTGGGATTCTGCACGATCACTGCCGCAGTGGAATCATCGAGTTGCCGGAGAATCGCCTGGCGATTGGCCAGGCCGTCACCGTTATTCGTCTCGACCAGTTCAATCTTGAGATTGCGGGTGTACGATTGGATCATCACTCGATAGATCGGATTGACGGAATCGTCGATAATGATCTTCTTTCGATTTGTCGCCGCCAGGGCCATCATCATCGCTTCATAGAGCGCCGTGCCACCATCGTAGAGGGAGGCATTCGATACCTCCATCTCCGTAAGCCGACAGATCATCGACTGGTATTCGAACAGCGCCTGCAAGGTACCCTGCGAAATCTCCGGTTGATAGGGTGTGTAAGCGGTATAAAACTCGCTTCGACTGGTCAGGGCATAGACTGCAGCCGGGATAAAGTGGTCGTAAAATCCTCCACCCAGAAAACAGGTCAGGTGGATGGAGTTCTTGCCCGCCAGATCCGCCAGGTGCGCACGGACCTCCTGCTCGCTCAGACCCGGCCGCAGCTTCAGATCCCCGCATCGCAATTCGGGTGGGATATCCCCAAACAGGCCATCCATCGTAAGGCCTATCTCGCTGAGCATCTGTTTTCGTTGTTCATCCGTATTGGCAATAAACGGCATAACAAATTACTCCATAAATCTCATAAACTCAATGCTCGCCTTCGATTGACTTTTCGTAGTCCGTGGCTGATAACAAACCATCATATTCCTCAGCGGCCGACGGTTCAATCCGAATCAACCATGCCTTGCCATAGGGATCGGACTTGAACAGATCCAGCGCCCCGGGCAGCGGCTCGTTGACCTCGACGACCTTGCCGCTGACAGGAGCATAGATATCGGAGGCCGCCTTGACCGATTCGATCACGCCGAATGCCGTACCTTGCTTGACGGTGGTCCCGACCTTCGGCAGTTCAAGAAAGACGATGTCGCCCAATTGCTCAATCGCGTGAGCTGTCAGTCCCACCGAAACTTTGCTTCCATCCCGAAATGCCCACTCGTGTGTCTGCGTATAACGACAATTCTTCGGATCCATAATTCTCCTATTATCCATCATCTATGATTGTTATTGATTGTTTTCAATCCACCATCGCCCGGCTCACCGGTCCCGACCGATTGTCGAGATTTCGCTGTACGACCATCGCCTCGACGGGTTTGCCGCGGATCTGGACATCCACCATCGTCCCCGCCTTGATGGGACTATCCAGCATGGCGATCCCAATCGCCCGCATCCCCGTTTCCTCAGTCAGCACAAATCCATCCCCCTGCCGCCGATACTTCCAATAGGGCACCATCGTCCCACTGGTAATATAACCCACGCCGGCATGAAGGCAAAATATCAGATCTCCAACACGGGCGATTCCCGATCCGTACAACCGAATCGGTTTCGTACGCCGAGGAAGATCCTGGAGGGTATCATAATCTTCCTTCTCCATTCGAGTCAGGGCTTCAGCCTGTCGCATCAGGGCCTTGCGTCCGATGTATTGGCCCTTATGGGCCGCAAAGCTGACGCCGAACTTTGACGCGGGACACGAAAGAATCGGGATCGGACGGCCGTCGGGACCCTTGCCGTATTCATGCCCATAGAGCGGCAATCCCGCCTCCAGCCGCAGCGTATCGCGAGCCCCAAGCCCGACGGGTGAGGCCCCTTTTTCCATCAATGAATCCCATAACCGAACGATCGGTTCCGATTCTCCAATGACCTCAAAACACACCGGTTCGCCCGTGTAACCCGTATGGGCCACATACATTTCGGAACCGAGGAGTTTGACCGTCGAAATTTGGTTGCGTTTGGCGGGCAATTCCCCGTTTTCGAGGATGCCCTGCAAAATCTCCCGCGATTGAGGCCCCTGCAGCGAAACCATCGCCAACCGATCGGACACATCGATCATTTGGAGCGATGGATTGCGCTTGAGCTGATCGTTGAGATGGTCCCAGTCCTTCTGTCGATTCGAAGCATTGACCACCAACAGAAAAGCGTCCTCGCGATATCGGTATAACCATGCATCGTCAATTGCATACCCATTGTCATCCGACAGGATTGAATACTGGCTATCGCCCGGCTGTAAAGCCGACACATCGCTGGTCAGAACCCGCTGGAGAAAATCAATCGTCCCGCAGCCCCGCAGCAGAAACCGTCCCATATGCGACACATCAAAGAGCCCCGATGCCCGTCGGGTTCGAAGATGCTCCTGAACAATACCGCCGCGATACTGGATCGGCATCTGCCAGCCGGCAAAATCCACAATCTTCGCTCCGGCGGCCACATGCCGGTCATACAATACCGTTTTGTT
>JAAYVQ010000123.1 GCA_012517095.1 Phycisphaerae bacterium | reverse complement strand
TGGAAAGCACATCTTGACGGATCACAGAAACAAATACCAGGCCACCATCGTCAAGGACAGTGCAAGATACTATGTAGGGATATGCCGAGCCAACCCTGAACTCGTATGTCTTCCGGTTTTCAACAAATGTTCCGATCTCGAACGGCTGCCCAAGAATGCTCGCGATCATGTCGAAGGTCATGCCCGCTCTCAATGGCAGATGGAGAGAATCCAGAATCCTTAACCACACGCGTTCCGGCAAGTCCCCAAGGTCAACCTCCAATCCGCCTGTCTCTTTGGGCGTATCGTGTAAGCATCCGAACCATGTGAATCCAACGCTGTCGCAATACCACTGGCCACCCATCCATTCCCAAACGGATGTATCGGACTCTGCGATCTTGTCTCGACAGAAATCTCGTAGTCGAAGCCGACTGAATTCATTGTAAGAAATCAGTTCCACATTGCGATGTGATTGCTTCACTAATCAGCGATTGTGACCAGCAACTCTTTCGGCTTTTGCTTGTTCATCTGATTGCCGCTGTCCCTCCGCAGGGGAATCAGCATCCCGTCAGTCTTCTCCAGCCAGTCAAACAGCCGTTTGTTGAGCTGCTTGACGAGTTCTTTATGATCCGGATCGTCGATGAGGTTATTCATTTCAGTCGGATCATTGTGAAGATCATAAAGTTCATCCGCGTCCCAGATCCCGTGATAATGCATATACTTATATCGGTCCGTGCGGATCGCGTGTACCGTCGGCGTCTGCGGAAAATTCCGTTCCCAGTAATACTCGTAAAAGATCGCGTCGCGCCAGGTCTCCTGCCGTCCCCGCAGCAGGTTCAGAATGCTGATCCCGTCCATCTCGGCCGGGATTTTCAGCCCCGCCGCCTCCAGCACCGTCGGGGCGATATCGATGTTCTGCACCATCTTTTCGACCTTCGTCCCGGCCGCGATCAGCTCCGGACACCGCGCCAGCATTGGAACCCGCATCGACTCTTCGTAGGCGCATCGCTTGTCGATCAGCCCGTGTTCCCCCAGCAGAAAACCATTGTCACCCATGTACATCACCAGCGTTGAACGATCCAGCCCCAGTTCCTCCAGACACTTCAGTACCCGGCCGATGCTGTCGTCCACACCGAGTAGCGTCTCGCAATACTGCTTATAAAACTCCCGAATATCCATTTGCCCGTGATACGCGTAATCCACGCCGTGCCAACTGTTTCGTTGCTCGCGTACCCACCGTGGCTTGCCCTTGTAGTTGTCCTCTGTGTCGGCCATACTCGCCGGCCACTCGACCTCGGCGTCGGCATATCGTCCTTTGTGCCGCGGCGCGGGCGTAAACTCTGCGTGCACCGCCTTGTGCGACAGATACAGAAAAAACGGCTTACCTGTGTCCCGACCTTTTTCCAGCCATTCCACCGCAAGGTCCGTCAGAATATCCGTCACATACCCCCGGACCTTCTGCTGTTTTCCGTCGATATTCAATAACGGGTCCATATACACGCCCTGCCCGCGAAAGCTCACCCACTTGTCGAATCCCGGCCGCGGCTGGTCGGTCTCCCCGCCCATGTGCCACTTGCCGAGAAACGCCGTCTGGTATCCGGCCTGTTGCAGGTATTGCGGGAAAAACACCGTCCCCTTCGGGATGTCGGTGTTGTTATCGACCACGCCGTGCCGATGCGACAACTTACCGGTCAGGACCGACGCTCGGCTGGGCGAGCATAACGCCGTCGTCACAAACGCGTTCTTCAGATGCGCCCCCTCGCGGGCCATCCGATCCATGTTCGGCGTTTCCAGGAACTTGACCTTGCGCATGAATCCCATGAAATCATAGCGATGATCGTCGCTGAGAATGAACACAACATTGCGTGGTTTGATACCCGCAACCGATTCCAGCTTTGTGGACTGCGGTTGAGCTGCACACCCCGTCACGCCCGCCATCACAGCCGCCGTCGCCATCCCCGCGGCCCGCAGAAACTCCCGTCGATTCGTCCCGCTCATCGTCTGCCTCTCGAATCAAAATCTTGATTTTGTTCCCGCCGTGGATCCGTCAATCTTTTCGATCTTCAAGGTCTCCAGAATCGCACTGTCGCCATAGACAACCTTCCCCGACGATTCAACGCTGATCTTCGGATCGACGGCCTTGTTGTTCTCGCCCATCGCGATATCCGTCCGCCCGGTCCCGCCGTAATCCTTCAGCGTCTCGCCGACCCGCTTACCGGAGCCGCTGAAGAGAACATTACCCGATAACATCGAAACATTATTGATCCCCTGAAACAAAATCAATCCTTTGGCCACCAGAATATTCTTTTCGAACACATACTCGCCGCACCGCGGAAATGTAATCGTCATATCGCCGTCATATACGAACACATTATTGCGGATCGTATTGCGTTTGGCCATATGATTATGGCTCGGTCGCGCGATCCCGATCGACACATTCTTCTCAACCACGCAATCTTCGCTCTGCTCGTCCAGATAATACGCCGACGATCCATACCCGCCGGTGTCCGGAATATCGAACGCAAAATTTCCTCGCATGACGCTGCCTTTTCCTGCGAACATATAGATCGCCCCGCCGTCGTGCAATTCCAGCATCGCCTGCGAAATCCGGTTATACTCGACCACGCCGCCGGCGCCCCCGCAGATGATTGCCGAATACGGACAATCATGGACCTCGTTATGCGAAATCAAACTGCTGCCGCCGCTGGACACGGCGATCGCGCTGGGATACATCCGCCCGATGTGATGAATGTGGCTGTTGACAATCCGAATTCGCTCGCCTTGGATCCCACACGCCCCGATATCGTGAATGTGGCAGACGTCGATCGTCGTCCCTCCGCCGCTGACCTTGATCCCCTGACCGGCGACATTGAATACCTCCAAACCCACAAGCTTACATCCACCGGCCTTGTTCACCTGCACAGCGCCGTCGAAATTCCCCGCCCCGAAGCCCCCCGCTTTCAGCGGCGTATTCGTCACCGAAAATGCGAGTCCCCGAATCGTCACATCCTTGGCCCCATTGACCTTCACGATTGTCTCCACTGTCGGCGCATACACCGTCGCTTTGCTCATGTCCTCCCCCGCCAGCGGCCAATAGACCACCTTGCCGGCCGCGCGATCCAGATACCACTGCCCCGGCTCATTCATCCCTTCGCGCACATTCCACACCACATATTCATTGACCCCGAACGCTCCGGCCGGATGCCCCATTTCGCTCGAAAAGGTGATCATGCTGGTCGCCCGATCGATCGACGCCACGCCCACCATCGACTCATCCCACATGTGATACACCGTAATCTCGGCGTTCTTTGGCTCAAATCCCGCTCCGATATCCGCTGCTTTGAACTTCATCGTCGTCAGCTCTTCGTGCGTCGGCTTGCGTTGCCAACCGCCGCCGGTCGTACTCATCCATGGCACATCGAATCGGCTCTCGTGCGTCAGTCGTCCCGTCTTCGGCCAACGCGACCGCGATGCCATCCGCCCGTTGACCACCAACATCCGAAAATCCCACTTGCCTTCTTTGACCTCTGGAAGAGTAGCCGAGTAGAAATTCTCCCCATCCTTCTGCCAACCCGTGATCTTCTTGCCGCCGTTCAGAATCGCTTTGCCCGCCTCCTGAGAATGGATCGTCAAGCCATTATCCTTCGAATCCAGCGAGATCGTCTGTTCGACAAAATATTCCCCCGGCTCTATTTCGATCAGCTTGGCCCCGACCTTCTGCGCCGCTTCGATCCCCGCATCGAGCGCCGCGATTGCCGTCCCCGGCGCCACGACAATCACGCCGCCATCGGCTCCAAACACAAACGCCGAGGCACTCATCAACCCCACCAACATTCCAAAGACATGTTTCCGTTTCATGGTTTCTCCCATTTCAGTTCCTATGGTTGCACGACGATTCGATTTTTCCAAGATGTTTCTTTGCCGGTCGATCGAACCATCACAAACGCCATCGTCTTGTCGGCCGGATTGTCCGGACAGGTCCCCGTAAACACCTCGTACGGCCGATCGCTCTCCAATCGCAGAACCAACTGTCCGGCCGTATCCCGCAGTTTAAAACTCGCCTCGCAAGTCCCCTCCGCCTTACCCTTCTGAAGATTCTTCAGCATCGGATATCCGTCGCCCTTCAACGGCTCGGCCGCCTGTGTTACCACACTGCACAACTCCAGCGTCCCGCGCACATGATAAATCAAATCGTAGGTGTGTTCCTTATCTGACTCGGCGCCGACCCGATCCTCGATCCCGTTATCGATCAATCCAATCTCGCGCCGGATCGTCACGCCTTCAAATGCCTTGGATACACTCGCCGAAACGCGCTCCGCTGCAAACTCACCCAACTCTCCGCCGCAATTGGCCTGCTTTTTCCCATCGACAATCAACAGATTGTGTGCCGCCGCCGACCGGAACCACTGGCCGTTCAAAGGAATTCCGTACCCGCTTGTCCCCAGATCCGGCACAATAACATGCCCATCGTGATACAGGATCAGGTTCAAACGGTCGTTGTGATCATGCCCCCCGCCGTGCGGTCCGAACTTCAAATACGCATTGGTCTTGTCTTTTCGAAGAATCGCGATCCCGGATTCCTTCAGCAGATTGCTTTCGGGAACAAACGCTTCCGAAATCGCAATCACATCGGGCCCATACAACAGCGCGGCCACAGCCGTCCGTTTTCGATCCTTGTACGCTCGCCCCAGCAATCCCAGAAACTCCGACTGCGGTTCCACTGCCGACGCAACCTCATAATACTGCGGCAGATTGAGCAGATTCATTCCGCCCCAGCCGTCGTTGTTGGCCGGGAACTGTCCGTCATCAAACGCAAGGGCCAGCGGTGCCGAATACAACCGCAAAAATCGATCCATGTCCGCAATCGGGTACTTCTGTGCCCGCGCCGCCAAAACCAGCGGCTCCATTGACGAAATCGTATAAAAATGGTATCCGATGGATCCCTCGTACCAGAATCCATCGTCTTGGATTCCCTTGGTGATCTGCGCATTCAAGCCGGCCGGACCTTCGATGGCGGCCTGGACCAGTTCCTTGTCCCCGACCGCAAATCCCACCAGTCCCACCGCCGCATTGTGCCAACTATGAATATTGTGAATCGTTCTTGTCTGCGAATGGATAAACCGTGCCGCCGGAATCAGCATTTTCTCGGCGATTGTGGTGCGATCAGCCGGGCTCAAATCCGGACAGATATCCCAATACGCCTGCGCCAGCTCCACCGTCTGCGTCGCCTCATCCAGCGATTGAGCCCCGATTCGTCCTTTTCCTGCATGTTTGCCGTGCGGCGGATATTGATCGTAATGTTCCGCGTACCAAAGCAGCTTCTCGCGTGCATACTGCATATACTCCATTTCACCCGTGATCCGATACACCACCGCCGCCGAGCCGATCGCCGAGATAATCGCATCATGCACTGCCGCTCGCCACACTTCATCGTACGGGCTGCCCCGATACACCGTCCCGCATCCCTCGCATCGATGTTCCGTCGGCTTTTGCCAGTCGAATACCAACCGTCGCGCATCCTTCGGGCAATAGTAATCGTGGAACCACCCCGACTCCCCCAGCGGTGGCTCGGCATATCGCGACTGTGTCGTGGTGACATTCGCCTTCATTCCCGAAACAATCGACTTGGCCCAGCCCTGGGTCTCGACGCGGAACTTGACCTTTTCCCAATCCACGCCTCGGCTTCCCGGATCCGCAATCGACCCCGCTCCGACAACTCCTATCAAAACCAAACAGCTCGTCGCGACCATCCATCGTTTCATACAATCCCTTCCACAAAATCTTCAATCTGGGTGTTGAGGAAATTATACCGGGTGCATTGAGAAGCGACAACGAACTTGCTCGCATGAGAGAAAGAAATTGAAAATCGAAAATTGAAAAAGAAAAGGAATTACCGTATCGCTTCTCGTGGAATGAAAAACTCCCCCGGCCCAATGCCGTCCGGATAGGGCTCGCCGGTCTCCACCTTCCAGATCACCTTCAATCCCGTCAACTCCTCCGTTGTGTAGGTTTCCACATGCCCATCCAAATAGGTCGCCCGTATCCGAATCTGCGGCAATTGATTCGGTTCCGAATCCGTTTCCCCCTTGCCCCCCCACAACGATGATGAAAGTAGCGTTCCCGCGACAACTTCGGACTTTTCAAATCGCTCGCAACTGCTGAACTGTCTGGGATTTCGCCAATGGTCATATCCCAAATAATCGCTCATGATCAAATGACTTTCGCGTCCGCCTCCGCTGGGACTGGATGGCCCCATAAAGACTTTACCCGTCTCCGACAAATACCCGGAATAACTCCACCAAAGACAATAGTTTC
The DNA here is from genome assembly GCA_012517095.1 of Phycisphaerae bacterium. Classification (GTDB taxonomy): domain Bacteria; phylum Planctomycetota; class Phycisphaerae; order Sedimentisphaerales; family Anaerohalosphaeraceae; genus FEN-1350. The sequence continues at coordinate 7,131 of JAAYVQ010000123.1, read as the reverse complement.
CGCTCACCGGATCCTGAATCAGCGCCGTCTCCGGGTGATCCCATGCGTCCCCCGCCTTCCAAACTTGTTCCAGATTCGGATACGGCTTCGGCGCGCTCGGACACGACAGAATTCTCGGATCCGGAATATACTCCCTCAGATATTCGGCCATCGAACGATGCAGACCCGGAGATCGCTCGCGATATCCGGTCAACATCATCGGCTCTGTCCAGTTCCAGTACTCTCCCGTTCCGATCGTCGCAACCGACTGAGGAAGCCGATCGGAATAATCCACGGCGTATTCCAGAAGTCCGCTGGCCACTTCTTTTTGGCGGCTCATACTAATGACTCCCGCCACCTGGCGCCGCGCCGCTCGCAACCCGGGCGACAAAATCCCCAGCAAGATGGCAATAATGGCAACAACGGTGAGCAATTCAAGTAAAGTGAATCCCCCCGACCCCCGATCCGCCGATATACATGCTCCCTTTTTGGCTAAAATCACGATTTCCCCGTTTCTGGAATTCCTTTCCACTACGGTTCATTATACCATGATCAACCCTTTGTCAATGCTCATACAGTTTTCAAAACCCGAATTTCAGAACCCGACCCCATTTCATACGAAAATCGATATCCTGTCGCCCTCCATATTACCTGAAAATTTGCACAAATTGTCTGAAAATTTCAGACCCCAAAATTCATATCTTGTTTTCCCGTAAGGATTTAGAAATTTTCAGACAGCTCAAAAATAGCACTATAGTGTATGCTCGTTTTATTCGATTCACCCGATCCCAATACCCGTTCTGATACCTCCCCTGCGGTCTGTTACTGAACCTGGATTTCTTCTTTTGATATCATAAGAATTCAACTATTCGACGACTCTTACCTCGATACAATCGGCCTCATAGATTCCGTTGTTGGAGTCGATTGCCCGCGCGCAAAGCCGATGTACGCCGACTGTACGGAATTGCAGGTTGTTGCAGGTCCATCCGGTAGCCCCATTGAAATCCAGGCAGGTCAGCTTGTCATCCAGATAAACCTCCACTCGAACGATCGTTACCCCGCTGGATACCACATCCACCAGAATATCCAACGGCCCCTGGCCCAGCGACACCCATCCGTCCGTGCCCGGCTGGACAATACGGACCGTCACCTCCGGATCCAACCAATCCAATTGCCGCAGCCACGCCTCGGCGAGTTCCGCAAAATCGGCCAGATCCACCCGGCCGTCGCGGTTACTGTCGTGGCTCAGCGGCCATTCGCTCATGCTGGCAAATGCCGTCCCTCCGGTCGCTCCCTGATTCAATCGACCGCCGTTGGGCATCCGTTCCCGCACCGGTCGGACTTCCGGATCGCCGGCATCGACACACGGACTGGTCACTTCATCCAGAACCCACATTCCGGACGATCCCGAATCGCTTCCCCCCGATTCGGGCCAATATCGTCCGCGCTGGGATTTCAAATGAAAATCGAAAACTTGAGGATCTGCGAACAACGGATTCTGATGAATATTGCCGTTTCCGTTTATGGCTGAATCTTCATCTTCAACGCAACTGTAGAACGCCTTGCATCCGAATAAATCCTGCCCGCTGTTATACCACAAAATACAGTTGCGAACCGATGGTTTGCTGTCTTCGTACGCCAGAATTCCATGCGTGTTCTGAACAATCGTCAAGTGGTTCAGCGTCGGCGAACTATTGGAAATAAATATGCCTCCCATGCATCCGCGAATCACGAAGTTCTTGAGCACGCTTCCCGGCCCTTCGGCGGAATGGAACGATACCCCATAATCATCCGGTGCCGTCAGGATCGCCGCATCCGCGGCGCTGGTCAGCAGGATCGCCTTGCCGTAAAAATTAATCGGACCGACATAGATTCCCGGCCAGACCAGCACGGTATCGCCGTTCCGGCTGGTGTTGATGGCCTTCATGATCGTCTTGAATGCCGTTTCATGGGTCAACCCGTTATTCTTGTCGTTGCCGGTCGTCCCATCGACATGATACACAAGATCGCCGAATCCCTTACTTGCTTGCGGCGTATTGCCATACGATCCCAGATTGATTCGGTGTCCGTTCGGAACCGGTTCCAGATCATACGCATCTCGAAGATCTCCCGCATCGATACACGGGCTGTGCTTGGCGTCGATCACCCATTGTCCGGTCTTGGGATTGAATCGACCGGCCATCGACTGAAGATGATAATCCGGCGGCTCTCCGCCCATCGTCGGCGCAAACAACGGAGGGGCATTGATGTTGCCCGACCCGGGGTACCCGCCCTTGATGTCGCTGTAGGTAACCGGGCTGTTGCTGGCCGGATCGATAATCTGCAATTCCTGGCCGCCATTCCCATATACGATGCAGTTTCTGACCCGGATGTCGGCCTTCGAGGCATACACTCCCCCCGTCGGATTTGCCGGAGACCCTGAAGCGATCAGGTTATCCGCAATCGTGCAATTCGTGATCTCGACCACGCAAACCGGCCCCAGTAATCCCCCGGTTTGGTTATCATGCCGGCCGTCGATCCAGATTCCGCTGCCGGTAATGGCCCCATTGGACGAGACAATGCAATGATCCATCGCGACCTTCGAATACGGTCCGCCGATCGCAATGCCGCCGCCTTTCAGTCCGCTGTCCGCGTCATTCGTTTGAATCTCGCAGCCCTCCATTCGCGCGCCGCTGGCGCGGACATAAATCCCCCCGCCGAATCCATTATAATATCCATGATTGCCCTGAATAACGCACGAACGGATCGTCGCGTCGCTGCGCCGCAGGATCGCGATCGCCCCGCCGAATCCCCCCGACTTTGGATTGCCGAAACCTCCCGCTTTACAGCCGGAAATTCTGCATTTGGCGATCACCGGCGCGCCGTTGACGCATCCGATCCCGCCGCCGAATTCTGTCCCGCAGTCGCGAATGATGCAATCCATAATCGTCGGTCCCGCGTTTTCGCAGTAGATCCCTCCGCCGATTGGGTTGGACGAACCCGACACATGAGGTTGGGTATCGAAAAAGTTATCACCGCCCGGAATATATCCATATTGGATCGTAAATCCCTGAATGAGGGTCCCCGCTCCTTCGCCCTCGTGAATATAGAATCCCCGATTGCCGAGTTTGCCCGGCCCCTGATAGGGACCCTGGCAGTCGATAATCGTCTCTTCGGGTCCTCGCTTGCTTCGGACCGTGATCGCCTTGCCTCGTAGTTCCAGGTTCCAGTTGCCCTCTCCCCAATAGGTACCCGGAGAAACCACCACATCCTGTCCCGGCGACGCAGCATCGATCGCCCGCTGAATCGTCGGGTAATCTTCCGGAACGCGAAGGATTTCCGAGTCGGCCTTCAAATCAACTTCGAGATTATCCAGAACTCCAAAGGTCCCCAGGAACGCTACATAGCATGTCCCCTGTTCGGAACCGATGGAGATCTTGTAATGCCCCTCCGTAACGACGGTCGGAATCGTCCAGACATGCCCATCCCCGGATAATGAATAACTGAGATACCCCAACGGTTCCGGCATCGCCGGAAACGGCTGCGGCAGGATGTCAAATTCAAGCTCTCCCGCAAGCCGGCCCGGTGCCGATTCACCGATTGGAAAACAATAATTCAGGTGCGCCGGTACTCCGAGCCCCCCCCAGAAAATCAGCGCCGGCGGTTGCTTGGCGAACTGGGTAAATGTCAAATACGGTTCCGCCGGCGGAAACGCCTCTTCCGGCCACACGATCGAATGGCTATAGCTGTCGGTTTCAAGTTGGTTCGTCGAGAAATCATCCGCATATTCATATTCCCACTCGCCGAATCCGGGACTACAACAGATCCCCATTAGACTGACAATCCAGATTGTGACTCCCCCGATAGTTTTCATGTTCAACTTCCGTTATTCCGAAATAACGGCGGCCTCCGGGCCGCCCCCCATTTATTCCAGTATTTCCATCAACCACCACTCCCCCGCCTGATCATGATAATAGGAGGAGGGAATCAGCGTCGGTTCAGTCTTCGAATCCGAGGAGGACGAGGGATAGGAAAAAGTCAGAATCCCCTTCCGGTTCCCTCGTTGCAGCGTGATGGATTCGACCCAATCCCGATTCAGCGAGATCGTGTATCGAATCTCCAGATCGCCCTTACGAACCGTCACCGTCGTCAGATCCTCATCCACGCGTTGAATATCGCTTCCGATCCCTCGCAACGCCGCATCGCGACGAACCCTGTCGATCGTGTGAAGTCCCATCCAGGGTCGCATCAATCCTTCGAAGAATCGCCCGCTTGGGAATCGCTCGACGCGTCCGTCGGAGCCGATTCGTTCGCTTCCCGCAGCGGTGTCGATCAACCGCTCCCCACCGATCGTCAGATCCAGCCACGGCCGGTTATTCCGGACCGCCGAATAAACAAAGGGGATACAACCGTTCCCGCGAACCTTGTGGCTGTCAATTTGACCGACAACGCGGAATCGTGTCCAGCCCTGCGCATGGGCTTCGTCTCGGCGATCGGCGCGGCGAATCGTCGCCGGCCAGTTGGATTGAAAATATTCTTCCTCCAGAAGATTCAGATGTTGTTCGATCTGTGATCGCGTTCGTCCGGCCTGGGAATCCTCGATCACAAGCAAACCCTGCTGGGGCGTCGCGAAATGCAGACGGTCCGGCGTCGCGACTCGATCGGATGCGGACCCGCCGGTCAGAATCTTCGTCAACGCAGGCGAATCGCCCGGCAGGATCGTCGCGCTCAGATCCGGTCGATACCTTCGCCAATTGTCCAGATAGACCGTTCGCGCGGAGGCGTCATAGTGGTAGTTCCCGATCGAGTTTTGCAAGCTTACGCATTCTCCGTTGTCGGCGCCAAGCCGGGCCACGCGAAGCATCAGCGGTCCGTTCGCCCCTTCCGGAAAATACATCCACCGGGATTCATCACCCTCCTCCATCTTCCCGGGCCCATCCATCGAAGCCATTGTCTGCACGACCGGCATATCCGCTTTTCTCGAAAATATTTTCGACAAAGGAGTATCAACGATGGCCGATCCGGCAACCAAGAGAGTGCCGGCGCTCATCGAAAGAATCGCCACTTTTGTGGTTACGATTCCGGCGATGGAGGCCGCAAGCCCGACTTTCAAACTTGCCGCCGGAACGGAAACGCGAAGTGCGGCCGCCTGCGTTGCGGCTGTCATCTTGCCGAACAACACCAGGGCCATGATCAACGCACCCCGTCCAAGCCCGTAACGGCCCAGCTCTTTGGCCAGAGATCGTTTGGCCCGAAGGAACAACATCTGTGCCGCAAACTCCGAACAACCCATGACTTGCGAGATTTCAGCGTAACTCAATTCTTCGAAACATCGCAAACTGAGAATTGTTCGGTGTCGCTCGCTGATGGATTGCATCGCCTGCGTTACCACTTGACGCAGTTCGTTGCCGATGAGTTTTTCCAGCCCATCGGGTTCCTGGCCGGCCGAGGGCTTTCGAAATTGTAAATCCTTGGGATTGTGGTGTTTATATTCTGTTCGCCGATGACTGCGGAGCTTGTTGAGTGCGATACCGTATAACCAGGGAAGAAAGCGTTCTGTCTGTTTGAGTTTGCCCAGAATTTTCATCATTTCCAGCACCGTTTCTTGAACCAGATCCTCGGTAACATCATGCCGTAAAGTCATTCGGAACAAGTGGTTACGCAATCTTTCCGCTGCGAACTCAGCCAGGCGATCTCGACTGTCCGGATCGCCCTGCTTGGCTCGTTCGATCCATTCGATCCATGATTCAGGATTGATCATTGGTTCCATAACCATAGTGGAGGATCAACCGCAAAAACCAACGCTGATTCCAAACGCTTATTGTAACTTCATTTATACCAAAAATGGGGAGACAAAATCGAACAAAATGTTTTGACATGGACAAATTTCAGCGTAGGATATTTCGCTGTGAAAAAATTGGTCAGGAGAGAATTATGAATCCGAAACTCAGCGTCGAATATGTCGATTCGGTTGTGGTGGCAACCTTCACCTCCGAGAAGATTCTGGAGGATGTGGATATTCAGGCATTGGAAAAAACGCTTCTCCCACTGGTGGATCAGGATCGTAAACCCTTGATAATACTGGACTTCTCGAATGTCAAGTTTTTAACTAGTTCGGTTCTGGGGTTGTTGATCCGGATTCTCAAAAAGGTCAACGAGGCCGGAGGGGGATTGCGGTTGTGCGGGATCAACGCCAAAATCCTCGAGATTTTCAACATCACGCGGCTGGACAAGGTCTTCGAAATCGTTTCCACCCGGGAAAAGGCGCTGGTCGAATTTCGCTAAAATCAAGTCAACACAGGACTTAGGATAGCCGATATATTCCACAAGATCGGAACAAGATCCAGCTTGACGATGACATGAAAACGCAAGGACCTGTGCATAAATCGGTTGTGGTTCCAAGCGTCCCGAATCAGTTGCAAACCCTTACCGAGCAACTGCTTAGGGATGCCCAGAAATGCCATCTGAATCCGGATGAGTCATTCGCACTTCATTTGGCATTGGAGGAGGCGTTGTTTAATGCGGCCAGACACGGCAACAAGCTGGATCCAAGCAAGAATGTAACTGTAGATTTTACAATCACTTCCGACAAGATCGATCTGACTGTGACCGATCAGGGAGAAGGATTTTGTCCGGAGATGATTCCGGATTGTCGATCCGAGGAAAACCTGTACAAATTCGGCGGCCGGGGTGTTTTGTTGATGCGATCGTACATGGATGTGGTGGAATTTAACCCGAAGGGAAATCAGGTCCATCTGGTTAAATACCGCACAAAACAAACGGGATAATTTTGGATACAGGACATTGGATGTAGTCTTTAAGATATTGACCAAGATCGACGGGATGACAAGATTGGAACAATATATAGCAAGATTGGGGTAAATTGGGGTTAAATGTGGAGGGGTCACTGAGGGGAAAATCGGCATTTTTGGGATTGTAAGTCTTTTCATTCCAACAGGTTACAAGCGTTTCTCGTGGCGCGAATTCACCAAAACTCCTTAAGTCCTTGTCCGTAGGAGAGTTACAAGAAAACCCCGTTCCCTTTTGACCGATCTTATTGTCAAGTTGAAATGTCGGCTATTTGGTGCATTACTGGATAATGAGAGTCGCCATATCGTCCATTTTCTAGAAATATTCATTCATTGTTTCATACATTTTGGTATTCATGTTGGA
>JAAYVQ010000122.1 GCA_012517095.1 Phycisphaerae bacterium | reverse complement strand
TGCGGCGGCCAAGCCCGCGGGGCCTGAGCCAACGACGGCAACGCGTTTTCGAGTCTTATGTCGCGGCAACTGCGGGACGATCCATCCCTCACTGAAACCCCGCTCAACGATCTGGAATTCAATGTGGCGAATGAGAACCGGCTGATCGTTGACCCCGAGCGTACAAGCGGTTTCGCATGGAGCTGGACAAATGCGGCCGGTGATCTCGGGGAAATTGTTGGTCGAATGCAGATTGTCGCAGGCGGCCTTCCACTGACCTCGATAAACCAATTCGTTGAATTCGGGAATGCGGTTACCCAGCGGGCATCCGGCACCGTGGCAGAAAGGAATGCCGCAGTCCATACAACGACGGGCCTGCCGGATCAGATCATCGGGAGTTAGGGGCAGATCGAATTCGTGAAAGTCACGGATGCGCTGTTCGACCGAACGGTGGCCGACTTCCTGGCGTTTATGGAGCAGAAACCCGAGTGTTTTCTCAGTCACGGAACACCTCCTCGGTCGCGGGGGTGGATTCGGTATCGCGGCGTTCCTCCGTCCGCATCTTTTCGAGGGCCTTACGATAGTCCAGCGGGATGACCTTGACGAACTTGCCGATCATGTTTGGCCAGGCATCGAGAATGGCTTTGGCTCGTTCGCTGCCGGTCCACTGGTGATGACGGCGAACAAGGTCTTGCAGGAGCCGGGCATCCTCGGGAAGCCGAACGGTTTCGAGTTCGACCATGTCGAGGTTGCACAGCGTATCGAACAGTTGCATCTCGTCGAGCACATAAGCGATACCGCCGCTCATTCCCGCGGCGAAATTGCAGCCGGTTTTGCCGAGCACGACAACGGTTCCTCCGGTCATGTATTCGCAACCATGATCGCCGACGCCTTCAACCACCGCGACGGCTCCGCTGTTGCGGACGGCGAATCGTTCGCCAGCCATACCATTGACGAAGACTTCGCCGCTGGTGGCCCCATAGAGGACCGTATTGCCGACAATGATGTTTTCATGGGCCGGGAAGGAGGATCCGGGCGGCATTTGCACAATGATGCGACCCCCGGACAACCCCTTGCCGACATAGTCGTTGGAATCGCCGATCAAATGAATCGTCACACCGTGCGTCAGGAATGCCCCCAAGCTCTGGCCGGCCGAACCCCGAAGAACGATCTGGAGCGTGTCATCCGGAAGACCCGACGGACCATATTGTCGGTCGATGTGATTGCTGACGATTGTGCCCACAGTACGGTCTGTGTTTCGGATCGGCCGCTCGATCGTTGTCGATTGTTTCTGTTCGAGGGCCGGTTTTGCCGCATCGAGGATCCTCCAGTCCAGATGATCATCCAATTTATTGGGCTGGGTACGGGTCAGCCGAATTGCCCGACCATCGGAGATATCCGGCCGGTAAAAGATCGACGAGAAATCCAGGCCCTTGGCCTTATAGTGTTCGATCGCGGGCGCTATCCGCAATCGGTCTGCACGGCCGATCATGTCTTCGAAACGGCGGAAGCCGAGTTTGGACATCCATTGGCGGACTTCCTCGGCGACAAAGAGCATGAAGCGCTGGATGTACTCCGGTTTTCCCGCAAACCGGGCCCGAAGTTCCGGGTCCTGCGTGGCGATACCATAGACGCAGGCGCCTTCGTGGCATTTGCGAAGCAGCGTACAACCGAGCGTCACCAGCGCAGCGGTACCGAAACCGAATTGCTCGGCTCCCAACAACGCGGCGATGGTTACATCGCGACCCGTCTTGAGCTGGCCATCGGTCTGGACACGAATTCGGTCGCGCAAGCCGTTCATTACCAGAACCTGTTGGGTCTCGGCAAGGCCAAGCTCCCACGGACCACCGGCGTGTTTGATCGACGACAAGGGACTGGCGCCAGTTCCGCCATCATGACCGCTGATGAGAACCTCATCAGCGTTGCCCTTGGCAACGCCGGCGGCGATGGTTCCAACACCGACTTCGGAAACGAGCTTGACCGAGACCTTGACGCCGGGATTAGCGCACTTGAGGTCATAGATCAACTGGGCAAGGTCCTCGATCGAGTAGATATCATGATGTGGCGGGGGAGAGATCAGGGTTACACCGGGAGTGGCATATCGCAACCCGGCGATTTCCTTGGTGACCTTGTGGCCGGGAAGCTGGCCGCCTTCGCCAGGTTTTGCGCCCTGAGCCATCTTGATCTGGATCTCGCGGGCATTCGCGAGATAATGAATCGTTACACCGAAACGGCCGCTGGCGACCTGCTTGATGGCGCAATTGCGATTGTCGCCGTTGGGATCGAGCGTATAACGGGACGGATCTTCGCCGCCTTCGCCGGTGTTGCTCATCCCACCAAGTCGGTTCATGGCGATGGCCAGACATTCATGGGCCTCTTTGCTGATGGAGCCGTGGCTGATGGCGCCGGTGCAAAATCGTTTGACGATGGAGGCGGCCGGTTCGACTTCGTCAATCGGGATGGGCTGCTCGGCCGGTATGATTTCAAACAGACCGCGAAGGGTACAATGGGTTTTTGCCTGATCGTTGACGGCTGTGGCGTAATCGGCATAGGCCTTCGGATCTTCGAAGCGCACGGCATGTTGCAGGCGGGCAATCGTGGTCGGATTCCAGAGATGGAATTCTCCATCTCGTCGAAAGTGGTACTCACCGCCAAAGTCCAGTTCCAGAACCCCTACCGGCCGCTCGGAGAATCCGGCCTGATGCCGCTGGAAAGTATCGCGGGCAATCTGTTCGAGACCGATGCCGCCGATCCGCGACGAGGTTCCGGTGAAATATTCTTCGACGAACGATTTGTCCAGACCGATGGCTTCGAATAACTGGGCGGTATGATAGCTTCGCAGGGTGCTGATGCCCATCTTGCTCATAGTCTTGAGGATGCCCTTCTTGACCGAGGCGATATAGTGATCGACCAGGGAGGATGGTTCGATCTGGGGATCGATCTCGCCCTGACGGCGGAGTTCGTCGAGACATTCGAAGACCAGATACGGATTGACGCCATTGACTCCGTATCCAGAGAGCAGACAAAAATGCATGACCTCGCGGGGCTCTCCGCTTTCGAGAATGAGTCCCGCCTCGGCCCGCAGGCCTCGAATGATCAGGCCATGATGGACGGCCGACACGGCCAGCAACGACGGAATTGGAGCGCGGGTTTCGGAGATTTCACGGTCGCTGAGAATGATCAGCGAAGCGTCGTCGCGAGTGATGGCATCCTCGGCGGCCTGGACCAGGTGGTCAAGCCCCCGCTTGAGGGCCCATCCGGGCCGCTGGGGATCGATCTCGAAGGTCGACGAAATCGTACAGACTTTAAAGTCCCCGCGGTGCACTTCGCGCAGACGGACAATATCTTCGTTGGACAGGATCGGGTGCGGCAGTTTGAGCTGGCGGCAGTGCTCCGGGCTTTCGTCCAGAAAATTCCGCCGTTTGCCGGTGAAAGACATCAAGCTCATCACCAATCCTTCCCGCAACGGGTCGATCGGGGGATTGGTAACCTGTGCGAACATCTGCTTGAAGTACTCAAACAGGAGTCGCGGCTTATCGGACAGGACCGCCAGCGGGGTATCGTTCCCCATCGAGCCGACGGGCTCCTGGCCATGGACGGCCATCGGCGTCAGGATCATCCGCATCTGTTCACGGGTGTAACCGAACACTCGCATCCGGCGCGACAGGGTAATGGGATCGCTTTCGAGTTCCTGCGGCGTATCGAACAGGCCGCGAAGTTCGATGCGATTCTGTTCCAGCCAACGACGATAGGGTTTCTGGCGGGCGATCTTGCTCTTAATTTCGTTGTCACTGACGATGCGGCCTTCCTCGGTATCGACCAGGAACATCCGTCCCGGCTGAAGGCGACCTTTCTGGGCGATCTTCTCCGGGGGGAATTCAACGACACCGGTTTCGCTGGCCAGGATCGCCAGCCCATCGGTGGTGACCAGATAGCGGCAGGGCCGCAGGCCGTTACGGTCGAGCGTGCCGCCGACGATGCGACCATCGGTAAACAGCATCGCCGCAGGTCCATCCCACGGTTCCATGATCGCCGAGTGGTATTCGTAGAAGGCGCGTTTGTCGGCGCTGATATGATACTTGGCACCGAAGGCCTCCGGTATCAGCATCATCATAGAGTGCGGCAAACTGCGGCCGTTGCGAACGAGAAATTCGACCATGTTGTCGAAACAGCCACTATCACTGGTATTGGGCGACAAGACCGGTAACAGATCCGACAAGGCCTCTTCGAAGACCGAACTTTTCACTGTAGTTTCGCGGATCCGCATGCAGTTTTTGTTTCCGCTGAGGGTGTTGATCTCGCCATTATGGGCGATGCAGCGGAAGGGTTGCGCCAAGCGCCAGTTGGGTAATGTATTGGTACTGTAGCGCTGATGAACGATGGCCAATGCCGAGGCAAATCGTTCGTCGGCCAAGTCGGGATAATAAGCAAATAACTGCCAGGCCATGAACATACCCTTGTAGCACAGGGTTTGGCTCGACAACGAAGGAAGATAGAAATCCTCTCCGGCAGGACCGAAACGACGGCGGATCTGTTTTTCGGCCCGTTTTCGGATCAGATAAAGACGACGCTCGAACTGTTCGCCTTCGAGGCCACAACCGTCGATGAAGATCTGGCGGATATTTGGTTCCGCAGCCAGGGCGATGACGCCGAGGCAGTCGGATTTGACGGGAACCTTTCGCCATCCGAGACACTTGAGGCCATAGTGCTGTACCGCTAAAAGAAGGATCGAATCGCACTTGTCGCGAAGATCGTCGTTTTTGGAAGCAAACACCAGGCCGGACGCATAACGGCCGCGGGGTGGAAGAGATATCCCTTCGGCTGAAGCGACTGCCGAAAAGAATTCATGTGGGATCTGCGTGAGAATGCCCGCCCCATCGCCTGTAATGTCGTCGGCGCCTGCGGCGCCGCGGTGATGCAGATTCACAAGGATCTGCTTACCGTACTCGATAATCGAGTGATCACGCCGTCCACTGATATGGACCACGGCCCCGATCCCGCAAGCATCATGCTCCCGCCGGGATTCGTACAACCCCTGATCCGGAAAACCCAATGGCATACTTCCCCTTTGCTGTAAATCGAAGAAACAACTGAAAATCCGATCCATTGACCCACACGATACCCTATCTTGTGTTTGGCCTAAAGTCAAGGAGTCGGACGTCCAAACCGCCATCCCGGGACGAGTTTGGACCGTATCCAACATACACAAAACGCCCTGCCGACGGAATGAACCGATCTGCCGGCAGGGCCAAAAATCATCCGATCACCGCATATACGATTCGTTTATTTGAGGAACAACATCTCGGCATAAGTCGGCAGCGGCCACAAGTCGGCGTCCACAACGGTCTCCAGCGTATCGGCCACCGAACGGAGTTTTTTCATGGCCTCGACGACCAGGTCGTGGCAGACGAAGGCCTTCTTTTCTGCGCCACCGGTGGAGATGGCCTTAACCACCGCAGAGTCGAGGCCTTCAATTGACTCGGCGAGAGATTTGATCATACCATCAACCGCCCCAATCTTGGTCGAGAGGGTTTCAGACGAAGCCCCGGCACTCGTAACCGCAGCCAGCGAAGAGGCAAGCCGACCCAGATACTGTACGGCCGCGGCCATGATCTGCCGCTTGGCCATGGTCAACATCGTCTTGGCTTCGATGAGAATGGCCTTCGAGTAATTCTCGAAGAACACTTCGACCCGGGCGTGCAGTTCGGTGGGACTCAGAACGGAATGTCGGTGATACACGGCGACATTATCTTTTTCCAGGATTGTCGAAAGAGATTCGACCGTCGACCGAAAGTTGGGAAGTCCGCGACGAGAGGCCTCTTTGACCCAGTCTTCCGAGTAGTTGTCACCATTGAAGACGATCCGATTGTGGTCATTGGCAATCCGATGAAGGATCTTCATCGCGGCGGCCTTAACCTCTTTGGACTTCTCCAGTTCGTCGGCGATTTCCATCAGCACATCGGCGACGATGGTGTTCAGCGTAAACATCGGACCGGCGGTCGATTGCGAAGATCCGACCATGCGGAACTCGAACTTGTTGCCGGTGAAGGCAAACGGCGAGGTCCGGTTACGGTCGGTCGTATCCTTGGCCAGCGGAGGCAGCGTGGATGCTCCAAGTTTGAGAATACCGCCCTTCTTGGATGATTTGGCCGGACCGGAGGCAAGCTGATCGAAGATGTCCGTAAGCTGATCGCCAAGGAAGATCGACACGATCGCGGGCGGGGCCTCGTTAGCGCCCAGACGGTGATCGTTGCCGGTGTTGGCGACGCTGGCCCGAAGCAGCTTGGCGTATTTGTCCACCGCCCGAATCACAGCACATAGAAAGACCAGGAAGACCATGTTGTCGTGCGGGGTCTCGCCGGGATCGAGCAGATTGACACCGTCGTCGGTAACCATGCTCCAGTTATTATGCTTGCCTGAACCGTTGACGCCGGAGAAGGGTTTCTCGTGGAGCAGGCAGACCAGATTATGCCGCACGGCGACCTTTTGCATGGTCTCCATTACAAGTTGGTTGTGGTCGGTGGCGACATTAACCGTTGCAAAGACAGGCGCCAACTCGTACTGGGCCGGAGCGACCTCGTTGTGCTGAGTCTTGGCCGAAACGCCCAGCTTCCAGAGTTCGTGATTGATCTCATACATGAAGTTGGCGACGCGCTCATGGAGCGTGCCGAAATAGTGGTCTTCCATTTCCTGGCCGCGGGGTGACGGAGCTCCAAACAGGGTCCGTCCCGTCAGAACCAGATCCAGCCGCTTTTCGTAAAACGATCGATCCACCAGGAAGTATTCCTGTTCAGGTCCCAGGGTCGCGGTGACATGACGGGTTTTCGTGCCCAGGAGATGCAATACGCGCGTTGCTTGTTTATCCAGGGCCTCCATCGACTTGAGCAGTGGGGTCTTTTTGTCCAGCGCCTCTCCGGTATAGGAGCAAAATGCACAGGGAATATACAGGGTAATATTGTTGCCGTCTTCCTTAACGAAGACCGGAGAAGTACAATCCCAAGCAGTATAACCGCGGGCCTCGAAGGTCGCCCGCAGACCTCCGGAGGGGAATGAGGAAGCGTCGGGCTCTCCTTTGATTAACTCCTTGCCGCTGAATTCCATAATGGTCCGGCCGTCGGAGGTCGGCGAAATGAATGCGTCGTGCTTTTCGGCGGTCAGGCCAGTCATGGGTTGGAACCAGTGACAAAAATGCGTGGCTCCCTTTTCAATGGCCCAATCCTTCATCGCATTGGCGATCACATTGGCTACGCTCAAGTCCAGCGGTTTTCGTTCATCGATCGTTTCGCGAAACAGTTTGTAGATATTCCGGGGAAGACGCTCCCGCATGGTGGCATCGGAAAAGACATTCATCCCAAAGATATCCGTTACTTTTTCACATGAACGGCTCATTCTATATCTCCATGAAAGTATTCAAATTCTATCTCGATCCTTAACAGAATATGGTAATAAGCAATCGGCGTGCTACAACCCGATTCCGGCAAAATATCACATATCTCTATTTATTACAAAGACTTACGACTCGTTGATTCGGATACTCAACGAATCAAATAACTTACAATTATGTATTGACCAATCCGAAGGATACATATATGTAGATTTTCACCTTTTTTGCACATCTGATTACTTGTCGCTGGAATCCGGTATTGTCTAAATATCAGGCGGATCCGTCGGGATTTACGGATCCGCCTTCAGGGAAGCATCCGTGAAGAAACAGATTCTCCACAGCAGCCGTTACACCACAGGTACTATGCCATCCTTATCGCCATCTGGCGAATTAAAACTGTCGGAATAGATTTATTCCGGCAAAGAAATAATCGCTTGCGGAATCAAAGGCATCACTGCGACGAATATCGTCATCCACAAGAGTCACATAGTTGAGATTGGGGGTCAGCGTCCATTCGCCAATCGGGATGGGAAAACCGACTTTAAAGACCAGATCGCTGCAGCTTTCATCATCGAGACCCCAGTAAAACTTGTTGTAGGCCGAACTGCCCCAACCAAGTGAAGCGGACATCGTAACCCCCACCGGCATATCCGGAGCAATCTCCGTGATTTTTTCAATAGAATGGCTCAATCCGAAGGCAATATAAGTTCCGTCGGCGTCATCCACATCGCGATACAACTTGATGGATGGATTGAGCGGAACGGCGAGAGTCAGTCCGCCATAGATTTCCGTCGTATCATCGAGTTCCGTGTTGGGGAAGGTGTAGTTAATCACACCCATCGAGGCCGAAAGAATTTCCAATCCGGGGATGGGGGTCGTGTAGTCCAGAGAGTAGTCAACTTCCGTGATCTCGCCATCGTTATCGTTGTAATTAGACATCTCCAGATTCCCCCAGATGGCGGCAGTCAAACCGCCATAGGTCAAGGAAACAGACGGCTGGAAAGCACTGTCATCCTGGAGATTCTGTCCTCGCCAGATATACTTGCCGACATAATCCATTGAAACACCAATTTTCGGCGAAATCACAGACTCTTCGGCCAACGATATTGAAGAAAAAATGAATACCAACATTGCAATACCACCAAGTCCAGCAGCCCCAATCCGTACCATAGTGATTATCCTTTCCTGGGATCTCAATCGTGTCCCAAATCAAATTATTATTTTTCCTTGTCTCAGGCCATTGACACTGAATGAATTGTAACGCAAGGATTGTGCCGAAATGGGAATTCGGACCCACTTTCCATATGCTCTTTATTGGCAATGACTTATAAAAATATAAGACACAGGGAGTCGGATTTGCCGTTGGTACAAATGCGTAGAAATGACATAATATTCTACATTATTGTTTCTCGACAAACCAAACTTCCCTCCGATCGATCCGATATGATTGGATCAAATCACGATCATCCAAAAGTTAGTTGTTTGGGGGATATCTGATATTTCTGGATTTTGTATCCCAGCATCCGCTCTGTCAGCCCCAATTCTCGCGCGGCAGCCCGCTGTTGACCGCCGGATTTTTTAAGGGCATCGATGATGCGCTCCATCTCCAGATTAGCCACTTCTTTGGGAAGTGTCATACGGACGGGAATGGCCTCATTGTCGCGGATCATCTGCAGGGATGGTGGCAGGTGTTCGGAGCGGATCACGTCGCCGTCGCAAACCAGAACCGCCCGTTCCACGCAATTCTCGACCTCGCGGATATTCCCCGGCCAGTGGTAACTGGTCAACATGCGGATCGCGGGCGTGGAGATACGAGTGATCATCTTCCCATTTTCGCGAGCGTACTTTTCAAGGAAGTAATCGGCCAGCAACATGACATCGTCCTTCCGTTCACGCAAAGGTGGAAGAAAGATCGGAAAGACATTAATTCGATAATACAGATCCTCCCGGAACAGACCGTTGCGGATTTCCTGCTCGAGATTCTTGTGCGTGGCAACGATGATACGAACATTAGACCGGATGGTCTGATTTCCGCCAACGCGTTCAAACTCACGAAACTGGATAACTCGCAGGAGCTTGACCTGCAAATTCAGCGAAAAATCCCCGATTTCATCGAGAAACAGCGTGCCGCCGTTGGCCAGTTCGAAACGGCCGATCTTTCGGTCGGTAGCGCCGGTGAAGGCCCCTTTCTCATGGCCGAAAAGTTCGCTTTCCAGCAGGGTTTCGGGCAAGGCCGTACAGTTGATTTTTACGAACGGCTTATCGGATCGCAAACTGTTGTAATGAATCGCGTGCGCCACGAGGTCCTTACCGGTTCCGCTTTCTCCTCGGACAAGAACCGTGGCATTGCTATTGGCTACTTGTTCGATGAGACGATAGACCTCCTGCATAGCGTTGCTGGTACCAACCATGTTGTGGATGTTGAAACGGGTCTTGAGCTCGCGACGGAGACGGGCGTTTTCATCCTGGAGCTGGCGGCGGCTGGATTCAAAGAGCTTATTGAGTTTTACGGCCTGCGCAATCATCGTCGCAATGATGTTCAGAAGCCGGACATGGTCCTCGAATTCTTCGGGCTTGGGGGTTTTTCGATCGACGCTGAGAGATCCGATGGTCCGCCCTTCCAGAATGATCGGCACGCAGAAAAACGCAACATGTTGGCCGGGTGAGGCCTCTCGGGGCCCGGTCTTGGCCAAAAATCGGGTATCCCTCTTGATATCGGGAACGACAACCTCCTTTCCGGACTGGACCACCATTCCCGTGATGCCTTCTCCGAGTTTATAGCTGGTCGCTCGTGCCTCGGCCGACAGGCCGTGAGCGGCTTTGATTTGGATTGTCTCCGATTCAGGATCCAGAAGGGTTATCACGCCCCGTTTCAGTCGCATGTGAGTATCGAGTAACTTCAGAATCGATTCCAGCGTCGCTTCCAAATCCAGCGAATCAGCAAACGCCTTGGCGATATCCGCCAGGAGAACAACTTCGCGTTCCGGTGTTTTTGCAGCCATGTGATTCGGATTCCCAAACAGGGTATTTCAGTTCAATCGACTGTCTAAACAGACAAAATAACAATATTGTAGAATGTTGTCAATATCCAACAATTCTGTTTGGAGAACGGAATCAATACCGCTGCTTAGAAAATCCGATCATGCAGCTTATTCACTGGGACTTAAGGTCACTTTGTGTCCTAGTGATTCCAACCGTTTGACCAAGTAGTTCGTTAACCATTCGGATTGACGCATATCCAGGTAATCTGGTCCCAGTTCTTGATAATCGGTTCCTCGGTTCAGAATATGGTAGATTATCACCAATAGCGTATGCGCCACCGCAATCAGAGTTCATTTCTTCCCCCGTCGACCGGCCAGACGACGAAACTGGGAGGATAGGTAGGTCTGCTTACTATGACTGGCCGCCCACACCGCTTGGGTCAACGCCGCCCGTAATCGGCCCCGGGCCAATTCGGCCATCGGGCCGACTTCGGTCCCACCCCGGATCAAGGCTTCAATCATCCCACGCCCGGAAACGCCCAGAATGTTCGTCGCTACCGATCCCAGCTTGATATTGGCATCCTCCAAAATCTTGTGGACCCGAATGGCCGTGCGCGAGGCCACCATCGCAACTTCCTCGACTGCGTCAAGAGCCGCCAGCAACCCTTCGCCTCCGCCGAGGTCGGCTACCACACCGCGACGATCTGCCACCTGCTGAATATCTCCATGCAGCTCGACGGTGCCAAACTCACATGGGATCCTGCCAAGGAAGAAGTCACCAACAATCCCCAGGCCAACTCCATGCTCGTCCGTCCCATGCGGGCCCCGTGGCGTCTGTAATCCCCCGCAACTCCAAAATCAAAGGCGGGCTTCAAACCCGCCTTTTTGTTTATTTCAACCCATCCACAATTTTTTCAAATCATTATTGACCGGATGTATATCTGTATTTACGATAATGGGACCACAGTAAGGGAGTATCGTATGAGAACATATTTCTACATAGGGTTATTGATTCTTTTCTGCTTGAGTCTGATATTAAAGTATTCTCATCCGAAACGGAAGTGCCCTTATTGTGGTGCACCGCTTCCTCGTTGGAGAGTTCCTCAAACATCCAAGCAACTATTCGTGGGTGGATGGACCTGTGGTAGATGTGGGAAGGAAGTCAAGCCAAGCTTGTGGGGGGAACCAAAGCAATAAACAACCGTCAAGTTATCACCTCGTCCCGCTCTCCTGCTCCCGCAGCCAGTTGACCGGCGCGCGGTCGTCGGTCAGAACCATCGCGTCGGCCTCCGGTTCGGCCTTGGGCGCCAACCGCTGGGCTACTTCAACGAGGTTGAACGTGATCTTGCGATCCTGTCTCACGGCCCGTGCCTTTTCCATCGCGTCCCGCATCGAGAGCAGCGGTCCCGCAGGTCCCGGCGCCGCCAGCATCACATTGGTCGATTCCTCGCCGAAATAGGCCTGCGCCCGCCCGAACACCTCCACGAAGGTCCTGAACTCTGCGTCAAACAGCCGGTTCGACGAAAAGACATTGGCCACCACCACGCCGTCGTCGGCCAGCACTCCCTTGACCTCCTCCAGAAACTCGCGGGTCATCAGGTGAAACGGGATATAATCCCCGTTGAAGGCGTCCAGGATCACCATATCGTATTTGGGCTGGGGCGGATTGTGCCGCAATCGCTTCTTGATGAAGACCCGCCCGTCTTCAACATGAACCTTCAGCTTGTCGTCCGTTTCAAACCCCATATACTTTGTCGCAATCGGCGGGATTTCCGGATCGATCTCGGCCACATCGATCTCCATTTCCGGAAAATAATACCGCATCTCCCGCGGGATCACGCCGCCTCCCAATCCCAGCACCAAGAGCCGTTTCGGCTGCGGCTGGTAAAACAACCCGCAAAACGCCAGCTCCGAATACTCCAGCAAATGCCGGCGCGGGGCCTTCAGATCCACCTGGCTCTGCACGGGCGTCATCATCCCCTGGCCGAACATCAGCGTCCGGATCGAGCCCCGCTCATAAACAAAAATGCTCGCATACAGCGATTGCTTCTCGACGACCATCCGCCCGTAGTCGCGCACATACGCCCCAACGGGCAACGACAACACCGCCAGTACGCTCAGAGCCAGACCCATCACCCGGCATCGCAACCGATTACCCATTCGTCGATCCTCTAACGACACTCTCTCGTTGAACCCAGATTCCGATCAGCAGCATCAGCGCGCCCAGAACCACCAGCGCAAGGCCCGTCGCCACCAACGTCGTTTTCAGCGAATACAGCACCAGATAAAAGGCCGTCACGATGCACCCGGCAAAACTGGCCACTGTCGAGATCGCCATCGCTGTCCCGGCCCAATACCCCGTCCGTCCCGATCCTTCCGACAACCAATGCACCACCAGCGGCGAAACCGTCCCCAACAGCGCCGTCGGCGGCCCGAACAACACCAGCGACGCCAGCAGCGACCCCCACTTGACATCCCAATCGAGATTGAAGATCGCTTCGCACACCGTTTTGTGCTTCGACGCCATCACGACAAAACAAACCCCCGCCGCCAGAATCACGGTCCCGAGCGTCCTTCGCGGATTTCCCAACCCCGACAGCCACCCGCCAATCATATACCCCACCGCCAGACTCAGCAGAAACACCCCGATGATGCTGCCGGTCACGACATAGATCGCCCCCCCGAAGACCGGAACCATGATCCGCACGCCGAGGATTTCCAGCTCCATCACGGCCCACCCGACGACGCAGGCGACAAACAAAATCCCCGCCGATCGCATTCCTGACTGACGAGCCGTTGAAGTTTCAATTCCCGCTTGTTGATTCAATTCCATGAATAGTCAATAATCAATATTTAATAGTCAATTTTACTATTATTCCGCTTCCCGAATGTAGGTCTTTTCCTTGTAGAAGGATGCCACCAGAATATACACCAGCGACGCACCGACCATCACCCAGAAGAAGAACATGTAGTAATCCGCCCCCTGCAGGAATCGACGCGTTCCGTTTTCGCCCTGGATGAAATAATTCACCCACGCCGTGAACAGATTTCCGAGCGTCGTCGAGACCAGGTTGAGCGTTTGCGCCAGCGACTTCATCCGCGGCGGCGCCTGGGTATAGGAAAATTCGATGACTGTGATCGACACCATGATTTCCGCGGCCGTAATGATCACATAGCCCAGGACCTGCCACCCGATGCTCGGGGCCCCTCCGGCCGCGATTCGCGCCTCAAGCCAGGCCGACACCAGAAACGACACAGCGGCCAGAAACAGGCCGATCCCGATCTTCCGCAGCGGCGTCATCCGATAGATCTTGTCCATCGTAGGATAAATCCACAGATTGAACAACGGAATCATTACCAGAATCAGCGCCGGGTTGACCGCGGTCATCTCCGATTCTTTCCAGGTATGCCCCAGCCAATGCAGGTTCATACTCTTGGCCTGCAGAACCCATGCGGACACGGTCTGGTAGTACAGCGACCAGAACACCGCCACAAAGATGAAGATAATACTCAACCGTGCCAGAATCGCCAGTCCTTCGCGACTGAAGGTTTGCCGGAAAAATTCCGCACCCCGCACCGGAACGCGGACAAACCGGCTCTTGCCCAGGTAGAACGCAATCGTAGCCACCGCCATCACCGCCATCAGCACGCCGAAGACGACGCGTCGTCCGGCCCCGTCCAGAATCCGCTGTGCGATAAACATCGACACAAACGACCCGATATTGATCGACAGGTAAAACCAGTTGTACGCCTTGGAAAGCAGGTGGTGATTGCGACGATCGAACTGATCGCCCACATTGGCCGACACGCACGGTTTGATCACTCCGCAGCAGACCGCGATCACGGACAACCCGATGATCAGTCCCGTCAGCGTCGAATCCACCATCAGGGCCAGAAATCCCAGGCAATACAGGGCCGAAAAGGTCACCACCGTCCGGAATGTCCCCAGCCACAGATCACACAGGAGTGTCCCCACAAATGGAAAGAAATACACCGCCGCCGTAAAGAGATGGATGGTATACTTGGATTGTTCGTCCGTCATCGGCGCCGCGTTTCCGGCCGAGTCGAACAGGTACCGTGTCGTCACGATCGGCAGGATCGCTGTCAGTCCATAATAACTAAACCGTTCCGACGCCTCATTGGTCAGGATATACCCGATACTCCGGGGCATCTTCCCGCCGGCCGCCTGCGCCTCGCCATGGGTGGACTCTGTCATACGCAATCCTTTTCTATAGGGAAGTGATCGACTCGAACGAAATCCAAACGCTCCGATACACTACCGAATTGTCCCCCTTCTTGCAAGCCGTTTCTCTATCTCATGGAAATCGAGGATTCGAAACCGTGTCTTTGTCGATTCGTCTCATGAATCGTATGGAACAACAAACCATAAAGAGCCCGAAGACTCCGTTCCTCATTCTCTGGACGGATCCCTTCCGATCCCGATCCAAGGGGCAAACCGGTGGACAGCGTGGTTGAATGATTCCGGTCAATAGGAGGGGTCTTCTCCGGCGAGAATGTAGAATTCGTCGTACATTCGCTGGAGTTGGAGAAGCTGGCCTTGAATAAACGCCAAGTCTTCGGCCATGCCGCGAGGCAAGGCATTGATCCGCCGATCATAGGGTGAAGGCCGGGGGTAATGGTACGCAGGCGGATAGGGGGAGACACGACCGGCATTGGGATCCCAGGGATAGAGGGAATATTGCCGCTGGCGTTCGGGCCGAGACTGGATTTCCATATCGGCCATACGCTGCTTAAGTGCGGCGGCTTCCTTTCGGATTTCAGCGGCCTTTTCGCGGTTGCCGGCGGATTGGGCCATGTCGGCTTGTTGTCCAAGCTGGCGAATCTCGTTTCGAATGCGTGCAGCTTCGGCCCAACGGTTGGCCACATCGAGGTTGGAACGGACCTGGTCGGCCTGGCGGCGGAGGGCTTGGGCACGGGCGGGATTGCCGGCCGAGGCGGCATGGCCGGATGCCTGATCGAGTTGGCTGAGGCGGTCCTGGAGATCACGGATATATTCTTCGGACCCGGGTTTTGCGTCAGGGGCCCGGAGGCGGCGAGCCAGTTCTTCCGACTCGGCCAAAAGCTGAGCGGCCTGTTCATGGCGACCCTGTTGCTTGGCTTTTTTGGACTGCTCGAGAAGCTCGACGGACTTTTCTTTCATGCGGGCCCGCTGTTGGTCGCGAAGGCCTTCATTCCACTGGCGGAGTTCCTCGGCGGCTTTTTCGGAGTCGGCACGATCGGGAGATTCCGATTGCCGGGCCTGAAGCTGACGATCCAGATTACGCGACAACTCTTCAGATTCGGCTCGAAGTTTGCGGGCGATTTCTTCATGTTCTTTGGCCTGGGCCTGCAATTCTTCGGCGCGAGCGCCGATTCGAGCGAATTCTTCCATGGCGGCCTGTTCGCGGTCGTTGAGCTGACCATCGCGGTCGCGATCGAATCGCTTCTGGCGTTCGTTTTCGACGGGGCGAGATTCGGCCAGAACGGAAGAGAAGGATACGGCCAGCATCGCCGCTACGATTGCGGTCATCCATGCGGTTTTCATGTGTCTGCCCTTTCGAATTGGATTTGGCTTCGGGGACTATCGACGGATGTTCGTTCAGCATGTGTATTGTACACAAAGCCGGCGGGGAAGACAATGCAAACGAAAAATCGTTCCACAGCAGCGTTCCGGGACAACGACGGATCGGCGCAGGAAAGAGACCAAACTGAAAGGACCCGGGATACCGGAATCCGATATCCCGGGCCCTAACAGATGATTAATTACAGTTGGACAGGATGTCGGAGCAATCGAGCCAACCGGCGGCAAAGTCGGCGAAATCCACGAGATCGACCCGACAATCCAGATTGAAGTCGTAGGTCGAATAGGCCGGGGCGCCGGGCATCATGTGCGAGGCCTGGCAGGCAAATTCCCCGACATAGATCATGACATTGTCTTCGGCGGAAAACTCGCCATCCGTAGCCGACAATTTGAATTCGTAGGTTCCAACCTCGGTGAATGTGACGGAGGCAACGGCCGCATCCGCGGGGCTGACGGTCACCGTCGGGCCGGCAACCTGCGTCCAGGCGAGGGTCAACTTGCCGGGAGGATTCGGCAGTCCATCATCCATCACGGTACCGTTCAGAGAGACTGTCGCCTCTCCGGGCGTTCCGTTCATTCCCAGCCAGACGCCCTGGTCGGCTCCGGCGTTGACGACGGGCACATCGTTGTTGTTAACCTTAAAGGTCCACATAAGGCCCGGCAGATCATTGGGTTCCGGTGGAACGGCGGAGTTCCGGTAACTGTCCACGACCCAGTAACAGACATCGCCTTCGGCCAAAGCCAAAGTTCCAGGAATGGAAATGGAGCTGGTCTTTTCCGGATTATCGACGCTCCCAATCATGGTCAGCTTGGTTTTGTAATCCAAGCTGTTGGGCTCAGGGATGTTTTTGCCGAAGTACACTTCGCAGACATCGACATTGTTGCGATTGGTCCACGACAGGGTATTGACGGAAGTGGGAACATTCGGCGCATTCACCGCGGGGGAGGGATTGTATGCATATTGGCTGTGGATGAATTGGGCGGGGGTCAGGGCAACATCGCTGAAACGGATGTCGTCAAGGTTACCCATGATTGCATCGGCCTGGTTTCCGTTGAACCAACCGCGGCCAAAGGTCCAGGTTCCGGTTGCCAGGAGGGCATGGTCTTGGCCGGGAGTCATGTTAAAGGTACCCACATTCTGAAATTCGTTACCATCGAGGCGATCGGCATAGATGTTGATGGTATCGCCGGCGGCAACGATCGCGAGATGGTACCACTGGCCCGCAACGGGGAACAGGGATGTGTCCATGGTATATCGTTCGCCGCTGACGGTGGCGAAGTCCAGCGTAATGGCCCGATTACGGTCGTTCTTCTGGATATACAGGGCGGCTCCGATATCCACTTGTCCGCCCGACCAGATGGGAAAACCATCGCGGCCGATGAGGGTACGCCAACCGGCAATGGTATCGAGCTTGAACGATAGCTCGATGGTCCAGACGCTGGGACTCCAAGCGACGAGAACAGGTTCAAAGCAATAACCGTCCTGAGCATTGTGCTTGCTGCTGAGACCGATCCCGGTCGGGGTATCATGCAGGGCGGAAAACCACGGGCCAGCGATTGTGTTCCAGGCATACATGTGGCGATTGTTGCCGGAAATATCCAGGGAACCGATCTGGCCATTCGTGCCGGTACCGTTCATCGCGACCCCCGGCGTGCCGTCTTCAAAGTTATAATACAAGATCGTGGCAGCCGAGAGGGGGATTGTCACCATCAACATGAAGGCGAACACCATTCCAATCCATTTTTTAGACATGATCCGATCTCCTTCCATCTGAATTTATCGATACGCAGAGACCATCCCTGCCATTCTTTATATGCGCATAGAAAGGATTCACTGTTGTCGCATTTCCTGCAACAACGCGAATCCCAATCACTTCATGCAAAGAAAATGTCAGACGGTCTTAGCTTTTTCTGCGGAGCAGCAAACCGCCGAGTCCCAGCAGGGTCAGGGTCATCGGTTCGGGAACGAGAAAATCGCTAACGGCCAGTGCCGAATCCGAAATCCGGACTTCATCGATGAAGCCGAAGGCCCGGTCGGTATGTCCACCATTCCACAAACCACGACCAACGGACCAGTCGCCGGCATTCCAGTCACCGCCATCGCCAGTACCCTTGGTCAGGGCTGTGTCGGGGCTGCCGCTGGCGGTCATGTCGGTCTGCTTGAGAAGCTGCCAAGTGCCATTGTTGGTCACATCTCTCAGATACAGGGACAGGGTTGCTCCGTCGCTGGTGGCCGCCATGCTGTACCAGGGTACGCCGTCACCGTTCGGATTTGTGCCATAGTCAAATGATTGAAACACATTCGCCGCTGAAACCGCCTCGTGCCAATAACCCGAGACATCGCAGAACTTGATGGCCAGCACATTGTCCGGCATAGCCTGGAAATACAGAGCGGTCAAGGCCGGATCGGCAGCATACGCGCCCTGGCTGTCCCGGCCAACGATCGTCCGATAGCCGCCGTTTTCCAGTTTGAATGTCGCCTCAATGGTGAATTGAGACGGTTGAATAGCGTTAATGCCATCGGCAGTATCGGTAAACAACGCCGGATAGGTACCACTATTCTTAACACTGTAGTTATTGGCAGCGCCTCCAAATGTGGGGGCGGCCACATCGGATTTATAGACGAATCCAGCCCAACCTTCGGCAAAGACCGACAAGCCATACCCGTTGCCGGAGCTATCGGCGGTACCCTCGTAATAGACGCCGTTACCCGCTCCACCATGCGAAACCGCCGCATCCGCCGGACCTTCCTCAAATCGCCAATACGCGACAGTTGAAGCACTCACGGGGATGCAAATAGCCAAAAGAGTGATGACTAACAGAACTTTTTTCATCGACCGTACCTCCAAAAAATCCAATATTCGCGCCGATACAAAAACGACAACCGTATTGTTCGGCCTTTTGTACACAAAGCTGCGCGACACAAAGATTAATAACTCTGTTAGTATACGGTATTTGCCTTTGTTTGTCAATCCTTTGCTCTATTTTACCCTCAATTTCCGATAAATCGAGAGAAAGACTTGTAAGTCATTTATTGACAATATCTTACATTAATATCATGTCCATTTATGGCTCGTCCCACACCTTGGAACAAGCTCCCTGATTGATTAATTTGGAGTGCCAAGCCATTCAAACTGGGTAAAGTTGGTTATTTCTTTCAG
>JAAYVQ010000121.1 GCA_012517095.1 Phycisphaerae bacterium | reverse complement strand
CTTCGGGCCTTCGGTCCTTCGGTCGGGATGACATAAGGCGGACACGATCTGCCCCCACGGAATCGGACGCGATAGAACGCGTCCCTCCTTCCACCTCGTCCCGAAAGAACCGGGACTCGGTGGCTGCCACCCAACGAGAGAAGAACAGGGCGGGTTTTAAACCCGCCCCGATAATTCTGGATGCCGGCCTTTGCCGGCATGACAAGAAATGAACCCCCAACATAAAGTTGGGGGCTTTCAGCGTGCAATCGATGAGATAAGGAGATTGAAAAAGGGAGAAGAAGGGGAAAAAGGAGGAGAGTATGGGGAAGAAAAAGGGAGGAATGGGGACGGAGTGCGCGTCGGTGGCGCGGAGTCGGGGGTTTTTCGTGCGGAATGTGGCGCGTCAGCGGCCGAGGAGTCGGGAGGAACTGGGGGCGTGGGTGGAGAACCGGCTGGGGGTGGTCGTACCGGACCGTGCGGTGTGCGCGGGGCACAACAGTCCGATGGATTATCTGTGGCACGCGTTCGGCGGGGATTTTGCGCCTGTCGAACGGACCGGCGGCGACTGTGTGGTCTGGGCCAACCGCGGCGGAGGCAAGACGCGACTGGCGGCGATCGCGACGCTGCTGGACTGCTGGTTTAAAGCCGATTGCCAGGTGCGGATTCTCGGCGGGTCGCTGGAGCAGTCGTCGCGGGTGTATGCCGAGTTCGCCGAGTTTGTGCGCGAGGGATTCGAGAAGGGGCTGGTCGGCCGGATGAACAAGGGCGGGTGCCGATTCGTCAACGGCAGCGCGGTGCGGATTTTGCCGCAGTCGGATCGGGGCGTGCGCGGGGTGCATGTGCACAAGCTGCGATGCGACGAGGTGGAGCTGTTTGATCCGGGGGTGTGGGCGGCGGCGCAGTTCTGCACGCACAGCAAAGGCGGGATCGCGGCGGCGGTCGAGGCGGCCAGCACGCTGCACGAGCCGGCGGGATTGATGCAGCGGGTGCTGGATCGGGCGCGGGGAGCGGGCACGCCGGTGTTTCGGTGGTGTCTGTGGGAGACGATTGAGCGGTGTGTCGATCGGTCGTGCAGCCGATGCGCGCTCGACGCCTATTGCCAGGGGAAGGCGAAACAATCTCGCGGGTATATCCGGATCGATGACGCGATCGCGCAGATGCGACGGAGCAGCCGGGCAGACTTCGAAAGCGAGGCGCTGTGCCTGCGGCCCTCGCGGCGGAGCGCGGTGTTTGAGGAGTTCGACCCGGAGGTCCATGTGGCGGTGACGCCGTATGACGCGAACCTGCCGACGTATCGGGCGATTGACTTCGGGTTCGTCAATCCGTTTGTGTGCCTGTGGATCCAGGTGGATCGCGAGGGCGTGGTGCGGGTGATCGACGAGTATGTGCGGCGAAAGGCAACGGTCGCAGTGCACGCCGAGGAGATCCGGCGGCGGACACCGACGGGGGCAAATGTGGCGGGGACTTTTTGCGATCCCTCGGGCGCGGGGCGAAACGACATCACGGGTACCAGCCCCGTGCAGGAGCTGGCCGAGATGGGAATCCCGACGCGGCACCGGGCCAGCGCGATCCTCGACGGGATCGCGCGGATCCGGGCGTTTGTGCGGAGCGGCGACGGGCGGATTCGGCTGCGGATCAACCCGCGGTGCGAGCGGCTGATCGAGGCGATGCAATGTTACCATTTTCCGGAGGCGGGAAGAGGCGGAACATCGGAGGCACCGGAAAAGGACGGTGTGCACGACCACCCGATCGACGCGCTGCGGTATTTTTTCGTGAACTGGGGGAGGGAGGGGAAGGAGAAGATTAGGGGATATTGATGGGTTTTGTTGACAATTGTATGTTGAGGGGTAAGAGAGAATTGAATAATGACTATTGAATATTGATTATTACGACAATTGAAAGCTTACTGGAAAACAGGGCGCAAAAGAAAACCCCCGGGGGGTAGCCGGGGGTTTCTTTTTGCCTCCGTTCACGGGTATGGAGCGGAGTTGATTTCTCACATTTTCGACTTTGAATTCCACATAGTCGAAAAAGGTTCCTGACACCTTTTTTATTTGGTCATCCAGTTTTCGGACATCAAGAGCAGGTCGATCAGATCGACGGCGTGGTCGCCGTTGATGTCGGCGTTGTCGCAGAAACCGCAGCCGGTACGGCCCCAGTTCTGCGAGAGGATGGCCAGGTCGCGGAGGTCCACCATGCCGTTGTAGTCAAGGTCGCCGTTTTTGCTGCCGGTGGTCTGAAGGGCCACGAGGGCGTCGCCGGTGACGGCGTTATCTTCGCCGGAGTAGAAGAAGGCGGTATTTTCCCAGCCACCGGTGTTCATTTGGTTGGAAGCGATAAAGGCATCGGCGTTGTGGATGTTCGTCCAGAAACGATCGCGATCGACGGCGAAGAGGGCGCGGGCGGCATAGGCGGTTTCCTGGAGGAATTCGTTGCCGACATTCTCTTCGCGGGCGGCGGAATTGAAGGTAAAGCCGCCGGAGAGGAGTTGCCAGGAGGCGAGGATATCGCCGAGGTCGCGGAGGTTATCGGCGGCGGTGAAGGGGCCGACCTGGGGATCGAACTCGATACCCGCTGCGGCCAGGCCGTAGAGGGCGCCGGCCAGACCCAGGACATCGTAGTCGTTGATGTAATCGTCATCGATTTTCTCGCCGAGGGCCATCTGCTCGATAGCGGTCTTGACGGCATCGGCCCAGAGCGTGGTGTCGGCGCCGACGGCGGCGACATCCACCAGCGACAGGCCCAGATCCCAGGCGGCGCCGTTGGGCTGGCTGATATACATGTCCAACTTGCTCTGGATATACATGGCGGTGGTCATATTGGGG
Source organism: Phycisphaerae bacterium (assembly GCA_012517095.1). Taxonomy (GTDB): domain Bacteria; phylum Planctomycetota; class Phycisphaerae; order Sedimentisphaerales; family Anaerohalosphaeraceae; genus FEN-1350. The sequence goes on along the minus strand of JAAYVQ010000121.1, from coordinate 22,533 downwards.
GTATCCGTGCGGGTGTCGTAGTAGGTTCCGGCGGCGAGTCTATCGTAGAAGGCCGTACGGACATGCGTCGAGTAGTCGGTCGTCTCGAAGATGGAATCCAGCGCGGCGGCAAATGTGCCCTCGTTGGCGTAGAAGTCGTTGGTCTTCTGGAGCAGAAGCTGGCCGGCGGTCTGGAGGGCCGTTCGCATGTCAGGGTCGCCGGTCCGGCAATAGGCATAGGCCAGGCCCAGGCCGACGGAGCCGAGGGACGAGCTATCGGAGCCGGTCAGGGGATCGCCATCGTCGAGGGGCCAGTCCCAGCCGCCGTCGTCGTTCTGGACTTCGACGAGCCGCTTTCCGCCGAGGACGAAAGGCGACATGCTGGTGAACAGATAGACCTTTCCTACACCTTCACCAACCAGAATATCGAGTCGCCCGTCACGATTGTAATCGCAGACGAAGGGACGGGAACGCTGGCCAAGCGAGATTGACACACCTTTAACCTGAACATATGAACCCGTGGAAAACGCGGGGGCAGAACTGGTTCCGATATTGCGATAGAGAGAGAGTTGTCCGTTACCATCGCCGATGAGGAGGTCCTTGAGGCCATCGCCGTCGAGGTCGGCGTAATCGGGACTGGAACGAGAGCCGACATCGAGAGTGACACCGGCGGCCTGGACGAGCTGGCCCGCATGATAGACAGGGGCCGAGTCGGTACCGCTATTGATGAAGATATTCACATAACCGTCACCCTCTCCAACGAGGAGGTCACGGAGACCGTCATTGTTCCAGTCCACAAGCGAAGGCGTGGCGCGGATGCCGACATTGAGGGTGGTCGAATCGGCGGTTAGAAGCGTTCCGGCATCAAACAGGGGGTTGGTCGTGGAGCCGACATTCAGGAAAATCTTGACGGTACCGTCACCGATTCCGGCCAGGAGGTCCAGATCGCCGTCGAGGTCCCAGTCCACCATGCGGGGAAAAATCCCCAGGCAACTATAGCGTGTGACCCACAGATCACCGGAAGCGGTTTGGGCGAAAACGAATCCGCCATAGACAGGCGCATCATTGGTTCCAATGTTGCGGTAGAAGCGGACTTTACCTTTGCTGTCGTTTGTGGCTTCGCCGACGACGAGGTCGAGCAGGCCGTCACCGTTGATGTCGGCCAGAGAGGGAACCGAGTAGCTTTCGACATCGATGTCGGCGGCGGGCGAGCCAGCCCGGATCAGGACATAATTGTTGAGCTCGTACATCTTATCGGCGCCGGCCGAAAGAGACAAAGCCGCAACCAGAACACACGACAACAAAGCGACACGGTTGTACTTGAATCGTTTCATAACACCCCCGAACAGTAGGTTAGCAAACCCTTCTCCAAGGCGATCGTTTTTTCCCTTCATTCAAACTCCATTGGGTTTATTATAGCAAAAGAGGGGGACGGATGCAAGAGCCGGAATATCGTGAACTCCTGAGGGATTATAGGACATTGAAGGCGGGATTCAGGATACAGGGGTTAGGATACAGCGGAAGCGGCTGGTTGCCGGTCTTTTGTCGCCGGTCAACAGGGCAGACGCTCCATGTTCGGGATGACGATTCCTATCGTTTCCGGGTGGTCCCGGGGCAGGATCAGGAAATGAGGGACAGGATTGACTTCGGGGGCGGAATGTGGGATACTACCGGGTTCGTACGAAAACAGATGAAAAAACCCAGAATCGCGCGAAAGGGCAAGCGAGCCGTATGAAGGCATCGGAAATGAAAAAGGGTCAGACGATCAAAGTCGATGAGATTCTGTACACGATCGTGGACTTTCAGCACGTCAAGCTCGGCAAGGGCGGGGCGGTGTATCAGACCAAGCTCAAGAGCTTAAGCGACGGATCGATCCGGGACATCCGGATCCGGTCGGAAGAGGTGCTGGACGAGGCGTTTCTGGAGAAACGGGAGTATGAATATTTGTATTCATCGCCGAACGAACATGTCCTGATGGACCTGGAAAGTTACGACCAGATCACGCTGGACGACGACGCGTTCGGGGACGGGACCAAGTACCTCAAGCCCAACACCAAACTGCTGGTGAGCATGTACCAGGAAAAGCCGGTGATTGTCACGCTGCCGACGACGGTGGATCTGGTGGTGAAGGACACGGCGCCGGAGATTCGCGGCGCGACGGCGACGAATCAGTACAAGCCGGCGACGCTGGAGACGGGGCTGATCGTGTCGGTGCCGCCGTTCGTCAAGCAGGGTGAAAAGATCCGCGTCGATACGCGGACGGGCGAGTATGTCACCCGGGTGAAGGACTAACCCGGAGAATCCCAACGGGGAACGGATTGATGGGACAATCGACCTTCAGCCGGTGGCTGGTTGGCATCTTCGGATCGCGGAACGAACGGCTGGTCAAGAGCTATTTGCGGGTGGCGCAGGCGGCCAAGCCGTTTGAGGCGGCCGTTCAGCAATTGTCCGATGAGCAGCTTCAGGCCAAGACGGCCGAATTCAAGGCGGCGCTGAAAGGCGGCAAGCGGCCGGAGGAGATTTTAACCGAGGCGTTCGCGACGGTGCGGGAGGCGGCGCGGCGAACGATCGGGCTGCGGCATTTCGACGTGCAGCTTGTGGGCGGCAATGTCCTCTACGACGGCAAGATCGCCGAGATGGCCACGGGCGAGGGCAAGACGCTGGTAGCGACGCTGGCAGCGTATCTGGTGCATCTGACGGGGCGGCATGTACACATCGTTACGGTCAACGATTACTTGGCCAAGCGCGACGCGGACTGGATGGGTCCGGTGTACCGAGCGCTGGGGCTAACGGTGGGGGCGATCCAGGCGGATATGGACACCTTCGGGCCGGTCCGCAAGAGCCAGTACGACAGCGATATCACCTACGGGACCAACAACGAATTCGGTTTCGATTATCTGCGCGACAACATGAAGCTGTCTCTGGAACAGATGGTACAGGGGCCACTGGAATATGCGATTATCGACGAAGTCGATTCGATCCTGATCGACGAGGCGCGGACGCCGTTGATCATTTCCGGCCCGGCGCACGACGACACGACGCGGTACAAGAAGGCCGATGGCGTGTGCCGGGATCTGATCCGTAAGCAGAGCGGACGGATGGCGATGCAGCGGCGGATCGACGCGGCTGAAAAGACCGCGGCCAACGCCGAGGGCGAGCTGGCCGAGGCCAAGAAGGCCAAGGACAACGACCGGATGCAGGCGGCACAGTTGGTGATCGAGCGGTCGGAGCGGGAATTGCAGGAGCTCAAGTCGCAGATCGCGACGATGACCGAATATTTCGAGGTGGAGTACGACCGCAAGTCGGTGCACCTGACACACGAGGGGATCGGGGCGGCGCAGGAGGCGGCGGGGGTGGGATCGTTTTTCACCGGATCGAACATGGATTGGCCGCACCTGCTGGAGCAGGCGCTGCGGGCGCATGTGGTGTTCGAGAAGGAAAAAGATTATGTGGTGATGGACGGCAAGGTGATCATCGTCGATGAGTTCACCGGCCGGCTGATGCACGGACGGCAGTGGTCGGACGGGCTGCACCAGGCGGTGGAGGCCAAGGAAGGAGTCCAGATCAAGGAAGAAACGCAGACGCTGGCGACGATCACGCTGCAGAATTTCTTCAAGCTGTACGGGGCGCTGGGGGGGATGACCGGCACGGCGGCGACCGAGGCCGAAGAGTTCATGAAGATCTACAACCTCGATGTGGTAGCGATCCCGACGAACCGGCCGTGCATCCGAAAGGACCAGGACGACCTGGTGTTTCGAACGCTGCGGGAAAAATTCGCCGCGATTGTCGAGGAGATCAATGAAGTCAGCGGCAAGGGTCGGCCGGTTCTGGTGGGCACAGCGAGCATCGAAAAGAGCGAGGCGATCTCGAAGGTGCTGACGCAGAAGTACGGGGTCGAGCACGAGGTGCTCAACGCCAAGCAGCACGCCCGAGAGGCACTGATCGTGGAGAAAGCGGGCTTTCAGCACACCGACCGGCTGGGACGAACGCGGGGGAATGTCACCATCGCGACGAACATGGCCGGGCGCGGCACGGACATCAAGCTGGGGCCGGGCGTGGCCCAGATCGGCGGGCTGCACGTGCTGGGCACCGAACGGCACGAGGCGCGGCGGATCGACAATCAGCTTCGCGGCCGGTGCGGTCGGCAAGGCGACGCGGGATCAAGCATCTTTTTAGTCAGTTTCGACGACGATTTGCTGAAGATGTTCGCGCCGGAATGGGTGATCAAGGCGATGAAGCTGATCGGGTGGGAAGAGGGCCAGCCGATTCAGCATCCGAAGATCAGCAAGGGGATCGAGCGGGCGCAGAAGAAGGTCGAGGAGCGGAACTTCGACGCCCGCAAGAGCTTGCTCGACTACGACGAGGTGATGGATTACCAGCGGAAGATTTTTTACTCTCGTCGGCGCAAGGTCATCAGCGGGCGGGGGATCAAGCCGCTGATCGAGGACATGATCGAATCGATGCTGGAGGGGAGCTGCAAGAATTTCCTCGACGAAAAGTATCCGTACAAGTGCATCGCGGAGTGGGCCAAGACGACCTTCGGGATCGACATCGATCGGCGGAAGATCGAGGGGATGGAGCTTTCGGACATGGAATGGACGATCCGGGAGCAGGCCCGCAAGGAAGTTTCCAGCGAGATTCCTGTGACGATGGGGGAATATCTTGAGGATATCGACGATCCGAAGACCTGGGATCTGGAGGGATTGGCCAAATGGGCGATGAGTTCATTCCAGGCGGGACTATCGACCAGCAAGCTGCGAGGACTGACGGCGGAAGAACTGGAAAAGACGGTGATCGAGGCGGCCTGTGCGCAGATTGACAAGAAGGACTGTTCGCCGCTTCGGACGATGGTCCAGGAGGGATTCGGGCTGCGGACGCTGGTGCAATGGGCCAACAACAAGTTTGACCTGCGGCTGGAGCCGGAAACTTTCTGGGAATTGCGTCCCGAGGAAATTCGCGAACGGCTCCGTAAGGCCGTGGACGAGAAATACAACCAGCGGGAGATTGAGTACCCGGTAGAGTTCGCGATGAGTATGGCCTATGGGCCGCAGGGGGTGAGTGTTTACGGGTTCCAAGAGCTTGCGAAGTGGGCCAACCAGCGATTCCGCACGAACTGGACGGCTGAGCAGCTTCAGGAACGGACACCCCAAGCGGTCTATAAAGAGCTGCTGGCGTTGAACCGCAAGTATCATGAAGGGTATCTGGAAGAGGAAGTGGCCAAGAAGGTCAAGGAAAGCAAGTCCGTCGATGATGTCGTTGCGTGGGCCAATCAGTGTTTCGGGGCGAACCTGTCGGCGGATGCGCTGGTCGAAGAAGGACATATCCAAGAAAAGGTCCTGGAGGCCGGACGGGAATTTTTCCGGCGGGAACTCAGTACGCTGGAGCGGTATGTGCTCCTGCAGATTTTCGACAGCACCTGGAAAGATCACTTGTACGCAATGGATCATCTCAAGGACAGTATTTTCCTGCGGTCGTTTGCGGAGAAGGATCCCAAGATCGAGTACAAGCAGGAGGGGTACCGGATGTTCCAGGAGATGTTGTCAACGATGGAGGACCGGGTCACAAATATTATTTTCCGCGTTCGGTTAGAGGCGGGGGCGCAGGCGCGGAGCGTGTGGAACATCGGACGGACGCAGAAGGATGAGGTGGGGCAATTTGCACAGGCCGAACGGCAGCGCGCGGCGGCGACAGCACCACAGGGGGAACAAAAGGTCAAGACGATCCGGATAGAAACTCCGAAGGTCGGCCGTAACGATCCCTGTCCGTGCGGGAGCGGGAAGAAATACAAAAAATGTCACGGGGCGGACAAATAGTCACCGGTTGCTTGTCTCTTGTCGCTGGTAAAGGATTCAGGTTATAGGGATTAGGTTCCCACAGGTTTACCGAGATAGATTTTCGGGGGATTTGGTATAAGTTGTTGGAGGGGCGGAAGTTAGGGGAATCAGGAGGATTTCGCTCATCGCAGGAAAGAAAATTTCGAGGGAATAATCGTAATGAAAGGGAGGGTCTTGGTGTCTGTATATTGTCGTAACTGCTGATTGGCCCTTGATTTAAGATAGGAAATCGGGTACAATACAGATGGTATCCGTCTGATTTGCCGATGACGGAGTCAGGAGAGTCGGGCGGGGGTCTTTTTAATCTGCGGGCAGGGTGATATCGCAGGAATCGTTGGATCTGATAATGGCATCCGAAAGGACAGGGAAGATGAGAGCAGGATTGTTTGCCATCATAGTGCTGCTTTGGATTTCAACCGGAATCGGGATGGCGGAATATTGTCCATCGGGAGATATGAACGGGGACTGTTCGGTGGATATCACCGACCTGGCGATCCTGGCGGAACAATGGTTAGACGGGCCGGGATGCACGATCGCGGCCGGGGATTGCGCGGATGTTACGGGCAACGACGGAGTAAATCTGCAGGACTTTGAGGCACTGGGGGTCAGTTGGGGGAAGTCGAAGAAGCCGGTGGTGATCAACGAAATTCACTATGATCCGGATGTCAAAACGGATCTTTGCGAGTTTGTGGAACTGCACAATCCCACTCCGCGGGAAGTGGATCTGTCGGGATGGTATTTTTCGGCGGGGATTGACTATGCCTTTCCAGCGGGATCTAAAATCGGCGCCGGGGGTTACCTGGTCGTAGCCCAGAACGCGGCGAAGTTTCAGACGAAGTTCGGGCAGATCCCGTTCGGGCAGTTTGCGGGTAAACTGAGCAACGATCGTGAGATGGTCCGTCTCAAAGATGCGGGGGGTCGAACGATCGACGAGGTCGAATATCAGTTGGGGTTTCCGTGGCCGACCGTTGGGGATACGCCTTCCGGCGGTGCGGCAGGATCGGGGTATTCGATCCAGTTGATCCATCCGACGGCGGACAACGATCTTGGGGGCAACTGGCGCGGGGCGACGCCGACCCCATGCGCGCAAAACGCTTTCTATATGACTTCGTCGCCGCCGGTACCACGGCAGGTAAATCATTCTCCCAAGGCGCCCAAGAGCGGCGAGCCGGTGAAGATCACGATTAAGGTAACGGATCCGGACGGGATCCAAAGCGTGGTCCTGAAATATCAGGTGGTCGAGCCGGGTCAGTATATCAACCGGACCGACGCGGCCTATTCGACGAACTGGACGACGGTTGACATGTACGATAACGGAACCAACGGCGACGAACTGGCGGGAGACGACATTTATACGGCGGTTCTTCCGGGGTCGTTGCAGGTTCACCGGCGACTGATCCGGTACAAATTCACCATGTACGACACGCTTGGGTCTCTTCGGAACGCGCCGTATGCGGTCGATGATCCATGTCCGAACTTTGCATACTTTGTCTATAACGGGGTTCCGCCCTGGACGGGGGCGATCCGGCCGGGGGTGGATACGCCGGTGACCTATGGAGTCGATGTCATGCGATCGCTGCCGGTGTATCACCTGATCACCAAACAGGCCGATGCGGAGGGATCGACCTGGTATCAGCAGTATCCCTGGACCGACGACAGTCATTTCTGGTACGGTACGCTGGTCTATGACGGCGAGGTTTATGACCACATCACTTACCGTCCTCGCGGCGGTTGCTGGCGGTATGCGATGGGCAAAAATATGTGGAAGTTTGATTTCCTGCGGGGTCACTACTTCCAGGCGCGGGACGATTACGGAAATAAATACGACGAGAAGTGGAACAAGCTGAATTTTTCGGCGTGTATCCAGCAGGGCGATTACCAGCACCGGGGCGAACAAGGGATGTTTGAGGCGGTGGGATTCAAGCTGTTTAACCTGGCGGGGATCGAAGCCAGCAAGACGAATTGGGTCCAGTTCCGAATTATCGACGAAGCGGCGGAGTTTGGAGCTACGCAGTACCAGGGAGATTTCTGGGGGTTGTACATGGCGATCGAGAATGTGGACGGGCATTTCCTCGACGAGCACGGACTGCCGGACGGGAACCTGTTCAAGATCGACGGCGGCGGGCCGGAAACTCCGCCGAACAATCAAGGCGCGACCTGTGTGAGCGACTTGTCGGACATCTATGGATTTCTCAACTCCGTCCGCGGGGGAACAAATCCAACCGAGGCGTGGTGGAGGGCGAATGTGGATGTCAACCGATATTATGCGTATCGCTGCGTGGTGGAAGGCATTCATCACGGCGATATCGCCTACGGCAAAAATTATTTTCTCTATGTCAATCCCTTCACCCAGCAATGGACGCAATACATCTGGGATCTGGATCTGACCTGGGCCAACAATATGTTCGGCAGTGGGGAGGACCTGTTCCGCAATGAAGGCGGGATTATGGGCAACGCGGGTCTTAAGCTGGAATTCGAAAACAAATACCGTGAGTTCATAGACCTTCTGTACAATCCGGACCAGATGAACCAGCTCATCGATGAATATGCGGCGATCATCGACACCCCGAAGGATGGATTGACGATTGTCGATGCCGACCGGGCGATGTGGGATTACAATCCGATTATGGTTTCCAGCTATATCGACTGGAGCAAGGCGGGTCAGGGGCGGTTTTATCAGCAGGCCTCGACGAAGGACTTCCGCGGGATGACGCAGATTATGAAGGACTATGTCACCGGATATCGGGCCTTTAATACCTACTGGGAAGATTCGGCGGTTCCAAACAAGCCGACGGTGACCTACGCGGGGACGGCGAACTACGCGGTGAACGATCTTCGATTCCAGACGACGGCGTTTTCGGATCCACAGGGAGCGGGGACCTTCGCGGCGATGAAGTGGCGGATTGCGGAAGTCGAGCCGGACAGCACGATCGTCAACCCGGATCCGGTGACGGATACGATTCTGATCCAGCCGCAGTCGCAATGGCGGTATTTCAAGGGAACCGAGGAGCCGTCGGCGACTTATGAGGAATGGCGACAGTTGGATTTCAATGACGATCCCGCGACAACGGCATGGGGAGAAGGCCCCGGCCCCGTGGGGTATGATCCAAGCGTGTCGATGGGGACGCGATTGAGTGATATGCGGTACAATTATACCACGATATATCTGCGTAAGGAGTTCATGATTGACGATCCTTCCAAGATCGACAAGCTGACTCTGGAAGCTCTTTACGACGACGGATTTAACGCATGGATCAACGGGACCCGCGTGGCCAACGATTATGTCAAGGGGGAGAATGTTCCCCATAACGATACGGCCAGCGGAACCCGCGAAGACAACAGCTACGCTTCGTTCACGATCTCCAATCCCTCCGATTTCCTTCGCACCGGCCGGAATGTTCTGGCGGTACAAGTGGTCAACATCTATCTGAACGACAGCAGCGACGCGTTTTTTGACTGCAAGCTGACGGCCAAGCCGACAACGGGTGATCCGGATCCGCAACCGCTCAATTACAGCCGCAAGGCCCGCAAGTACGAGATCGAGACCGTGTGGGAGTCGCCGGAGATGACGACTTTCGCATCGACGATTCAGATTCCGGCGTCGGCGGTGAAGGTCAACCGGACCTATCGCGTGCGGTGCCGGATGAAGGATACCAGCGGACGATGGGGTCACTGGTCGGTGCCGGTGCAGTTCACAACGGCGGCGCCCGTGGCGGCGGGGATTATTGATAATCTTCGGATTACGGAAGTGATGTATAATGCGTTGCCTCCGACTTCGGGCAGTTACAAGGCGGACGATTTTGAATATGTCGAGCTGAAGAATGTCGGAGACGAAACGCTGGATCTGACGGGGGTATCGTTCACCTCGGGATTCACCTATTCCTTTGCTAATGCGGCGGTCAAGTCGCTGGTCCCGGGCGAGTTTGTGCTCGTGGTGAGCAACAAGGCGGCGTTTTTAAGCCGGTATGGATCGGGACTGTCGGGGCGGGTCGCGGGGGAATATTCCTCGAAGGCAAATCCACAGAAACTGTCCAACAACGGCGAAGGGATCCGGCTGGAGGATTACTGGAACGGCGTGATCGCGGACTTTGAGTATTCGGACGGGCGGCTGTGGCCGGCGGCGGCCGACGGGGCGGGTCATTCGCTGGTTCCGCTGGCGGAGGCGATCCCCAACCAGGCAGGCGGATCGTACAACTATCCGGCCTTCTGGCGGGCCAGCGCCTTCCGCAACGGCTCTCCGGGAGCCGACGATCCGGAGCCGACGAGGACGCTGCTGATCAACGAAGTCATGGCGCACACGGACTACACCGATCCGAGCAATCCGCTGATCGACTCCAATGACTGGATCGAGATTCTCAACCCCGGCACGGGTACGATCGAGCTGGGCGATTATTACCTCAGCGACGATGCGGATGATCTCACGAAATGGCGGCTGCCGAGCGGGACGCTGGGGGCCGGGGAGCGGATCGTGCTGGATGAGGTTACGGGATTTCACAGTCCGTTCCCGTCGGGATTCGGCCTGAACAAAGCCGGTGAGCAGGTGCTATTGTCGTATCTGCCGGGGACGGCCGAGGATCGTGTGGCGGATGCGGTGAAGTTTGCCGGGCAGGAAAACCTGATTTCGCTGGGACGGTACCCGGATGGCGGGGCGTACTGGCTGGCGATGCCGATGACGCGGAACCAGCCCAACGCGGTACCGGTTTCGCATGTGGTGATCAGCGAGATTCAGTATCATCCGGCTGATGGTGGCGAGGAGTTTATCGAGCTGCACAATCCGACGGGTCAGGCAGTTCCGCTCTTTACCGAGCAAGGGCCGTGGCGTATCAGCGGGGGCGCGAACTTTCCTTTCCCGGCCAGCAAGTCGATCGCGGCCGGCGGACGGATCGTGGTCGTGGACTTTGACCCGCTGGTCGAGACTGTGCGATTCAACGCCTTTAAGGCGGCGTTTCCGGGGACGACCTTCACGGCGGGGGTGAACCTTTTTGGGCCGTGGACGGGCGATCTGTCGAATGTGGCCGAGAAGATCACGCTGGAAAAACCGATCCTCGCCGATCTTCCGGACGATCCGGAGATTCCGTGGGTGGTGGTCGATGAGGTCAGCTACTACGACGATGCTCCCTGGCCGGTCGGAGCCGACGGTACGGGCAAGAGCATCCAACGGATCAGCACAGATGCGACCATCAGCGGGTGCGAACCGACGAATTGGCAGATCGGGGACCCGAGTCCCGCAAAATAAAATGAATCCACGGATTTCACGGATTACACGGATCAAATAATATTGGGGCGGGTGATTTCGGAATAAGGGAAGACACAGACCTTATGGAAAACAGGGCCACAGCATATTGCGGCCCTTTCATTTGCGCGGTGTTATGCATTCAGGCTTGTTTCAGTGCGTCAGAGACATTCGTTGGAATGACGGCGATCGACCATCCACCTCGCTAAAGCTCGGTGGCTGCCACCCGTCGTATCATGTCTTTTTCTTTCGGGCTGGTATAAACATGTCTACCACAATTCGCCTGTGTTCTCTTTCGAATTCTTCGTCCATACTTATATTTGTCGAGGTGTATATTCCATTGTCCTTGCTTCGCAGACTACCCGAATATGCCAAAAACATTCGGATTTCTGTACTATCATCAAATACAATAACTAGGAGATTACCTCCTCTATGGAGGCCTCCATGCTTTGAGCATGTCGTTGTCTTGAGATATTTACAAAACAAGTCCCGATCAAAATCCGCATGCGTGAATGGGTCGAGTTCCTCCAAAGATTTCGTGTATACATCAGGATTTCGAGAGGGATCAACATCATAGACAACTACGCGTTGAATATCTTCGGTTCTATCGGGATCGTATGGTGGTTTTGATGTTTTACAACCCCCCACAATAAAGAGGAAGGAAAGAAAAAACAGGCCGCACATCCACCAATACCGCCGATACAGTTTATGAAATAGATCTTGATCGATCGTAGTTTGTGTGTCTTCCATCTATCTCGCCCGATTTCCGTTAGCCTCATTCAGTGCATCAGGTCTTTGTAGGTTTGTTCGATGGTGTCGAGCATGGTGTCGGGGGCAAAGGGGCCGACGACGGCGCGGCGGCCGTTTTCGCCGAGGATGCGGCACAGTTCGGGGTCCTGGATGAGTTCGGCGCAGGCATCGGTGAGGGCGTCGATGTTTTCGGGTTCGACGATGCGGCCGGTGTTTTCATTGACGACCTCGGCGGCGCCGTCAATGTCGAAGCTGACGACGGGCTTTCCGCAGAGCATGGCCTGGGGCAGGACGCGGGCCAGGCCCTCGCGGAGGGAGCAGTGGACCAGGATGTCGGAGGCGTGTATGGCCAGGGGAATCTGCTTGGGGTGGAGAAGGCCCGTGAACTTGAAGCGATAACCGAGGTTGGCCAATTGGATATCGGCGCGGATCTGACGCGTGAGATGGCCGTCGCCGACGAACAGCCAGATACAGTCCTTGAAGTACGGCACGAGCCGCCGGGCGGATTCGATGATGTAATCGTGGCCCTTCAGTTCAGCCAGACGCGAGACGGTGATCAGGACGGTGGCCTGTTCGCTGATCCCGTATTTGCGTCGGAAGCCCTTGACCTCTTCGTCGGAGGGCACGCGGAGAAAATCTTCCATTTCGATGGCCGAGTAGGCGGTGACGAAGGGTTTGCCGGTGCCGATATCGGCGGCGAGCATCTTGCGGCTCATGGCATCGGCGACGGAGATAAAACCGTCGGTGCGTTTGGCGGCGGCGCGTTCGATGGCCATGAAGAGGCGGTTTTTCCAGGGGCTCTGGTAAGGGTGGAACGACAGGCCGTGAAGGGAGTGGACGATCAGCGGCCGGGGGTTGAGAGTATCGGCGGCGTATCGGCCGAGGATGCCGGCCTTGGCCGAGTGGGTGTGAACGATATCGGGCTGGAGGCGGCGGAGATATTTTTTCAGCTTCCGGTAGCTGATCGTATCCCAAAGGGGGCTGATTTCCCGGCACAGGCGATCAACGATGATGACATTATACCCTTGTCCGCGGGTTTGCTCGAAGAGCTGGCCTTCGGGGCCGACGGCGGGGCCGGTGATCAGCGTGACTTCGTGGCCGCGCTGGGCCAAGCCACGGCAGGTGATCAGCGTGTTTTCCTGCGCGCCGCCGAGGATCAGGCGGGTGATGATGTGGACGATTTTCATATCGTATCCCGGCTACGGCCGGGTCTCCGTTTCATAGTCGATTTTCATCAGGCACAGGCCGCAGGCCGGGGCCAGAGGTCCGGCGGCGGTGCGGTCGCAGGCGGCCAGAATCTCGGCCATCTTCTCGACAGGCCAGCGGCCGCGGCCGATTTCCACCAGCGTGCCCATGATGTTGCGCACCATGTTATACAAAAATCCGTCGGCTTCAATATCCATCTGGAGGGTATCGGCTTGCGGTTCGACGACGGAACAGAAAGAAATCGTACGAACGGAGCACTGGCGACGGTCGGCCGCGGAGGCGAAGGATTTGAAGTCATGCGTACCAACCAGACACTGTGCGGCGGTATTCATTGCGGCAGCGTCCAACTTGCCGGGTCGATGCCAGCTAAAGCGGACCTGCATGACCTGCCGCGTCGAGCCGGTAAAGATGGTGTAACGGTATTGCTTGCGGACCGCGTCGGTGACGGCGTCGAATTCCATCGGGACCTCAACGACCTCGAGGATGGTGATATCGTCGGGCAGGCGGTGATTGAGTGCCTGCTTGATGCGAGAGGTTGGAATGGGGCTGTCGAGGTGAACATTAGCGACCTGGTGCAAGGCATGAACGCCGGCGTCGGTTCGGGAAGAACCGCGGAGCTCGACTTGCCAGCCGGTCAGGTCCTGCAGGGCGTCGGTGATCCGCTGTTCGATGGTGTCGGCGTTGCGTTGGCGCTGCCAGCCGTGGTAGCGGGTTCCATCATAGGAGATTGTTAGTTTGATATTGCGTTCGGCCATAGGGGGATTGTCGAGTTTTAATTTTCAATTTTCAATCGAAATATTGACCACAAGAGATATTTTGCCAATATTCGTCGCAAAATGCATGATTTTTTGCTTGTGGATAACCTGTGAATTGAGATGTGAGAACTGTTGGGAAAACCGGGTAAAAGACGCCCTATCAGTACTATTACCCTCTTTTATCACAAAGACGGAATCTCGCGAACGGATTGTGCAACACCTTATCCACGACAGCCGGACATGAAACGGTTGTGTTAAGTCAAGTTCAGGTGGCAGTTTATGATCCTGCGATATTTTGAACCTCACAAAGTCACAGGATATAGGATTAATGATACTACCTTCTTAAATACTCTCTATTAAAAATTCCTTCCTTTGCGCTTCACCTCCGCCATCCTGAAAAGAAAGGGAAAAGGCGTCAAAAATGAGCTATGCAAAATGACGGAAATGGGGTACATTAGATGGTCTGAAAATGACCGGCAGGAGACGGATATTCCCATGTCGGTCCGGACGAAATGAACGGAATTTTCGACAAGACGAGGTGGCTATGAAGGCAAAATTCAATCGGGCCTCATTGCAGGAGGCGTTGGCGCTGGTAACCAGTGTGATTCCGAGCCGAACCCCGAAGGCGATTTTGCAGTGTTTGCGAATGACGGCCAAAGGCGATGCGGTAACCCTGAGCGCGACGGATTTGGAAGTCGGGATCCAGTACAGCGTTGGGCAAGTGGAAGTCGCGACGGCGGGCGAAACGGTGCTGCCGGCGGACAAGATTTTGGCGATCGTCCGGGAAGGCATCGATGAGGTCGTGGAGATCGAGGCGACGGAGGCCTCGGTGCAGGTCCGCGGTGCCGATAGTCATTTTACGATATTCGGGCATGACATTGACCAGTTTCCACCGGTGCCGGGATTTGACGGAAAGGCGGATTTCGAGATCAAGCTTGACAAGCTGCAGGAAGGGATCGAGCAGACGGTTTTCGCGGCGGCCAAGGAGAGCACGCGATATGCCCTTAACGGAATCCTGTGGGAAGTCTCGGGCAAGAAGCTGACGATGGTGGCGACCGACGGACGACGGCTGGCACGGAGCGTGGTGGCGCTGGAGACGGCCGTCAAAGGCGAATTGCCCGCTGGACGAATCATCGTGCCGGCCAAGACGATGACCCTGCTGGATCGGATTCCCTCTGTCAGCGAGGGCACGACGGTATCCGTGCGGTTCGCGGCCAACCAGATTATTTTATCGTGCGGGACAGCGGTGATCAGCTCGAATCTGGTCGAGGGGAACTTTCCGAAGTACGACGATATTATCCCGAAAGATCACGACAAGAAGGCGGTGATCTCGACGGGCGGATTGCTTAGCGCGGTGCGGCGCGCGGCGCTGATGGTCAATGAGGAGACGCGCGGCGTGCGATTCAGTCTGGCCAATGGGTCGCTGACCATTTCCAGTCGGGCGCCGGAGGCGGGTGACGCGCAGGTGGAAATGGCGATCGAGTACAGCGGGCCGGCGATCGAGATCGGATTCAATCCGGGGTTCATCGTCGACGCGCTGAAGGTGATTGAGCCGGAGACTTTTGAATTGCATCTGGGCGAGCCGGACCGGCCGGGGATGATCAAGTCCGGCAGTCACTTTCTGTATATCGTAATGCCGGTGAACCCGTAAATATTTTCAATATCCGATTTTCAATTTCTGAAACTGAAGGTTTATGCGGTTCACGAAAGATGAAAATCAATTCCTGAAGGGCGCGGTGGGGTGGCAGAGGCGGCCGCGGAAGACGACGGTGGGTCTGGGAGGCGAGGTCGCGGCGTATCTGAAACGACGGGGTAGTGAGTTTGAAAAGAATGCCTCGCTGATGGATGTGTGGGTCGAGGCGATGCCGCCGATGTTGGCGGCGCGGTGTCGGCCGGAGTCGCTGCAGTCCGGGACGCTGCGGGTCCAGGTCGATCCGGGGCCGTGGATGCATGAGCTTCGGATGATGACAAACGAGTTGTTGGATTATTTTCAGGAACATTGTCCGCGGAACCGGGTTCGTAAGATTGTCCTGATTCCGCGGCAAGAGCATAATCAGGAAGGCGAAAATGAGCGAACCGAGGTATGATTCGAGCCAGATAAAGATCCTGGCCGGCCTGGAAGCGGTACGAAAACGGCCGGACATGTATATCGGCAACCGGCAGGAAGGCGGGTTGCATCACCTGGTTTATGAGGTGCTGGACAACTCGATCGATGAGGCGCTGGCGGGCCGGTGCGACAAGATCATCGTGCATATCCACGCCGACGGGAGCTGCTCGGTGGAGGATAACGGCCGCGGGATTCCGGTGGACATCCACAAGGAGGCCGGCAAGAGCGCGCTGGAGGTGGTGCTGACGACCCTGCATGCCGGCGGGAAGTTCGACGACAAGGCGTACAAAGTCTCCGGCGGCCTGCACGGCGTGGGCGTCAGCGTGGTCTGCGCTTTGTCGGAATGGATGCAGGCGGAGGTCTGGCGCGACGGAAAACAGTACCACTTTGAGACGCATCGGAGTATTCCGACCGGGCCGGTTCGCGAAGTGGGCGAAAGCACCAAGCACGGCACAAGGATCACCTTCATGCCGGACGAGGAGATTTTTGAGACGACCGAGTTCAAATATGACACGCTGGAAACGCGGATCCGCGAGCTGGCGTATCTGAATGCGGGGATTCAGATCGTCTTTCAGGATGATCGCTCGCAAAAACCGCGGCAAACCTTCCATTATGAAAAGGGCCTGCGGGCGTTCATTGAGTATCTCAACGAGGGCAAGGTTCCGCTGTCGGAGGTGATTTACCTTTCCAAGGAGGACCCCGAAGGGCGGATCGCCTGCGAGATCGCGATGCAGTACAACGACAGCTATATGGAAAACGCGCTGGCGTTTGCCAACAACATCCGCAACATCGACGGCGGTACGCATCTGTCGGGATTCCGAACG
Source organism: Phycisphaerae bacterium (assembly GCA_012517095.1). Classification (GTDB taxonomy): domain Bacteria; phylum Planctomycetota; class Phycisphaerae; order Sedimentisphaerales; family Anaerohalosphaeraceae; genus FEN-1350. Next base: position 5,845 of record JAAYVQ010000121.1, on the reverse strand, counting down.
GCCCTGACGCGAACGATGAACGCCTATGCGCGCAACGCCAATATGCTCAAGGGCGGGATGACGCCGACGGGCGAGGATCTGCGCGAGGGGCTGACGGCGGTGGTGTCGGTACGGGTGAAGGATCCGCACTTCGAGGCACAGACCAAGGTACGGTTGTCGAATCCGGAGGTGGGCAGCTTCGTCGAGACGATGGTGAATGAGCTGCTGGCGACCTACCTGGAGGAAAAGCCGGCGGAGGCCAAACGGATTTTGAACAAGGCGATTCAGGCGGCGGCGGCGCGCGAGGCGGCGCGCAAGGCGCGCGAGCTGACGCGGCGCAAGGGGGCTTTGAGCGGCGCGAACCTGCCGGGCAAGCTGTGGGACTGTTCCAGCCGGGAGGTCGAATCGACGGAGGTGTTCATCGTCGAGGGCGATTCGGCCGGCGGCTCGGCGAAGGGCGGGCGTGATCGTAACATTCAGGCGATTTTGCCGCTGCGGGGCAAGATTTTGAATGTCGAGAAGGCGCGGCTGGAGAAGATGCTCGGGCACGAGGAGATTCGCACGATCATCAGCGCGCTGGGAACCGGGATCGGGACCGAGGAGTTTCAACTCGAAAAATGCCGATATGGCAAGGTGATTTTGATGACCGACGCCGATGTCGATGGCGCGCACATCCGGACATTGCTGCTGACCTTCTTTTTCCGGCAGATGCCCCAGCTCCTGGAGAGCGGGAAGATCTTCGTGGCCCAGCCGCCGCTGTATGAGGTCAAGGTCAAGGGGAAGAAGCAATCGGAATATATCCTCAACGAGCGCGAAATGCGCAATCGTATGGAGGCGCGGGGTCTGGAGGGGACGACCCTGATAATTCGCCAGGAGGGACGGCCGCCGATGACCGTGCAGGGCAAACCTCTTGCGGCGCTGGTCAAGCTGCTCAACGAAGTCGAGCGGTGTATTCATGTCCTGGAACGGCGGGGAATCGTATTTCGATCGTTCGCGGAACAGTTTTACGACGGGCAGCGATTGCCGAGTTATTGGGTCCGCGAACAGGGCGAGGACGAGTTTTATTACGACAAGACCAGTTGGGACAAGCGGCTCAAGGAGATCGACGAGGCCCGCGCTGCCACCGGGGCAACGGCGGAGACCGGGGGCGAGTCACAGAATGGAAACGTCCGGGCGATCGCCGAAGAAATGCACGAAGTGGCACGGCTCAACGAGATCGATGTCCGGATCAAGAACGAGTACAAGCTGGATATGCGGGACTTTTTGCACAAGGCGGCGCGAACGGTATCCGGCGAGGCGCTACCGACCAAGTTTGAGATTCGCAACGGCGAACAAGCCCATGCCATCGCGGCATTGGGGGAGATCTGCCAGGCGGTCCGACAGATCGGCGGACAGGAGATCGAGATCAAGCGATTTAAGGGTCTCGGCGAGATGAACGCCGAGCAGCTCTGGGAAACGACCATGGACCCGTCGCAGCGAACGCTGTTGCAGGTCAAGCTCTCCGACGCCGGGCAGGCGGACCGGATGTTCAGCATTCTGATGGGCGACGATGTCGATAAACGGCGGAACTTCATCCGCGAACACGCTTTAGAAGTACAGTTCTTAGACGTGTAACGATTGGAGGGTGAGGGGGAAAGATAAAAAATTAAAAATAAAAGACAAAAAACACATATTAAAGATTAAATATGGGGCGAGTCCTTGCGTGGTGACGAAAGACCCTGACCTCGGAGCGCATCGAAAACGATTCCTGCTGTGGGTTCTATAGGAGGTACCATGCGAAACTTGTTTATGGTGTTGGCCAAGGTGGTGGGGTTGCTTCAAGTCGCAACGGCAATCTGGAAATGCGAACCGTTACTTCAAAGCATTGCAGTTTTCGGGCGCTTTGTCGGTTCGTCATCCTCTGTTACGATCTGCTGGGATATCGCCGGTCGTTGTTTGATGGTTGGATTGTTTCTGGCGTTCGCGTGGGTCCTGTTGTTCAAATCCGAATGGCTGGCGGACCGTCTGGGTCTGGCCGAAGAAAGGTTGAGTTGTCCGGATTGCGAAACGATTTTGTGGGTCGGGATCAAGTTGTTGGGATTGTATGTCCTCGCCGAGTCAATTCCCGCGCTGGTCTGGACGACGATTGGATCCAGAGCTCTAATTCAAAACGGCGATCCGGGATTTTGGGTTCGGATTGTACCGGCGGTGGTCAAGGTCGTTCTCGGATTGATTCTGGTTTTTACGACCACCAAGCTCATGGAGTTCATTTCCCGGGATGGCAAACCGAAGGAAATGGCGTCTATATGAGGCAGAAAGCGTTATCGGACTTAGTTGGAAATTGGCGGAGCGCAGCGGTTTTTGCTTGATATGAGGGATTGGCGTTGGCACAATGGAGGGCTGATCGGCCAGCGGAAAACGGCCGGGACAGGATGCGAAATGATCTTGCAGTGGAGGCCAATATGAGAATCCGAGCAGGACAGGGATTGATTGTTATCATGGCGGCGTTGTTGGCGGGTTGTCAGCCGACGGCGACGACGGATCCGTTGGAGGGGCTTTCAGCCGAACAGCAGAAGCGGAAGCTGTTTGACCAGATCGAGGCCCGATACGAGGTTCCCCAGGCGCACTACAAGCTGGGGCAGATCTTCGAGAGCGAGGCCGACCTTCGCAAGGCGGGGTATCACTACGAGACGGCCGCCGACTTTAAGCCGTTCTTCTGGACGGCTCAGGCGGCGTCGGTGAAGGTGTACGAAGACGCCGGGAATCTGGACAAGGCCGCTCGGTTGGAGGCCAAGTGGGCGACGATGGCGGCCAATGTGGACGACTGTCTGTCGCTGGCCAAGGCCTACGAATCGGCGGGATTAACCGAACAGGCCAAGGCGATCTACCAAAGGGTCGAAACAGTCGCGCCCGGATCGGCGAAAGGGTTTAAGGCAAGCGGATACTATTATCTTCACAGCGGCGATAAAGCGACGGCCGAAGAAAAGTTTCGCCGCAGTTTCGAACTGGATCCCTATCAGTCGGATGTGTCGGCCGAACTGGGCAAGATGGGCGTGATCGTCCAATCGCCCCGAAAAAACGGCACGGGTTTCCTCGAGCGTCTGTTCGGCGGAGCGAACAAACCGGAAACGGTTGAACCAGACGCCGGTGGGAATCAAACCGCGGCGCCGAAACAGTAAACTTCTTGATTGAATCCATTTTCGCCACTTCGGTTTCCGGAGTGGCTTTTTTATTTTTCGGGGTCGATTGTTATGAGACCATTCCCCTTCGGGCGCATCCCATGTCATGGGGTTCGACATGGCTATTCGATTGGAGAAATTCCTTTTGGATCGCCGATAGAAAGGGTATCTGAGCGCGGAGAGGGTCTGCGTTTGAGATGCAAAAACGGCCTTATCAGTAGTATCCGGCGGGACCGAGGCGATCGACGGCCGCCTGGAGGACAACAACTTTGAAGAGCAAGGAAGTCTATAAATTCGCGTCCGAGGGTTTTGGTCTTGCGGCCAGCGTGTTTTTGCTGTGCAGTTGCATCAGTTTCCATATCGGGGACGCGCCGAGCGAATATGTCTGGCCGCACAATCAGCCGGTCCAGAACTGGTGCGGATCGATCGGAGCGTTTTGCGCGTATTACTTGTTGTATTTTGTCGGGCCGGGGGTGTTTATTCTGCTGGCGACGCTGGCGTGGGCCTTTTTCATCCATTTGCTGGGCAGTAAGGTCGATCAGGTGATTCTGCGGGGAATCGGGCTTATGCTGCTGGTAGGGGCGATGTCCACAAGCTGGTTCTTTGTCTGGGGCGACCGGACAATCTGGCCGTACCATTCGGGAATTTTTCCGATGGGCGCCGGCGGGATCCTCGGGATCGCCATCGGCAGCGCACTGAAAGCGCACTTTGCGGCGCTGGGGACGACCATTTTGCTGGCGAGCACCTGGTTTGTGGGCTTTCTGGTGCTGGCCGATTCAATGATCCTCTCGGTATTCCACGGATTCGGGCGCATGGTGGCCTGGACGCTGGGGCTGGCCGAACCGGCGTATTCGGCGGCGCGGAAGCAAACGCAGGGGTCAATCGGCCAGATCTGGAAACGGCTCAGCGAACGCCAGCGCGAACAATTCCCGGGTCCGATGCCGATGCAGGAGGATGGTGACGAGCATCTGGAACAGTCGGTTGGCATCGAGAGGTTCAATCGCGAACCGGTCCGGCCTCTGGGCGAGGTGGTCCGCGAGCGACGAGAAAAAGAACAAGAGCGGTTGCGTCAGCAGGCCGAACAGGCCAAGGCCGACCGGGCTCGAGCCGAACAGCAACGGGCCGAGCAGACAAATCAGAAGGTCGAAGACCGAGCGGCCGAGGATCAAACCGTCGAACATCCGGTGAACGAGAAAACAATCCAGCCGCAGACGGAAGAAAAGCCCGCCGAGAAAAAGCCGCAGCCGATGAAAATGCGGGCTTCAGAAGCGAAGGTCAAGCCATATATCCCGGCCACTTACGACGATTATACTCTGCCGCCGATCGAACTGTTGCGGGAACCGGAATTCGGGTTTGCGGCGATCCAGGAAAAAATGGTCGAGGGCAAGGCCAAGATTCTCGAAGAGTTGTTGGCCGAGTTCGGTATCAACGCCCATGTGGTCAACGCCGAGCCGGGGCCGGCGATCACGATGTATGAGCTGGAGCTGGCGCCGGGGATCAAGGTCAGCCAGATCGCCAACCTGTCCAACGACATGGCCCGGGCCCTCAGTGCCGGATCGGTGCGCGTGGTGGCACCGCTGCAGGGCCGGCACACGATCGGGATAGAGGTTCCCAACAGTCAGCGCGAAACCGTGCGGATCAAGGACCTGATCCAGCGGGGCGGGGCGCGGGTCAGCAAGATGCAGATTCCGCTGTTCCTGGGCAAGACATCTTCCGGCGAAGCGCTGGTCAGCGACCTGGCGGGAATGCCGCATTTGCTGATCGCCGGCACGACCGGTTCGGGGAAGAGCGTGTGCATCAACACGATCATCACCAGCATCCTGATGATGCGAAGGCCGGATGAAGTGAAGATGATCCTGATCGATCCGAAGATGGTCGAGATGGCGATGTTCGAGTCGTTACCGCATCTGATGTGTCCGGTGGTCACCGAGGTCAAGCGCGCCGAGCAGATCCTGGAGTGGGCGACGACGACGATGGACGAGCGCTATGAGTTGCTGGCCGAGGCGAAGGTTCGCAACCTGGCTTCGTACAACATGCTGACCCAGGAAGAGATCATCGAGCGGTTCCAGCCGAGTACGCCGGAGGAAGAGGCCAAGATTCCCAAGAAGCTGCCGCACATTATCATCATCATCGACGAGTTGGCCGACCTGATGATGACCAGCGCCAAAGAGGTCGAGGCGTACATTGTGCGGATCGCGCAGAAGAGCCGTGCGGTCGGGATTCACCTGGTCATCGCCACGCAACGGCCGCAGGCGACGGTGGTGACCGGCCTGATCAAGGCCAATATGCCGACGCGGATCGGTTTCCGCGTGGCGGCCCGGATGGACAGCCGGATCATCCTGGATCAGAACGGCGCCGAGACGCTGCTGGGCCAGGGTGATATGCTGTTCCTTAAGCCCGGCACCAGCGATCTGGAACGGGCACAGGGGGCGTTCCTCGACGACCAGGAAATCGCCGCAGTGGTCGATTACCTCAAAAACATCGCCCAGCCGCAGTATCATCCGGACTTGATGCAGCTCAATCAGGTCGATATGTCGATGGCCAAGCGCGACGAACTGTTCGACCAAGCGGTGGAGGTCGTCCTGGAGACCAAACGCGGCAGCGTGTCGCTGTTGCAGCGGCGGCTGGGCGTGGGCTATGCGCGGGCGTCGCGGATGATCGAGATGATGGCACAGGCCGGGATCCTCGGCGAGTACAAGGGCAGCCAG
>JAAYVQ010000012.1 GCA_012517095.1 Phycisphaerae bacterium | reverse complement strand
GCGCGTTTGGACTGGCCAAGCCGGCCGCCCTCAATGGCCTGCAATTCCTGACCGCCGATATGTTGGCCCATCCGTTGAAGGTCGAGAAAAATGTTGTTCATGTCCCATCCGGACCGGGTCTGGGAATTGAAGTGAATGAGGATCGCGTACGGGAATTGGTTAAGCAAAGCCAGGAAACAAATACGGTTTATAATTCATGAGGCTTTGAATGAGCACGGCGATTGGAAAATGGCTACTGATGATTACCGTTTGGGGATCGATTGTCCCTTTATCCTCAGCGGCCGGTTTCGAGTGGAAAGATACACCCGGCAAGTATATCGATCTCCATCGAGACGGGAAAAAAGTCCTCCGGTACATGTGCGCCTTTGACGCCTCCACACCGCAAAAGCAGGTGGAGACCTTCAAGGTGTTTTATCATGTCTTCGATGAAACCGGCGAAAAGTTCCTGACCAACGGTCCCGACGGCGATCATCCCTATCCGGCAGTTACCTATCCCCATCATCGTGGGATTTTCGTCGGTTGGAACAAGACCGGTTTTCAGGGAAAAACGGTTGATACCTGGCACATGAAAGGGGCCGTTCAAAAGCACATCCGCGTCCTGGATCGGAAGACCGCTTCCGATCGGGCATCGTTAAAGACGCTCATTCATTGGCTCACGGATTCGGGGAATGTGATCGTCGAAGAACAGCGTGAAGTCATCGTATATGCTTCAGCTCAGGATATTTTCAAGGCCGACTTCGTTTGCGAATTGAAAGCCGTCGAGGGAGACATCAACTTGGATGGCGATCCGGAACACGCAGGATTCCAGTATCGGCCTCATAATGATGTCGCCATCGCCCCCGTGGAAAGCCGAGCCAAATATCTGTTTCCGACTGAAACGGCCGATCCTACGAAGGACCAGAATATCCCGTGGGTTGGGCTGGAATATCCCCTCAACGGCAAGACCTATCATGTTCTTCACTGTACTTCGCCGGCCAATCCGCAGCCCTATGTATATTCGGCCTATCGTGATTACGGTCGGTTTGGGTCTTTCTTCAAGACCTCGATATCGAAGGGACGGACTCTTAAGTTGGATTATCGAATCCGGGTTTGTCCGGGGAACCTTCCTTCCAGGGATCAACTGAATCGGGATTATTTGGCCTTCGTGACGGAACGGAACCTTGACAAGTCGGAGAAGAACCCCTAAACTATTTGTCTTTGATTTCCCGTCAACTACAGAGGTTAAGTCGAACTATTAATCATTAGGAGAAACTGGAATGTCCAAACGAAGTATGGTACAAGGTGGCACCGGACTGATCGTTCTGCTGGTTGCGGCGATCGTTCTGTCGTCCTGTGGGAAGCAGGAACCCGCCAAGAAACCCACATCGACCGTGAATGGTCAAAAGACACAAAAGGTGGATGCCCCGAAAGTCGAGGCCCCCAAGGTCGAAACGCCGAAGGTCGATACCCCGAAGACTGAAGTAAAACCCGTCGATGCTCCGAAGACCGAAGCTCCCAAACCGGAGGATAAGCCTGCTGCCGATGCTCCTCAGGCCGTTCCGGCAGGAATGGAAGTTTTGCCGTTTGAATTGCCCAAACCGATGTTTGTGGGTACACCGACGAACATCGTGGGTGTTCCCAACCTTGAAAAGCCCCGAGGAAAACCCCGTCCCCCGTTCTATGCTCCCAAGGGAACCGTTCTGGTTAGTAAGGGAAAACCCGTTACCGGTAGCGACAATGAGCCAATCATGGGTGAGTTGGAGATGATCACGGATGGCGACAAGGAGGCCGCCGATGGCAGTTATGTCGAACTGGGACCCTTTAAACAGTTTGTGACCATTGACCTGGAGGCCGAATATGAAATTTATGCCGTGGTTGTCTGGCACTTCCATAAGCAGGCCCGCGTGTACTTCGATGTAATCGTACAGACTTCGACAGACAAGGACTTTATCGACGCCAAGACTATCTTCAATAATGATCTGGATAATACTTCCGGCATGGGCGTCGGCGAGGACCCGCATTATGTCGAGACTTCAGAAGGCCGTCTGATCGACGCCAAGGGGGTCAAAGGTCGTTTTGTTCGCCTGTATAGCACGGGCAATAACGCCAATGATCTCAACCATTATATCGAGGTCGAGGTCTGGGGCAAACCGTTGAAGTAATGAATACGGTACGTTCGAGCTGCGTACTGGTCCTGGTCGCGGCCGTCGCCGCGGTCGGATTGCGAAGTGTGAACCTCCGGAACCGTCCAATGCATGTGGACGAGGCGGTTCATGCGGACAAGTTTCGGGACCTGTTGGAGAATGGTCGGTATGTGTATAACCGGCATGAGTATCACGGCCCGACATTGAATTTTTCCACTTTCGTCCCGGCCCTGCTCAGTGGGGCCGGGACTTATTGTCAAGTCACCGAAACGACCCTCAGAATCGTTCCGGTTGTCTTTGGAGGAGTGCTGATCCTTTTGTTAGTGGGATTGCGGGACGGTTTGGGACAATGGGGGGCCGTTTTTGCGGGGGGGTTCACGCTTGTATCGCCGATCATGAGTTTTTACAGCCGATACTACATTATGGAATCCCTGCTCGTCTGTTTTTCCCTGGGCTTGATGGTCTGTGGCTGGCGATACGCTGTCCGGCCGCGAGTTATCTGGGCGGGCGGGGCGGGTGCTTTTCTCGGCCTGATGCATGCCACCAAAGAAACCTTTGTCATCTCCGTCGCCTCAATGGTTATTGCGTGGTTCCTTTGTCGTCGATCATTCCCGATTCATTCACCGGCCCGTCCGGTCATGGTGTGGTGGAAAACAACTCTCCATCTTCTTGCGGCAGTTCTAACCGCCGTCGCGGTGTCGGTTCTGTTTTTCTCCTCCTTTGGTCGAAATCCTCAGGGAGTCGCCGATTCCATTCTGACCTATAGTGATTATTTTCATCGTGCGGGTCAGAATCCAACACACCTCCACCCTTGGTACGCATATCTGGCCTGGCTGGGTTGGTATCAATTCGCAGACGGCCCCGTTTTCAGCGAAGGCGTGATTATCGCCCTTGCGATCCTTGCGGGCATTTGGATCCAATTTGGAAAACGACCCTCACAAGAAGGGGGAGGGCGTTTTCATCGATTCCTGCTATATTATACCTTAATATTAACGATCCTCTATTCCTTGATCCCCTACAAAACCCCCTGGTGCGCGATGGGTTTTTTCCATGGGATGATCCTCCTGGCGGGTGTTGCGACCTCGCGTCTGGTCTTGATCCCGAATCGAATCCTCGGTTCGGCGGCGGCCTTGATCATCGGCGTGGGTACCGCGCATCTGGGATGGCAAAATTACCTGGGGAATTATTGCATTGTCTCCGACAGTCGGAATCCCTGGGTCTATGCCCACACCAGCGGGGATATCTTTGAGATCGAGAAGACGATTCGCGAGGTCGCCGCTGTTCATCCGGACGGCAATCAAATGTATCTTCAGGTTATCTGTCCGGGATATGATTACTGGCCGTTACCGTGGTATCTCCGCGATTTTCCCAGGGTTGGATACTGGAGCATGGTACAGAATGAGGTGGTTAGCGCCGAATTGATTCTGGCGATGCCGTCTCTGGAAGAGGCCCTCATGACCCGTCTTTTCGAATTGCCCCCGCCCGGCCAGAGACACATGTATATGCCCTTGTTCGAACGCCGAATGGAGTTGCGGCCGTCCGTCGAAATTCGTGGATACATTCGCAAGGATCTTTGGGATCGATTTCGGGCACGACAGGATCCTGATCCGGATGCGATCCTGCAGGATTCCCCCTCAAAACCACAGCCCAAGCCCGATTGAAGGGGCCTATCGATGACTACCGATCCGCAGGAAACGATACAACCCTATGAGTCCGTCCCCCAAGCGCGAACCTTTTCCCACGAGGCCATGGCATCCACTTTCAGGGTGTCGTTGGTTTACGAGGATCCCCGTTATGCCCATCAGGCCGCTTTGGCGGCATTCGCCGAGATCGACCATCTTGAACGGGAAATAAGCCGTTTTGTCGAAAACAGCGATATTTCTCGTCTCAATCATGCCCCCTCCGGTTGCGCGATAACGCTCGGAATAGATTCCTATGCCTGTTTACAACACGCGCGCCAGATATGGGAAGAAACGGGGGGTGCATTTGATGTCACGATTGGCTCGTTGTATCGCTGTTGGATGGAGGATAATCGAACGCCGCGTATCCCGACATCGGCCGACATCCATGCGGCGATGGAACGAACCGGAATGCAGCATTTGCATCTCGATTCAAAATTATACGAAATCGCCACGGATGTTCCCGGAGTACAAGTCGATCTCGGAGGGATCGGCAAGGGGTATGCCCTTGACCGCGCTTCGATGATTCTTCGCGAATGGAATATCTCGATGGGTCTCCTGAACGCCGGCAGTAGCACGATTCTGGCAATGGATCCTCCCGCAGGAAAAAAAGGGTGGCCTATCACTTTTCATCATCCCCTTGACCCTGATAAGACTCTGATGCGGTTGGAATTGGCGAATGGATCCGTCAGCGGTTCCGGACAGAAATCATGCCGCCATATTCTGGACCCTCGTCCCGGTCGCGTCGGTCCCGTTGTTGGGAAGATCGCTACCTGGTCTCTGGCAACCTCTGCGACTCGATCCGACGCCTTGTCCACCGCCTTTCTCGTCATGGACCCGTCGGAAGTGGAAGCGTTTTCCCACAAACATCCACAAGACGCATCCCTCGTCGTACTGGGGGACTTCGAGAAACAAACCGTGTCAAAAATCGCGGCTTGGGGTCCCTGGCCGAGGTTGGACTGATCGTTTACCGTTTCTCGCGGGCGAGGATGGATCGGATCCGAAACAAATCCCGAAATACGCGCCAGGACGTATGGTGAATGGAGATTCGGCTGTCGCAATCGCATGACCATTCGATCGGAAATTCACAAATTCGATATCCGTGTCGGAGAGCCCGCAGGATAATCTCAATATCAAAAGCAAATCCCTGGGTAATCAGTTCTCCATAAAGCTGCTTGGCGATATCCGTACGATAGATCTTAAAGCCACATTGCGTATCGGTGAGGTCTTTTGGAATACGCATAAGAATATCCACAAATGTACGAAATGCCTTCGAACAGAATCGTCGCACGACGGGTTGTTTCCGGACGATCTGACATCCCGGCATTTTCCGCGATCCATGCGCAATATCACACCGCCCGGCCTGAATCATTTCAATGCCCGTCAGAGCCCATTCAAATGGAACACTGTAGCCGCTGTCGGCGAATAAAACAAACTCTCCGCGGCTCGCCAGAATTCCGGCTCGTACCGCACCGCCTTTCCCATGATTGACATTCAACCGAATGACGCGAATCGGCAAGCCAATCGTTTCGCCCGCGCGTTGAGCGGCATCGCGGGTATCGTCGCGGCTTCCGTCATCGACGACAATCAATTCGCCATCGAGCCGACCTGCCGCAAAGAAGAGGGCGGCCGCGTCTATGTCTCGACCGATCTTATGGCTCTCTTCGTACGCGGGGATAACGATTGATAATTCCATCACGATATCCGTTTCATCCTGGATTGGTCACTTATTTCGGAAAGAAACGGGAATTATATGCGGTGGGGATGACAAGGAAAAGTCCGATTTTATTTTCAGCAAAATGGCTATGCGTTCAAACGCCTGGCTTCGTGGTCCAGACCGTACCGTTTCATCTTTTTGTATAGCGTGATCCGGTTGATTCCCAGCGCTCTGGCCGTGTCTTGTCGGTTCCATTGATGCGTTTCCAATGCGGATCGCAAGATTACCTTCTCCGGTTCGGCCAAGGCCTGCTTGAGTCCCATTCCCCGATACCCAGCCGATCCGCCCGGCTCCGGTGTTGGTTCGGCGATTTTCTGCGGAAGATCTTCGACTTCGATTCGATCTCCTTTCCCCAGCAATACCGCTCGTTCAATCACATTTTCCAGTTCCCGTACATTACCAGGCCAGTCATATCGTTCCAGCCGTGCCAAGGCCTCGGCCGAGATTCCCTCCTTCGTCCGTCCGTGGCTTCGACAAAATCCCCGCAGAAAATGGTCCGCCAGCAACGAAATATCGGCGGGCCGCTCCGCCAATCGTGGGATATTCATCGCCACCACATGTACCCGATAGTACAGATCTTCCCGAAAACGACCCGCGCGCACCTCTTCAGCCAAATCGGTGTTCGATGCCAGAATCACCCGCGTATCCACCGTGATCGTTTTATTGCTTCCGACCGGCTCAAATTGTCTCTCCTGCAATACTCGCAATAATTTTACCTGCATCGCCGGTGAAGCCGTCGCGATTTCGTCCAGAAATATCGTTCCCCCGTCGGCCGCCAAAAATTTTCCCTGTTTATCGCGGACAGCCCCGGTAAACGAACCTCGTACATGACCAAACAACTCCGACTCCAAGAGAGTTTCCTGTAAAGCTCCGCAGGATACTTCGACAAACGGCTTATCTCGTCGTTGCGAACGATAGTGAATCGCCCGTGCCAGAAGACTTTTGCCGGTCCCACTTTTCCCCGTCATCAGAATCGTCGTTTTGCTATCGGCGACGGCCTCGATCATCTCGAATAGCTTGGTCATTTGAATATCACGGCTCAGAATATTATCCAACCGATATTGCTGCTCCACTTGCGACCGCAGCGATCGGTTCTCCCGAATCAGCGTCTGTTGCCGGATCGCTCGTTCAACTGCAGAACGCAAATCGTCGTCCACCACGGGTTTTGTCAGATAATCGAATGCTCCCAGTTTAATCGCTTCCACCGCGCCGCCGATCGTCCCGTAACCCGTCAGAACGATCACCGATGTTTGGGGAAATCGTGACCGGATCAGGGTCAACAGGGCGATCCCGTCGCGGTTCGGCATATGGATGTCCGTGATCGCCAGCGCATAAGGTTGTCGTTCCAGCGCCGCAATCGCCTGTTCGGCGTTCTCCGCCGGGCTTGTCGTATATCCCTCCAATCGGAGAAATTCGCATAGCGAATCCAGGATAATCCGGTCGTCATCAACGATTAAAATTTCCGCTTTGTTCATCAGGTGTTCTCGGTTCCGTGTTTTATTCCTGCGAAGGGTTCCCTTTCAGCGAAAGGAGCGATCCTCTCGATTGGATAAGAAAATGATGCATCGATCATTTTCGTCATCCGACATCCTCCTTCGCAGGCAACCTTACCGTAAAAGTGCTGCCACCTTCGGGATTGTTGGTTGCCGTAATCTGACCCCGGAGTTTGCCGACGATATCACGACAGATCGCCAATCCCAGCCCCGTTCCTCGTCCAAATCCCTTGGTCGTATAAAATGGTTGAAAGATCGTCTCCGCATGTTCAGGAGGAAACCCGGTGCCGGTATCTCGAAACGCGATGTCCAGGGATTGTTCGATTTGTCGAATGGTAATCAACAACTGTCCCTCATCGATCATGGCGTCGAGGGCATTTTTGATCAGATTACAGAACACTTGAAACAGATTATCCGAGCGATACAGGGGCAGGGGCTGGGGGGCCAGGCACGATAACTCAATCCGAACTTTACCTTTCCGAGTTTCCATCGCCGCGATAGCCTCCTGAAGAATCCGATCCAAGGGAGATCGTTCGATAGTTACCATATGATCTCTCGACAATTCCAGCATTTCACCAATAATCTGGACCATCCTCATCAGACCGCTGCGACTGCGTAAAAGGTATTCTTTGGCCTTATCGATTTGCCCCAGATCGAGAATTCGAATCGCCAAATTGATATAGCGAAGAATTCCATCCAGCGGATTATTAAGTTCATGGGCAACTTTGGCCGCAATCTTACCGATACTCGCCAACCGTTGCGATTGGGCCACTTGACTCCGCAAACTCGTCTCCGAAGAAATATCTTCGGCAATCGCAGCACCGCCGACGATTCGATTCGTATCGGGTTCATGGATAGCCATCCATGTCAGTCGAAGAAAACGGTTGCTGGTCTTCGTAATGAAATGCAGGGGAAGAACCATTTTCATCTCTTTTCCGTCCAGAATTGTCTTGATTGCCTCAAGTTGATGGGAAGTATCAGTTTCCGAAGTTCCTTGGGCAATCGTTTCCCCTATAGACATTGCAGGGGACATCCAGTCGTTTGCGTTCTGATTGGCATAGATTATCGTGAAATCATTACGAAAAAGAAGGATACCGACTGGCAGATGATCCCAAAAAGCCAAGGTTAAAACCGAGGGCATCGACGAGAATATACATGTTTGGTTTTGATAACTAATGTTCATTATTTTCAACATGATAAATGCGAAAACGATATTAATATTCTTAAAGGAATATTATTGCTATGTGCACAGGGAAAAACAATAAAAATGTTACTAATTGACAACAACCATACATCGGTTGCCAAAAGAAAATGGAATGACTATATATGAGCGATAAGGTTGTTATTATGAAACATGGATTCAGAACGATTGTGTAATCGATACATAGATCTTCATAAGTACTTTATTTATCTTTAGTTATGAATTTTGATTCCAAATTTTCGTTCGGGGGGCTTCGGTACAAACTTTGCAACATTATTTCATAGCAAAATCCCAAGGAATGTGGATGTATGTCAGAGAATCCGGACGAGAGACGGCTTTATCGGCGAATTCCTCTAAAACTGGCTGTGTTATGCCAGAAGGCCGGTTTAATGGAAGGACGGCTCTATACCGGAAACACGATTAATGTCAGTCCTGGTGGTGTTCTCATGGAAATCAATGGCTCCGGCCTTGATGTGGGTGAGCTGGTCAATCTTGAACTGGCAGTCCCTCCGACTCAGGGACTTCTTGAATTCGGCGGGCGTTTTTCAACCTATGCCAGAATATTGCGAATCCAAGCTCCTGCTCATCTTCCCCCTGAGAAAATCATGGCCGGCGAGGGTTCAGATATTTATCGCATTGCCATGGAATTCTGCGAAGTTCCGCGTCTGCGGATGTGATCTTCTATTGATTTGTCAGGTTGACATCCGAACCTGACTCCCGATACAATTCTTGTCATGAATAAAATTCGGTACGCCATTTGTATCTTGTTTCTTCCGGTAATCGGCTGTGATAGTGTCGATCCGAAATCGTCTGAAACGATAGTCCCTCCCAAAGGGATGAAAGTGTTTGATCTTCAACCCTCCGTTTCTTCGGAACCCTTGCGTCCAATCGAGTTCCAGATTTTCGTCTATGAATTACCCATTCTTCATCTTCCCGAATATCGTGATCTTGTTCAATCGCTGGACCGGACATCCGTTGAGTTACAGGATCCCCCGGGATTTTCGAATAACTCTTTAATCGTCGGTTTTGGACAACCCCAAATCGGCATGAACACCGTTCGGCAATTGGAATCGATCGGCGGCGAACAGATTTCCGCTCGTTCCTTGATTGTTTTTGATGAAAAGGGCGACGATCTGGCATCTCTGGAGCTTCCCCTGAACGCTGAAATATCATGGCGAGACCGCACTGGATTCGAACACCAACAGGTGGTGGGGGCGGGACGATTGTCATGGATACTCAAATCTCGTCTCGTGGGAGAAATCCGGGGTATTGCAGATGTGCGGATCGAACCGGGATTCCGCAAAAAGGCCGACGAAATCGGGGGCCGGATGTTGGGTCATACGGAGATTCCGGTTCAGGGCTTTCCTGTCATCGCATTCCACTCCCGAATGGGACCGGGAGATTTTCTTCTTTTTGGACCGAACCAGATTCCCAATAACGAAAATTCGTTGTCGGCTCTTTTATGCCGATCCGCACGAAATCCCCAAGTTCGAGTTCTGGTCTATTTGGTTATCTGTACGAGGATCTCAAATTGACGGCCGCGCCAAATTCTCCACAGACAGTCGCCGTTGTTCGATGTCCGAACTATGTTCCCGAGCGCGTCAGGTTCGCCGTCGGGCGGCTTTGGGACCTGCTTGATCCCAATCATTCGCTCATTCGCCGCGGTGACCGTGTTTTGATCAAACCCAATTGTATCGTCCCTCGTCCACCGTCAGCGGCCGCGCAGACCGATCCTACCGTTATCCTTGGCATTGCAGAGTTGGTCAGAGACCTCGGAGGTCGACCCGTCGTTGCCGATTCAACGGCATGGGGGACCATCCGGGCCTGTTTAGAGGCCCTCGGAATCCTCGACGAGCTCAAGCGAAGGGGTATCGAGGTCAGGACCCTCAACCATCCGCAAGCCATCCGTCTTCCGGGCGTTTCCGGCTTTCGAGTACCCATCAGCCGCGTAGCTCTGGAGGCCGACCGGATCATCAATCTGCCCAAACTCAAATCCCATCAGCAACTCGGAGCCACTTTCGCCGTCAAAAACATGTTCGGCGTCGTTCCCGGAAAACGAAAACCTCTCTGGCACTATCTTAAAGGTGCCCGCCACGAGGACTTCTGTCGAATGCTCATCGAAATCTTTCGCAAACTGAACCCGGCCGTCAACATCATCGACGCCGTCGTCGGCATGGAAGGGCCGGGCCCAATCAATGGCAGGCCTCGTCCCCTTGGAGCGATCATCGGTGGTATTGATCCTATCGCCTGTGAAATGATCTGCTGTGAATTGATTGGATTTGATCCGTTCACCTTGCCGATCCTCCATACCGCTCGTTCTATCGGTTTTGGTTGCTCCGAACGGAACGATATTGAAGTGGTTGGGGATCGATATGATGATCTGATCTGCCACGACTTCCAACCGGCCGTTCAGACCCCTTTACGGTTTTCCCTTCCAAGAGTCTGCAAAAGTATCGCCAAACAGACGGCTTATATCCTCCAAAAACGCCTTCTGGGAACCAATAAAATGGTCGAATATTGACTTGAAAAGAAGAAAATAGTACAATAGGAACCGGAAGAATGAAGTAGCCAAGGGTTTCAATCGAACCTTGCAGGAATAGCGATGCTTGTCGAACATTGAGTGGACGACGCATGGCAGACGAAATCAATGCCGTGGAGATCTTCGAAATCGCGCAACAAATCGAGCGCGATGCTGCTTCCTATTACCAGGAATCCGCATTGAAAATTTCCAATTCAGAGGTCCGGGATCTATTGTGGAAGTTGGCCGAATGGGAAATTCAACACGAACGCAAGTTTGCGAAAATGAAACGGCAGATTCTGGATGAACTCAAAGACAAAAATGTTCGTCCCTCCGCTTCCGGGGAATACAAGGCGTTGGCCAGTTTAAGCGTGTTTGCGTTAGAGGTTCCTCTTCCTCACGAATTTTCCGACAAATCGACTTTGACCGAAGTACTCGAAGAGGCCGTCCGAAAAGAAAAAGACAGCATTCGTTATTTCGAAGCCCTCTTCAATTTCGCCGCCGACAAGACCGCCATCAAACAGATCGAACGGGTTATCGAGGAAGAAAAGCATCATGTTGCCACGCTGCAGGAGGCACTGGATAAGCTCAAACATCGCGGCAAGGCCGAGCCGGGTCAAGCCGTCGCCGAATAAACCACAAACACCGACACGGAGGTCCGCATGGAATTAAAAGAGTATTTCGGTACAAGGGAGGGGACCGGTATATTCGCCACAACCGATCCGGAAGGTCGCGTGGATATGGCCGTTTATGCCAAACCCCTGGTAATCGACGAAGCCACCCTCGCCTTCGTCATGCGCCAGCGGCTCAGCCATCAGAACCTCAAACAAACGATGCACGCCGCATATCTTTTTCTGGAATCCGGCCCCGGATACCAGGGCAGGCGGTTATACCTGACGAAAATCCGCGAAGAAATCAACGCGACACTGGCCGAAGCCATGCGAAAACAACAGCCGGCGATTTATCCTGCCGGTGACGATTCGAATAAATTCGTCGTGTTTTTCCATGTCGATCGCGTTCGACCTTTAGTCGGCGATTTTGATCCACAGGAGGAGAATCAAACCGGAATCGGCCCTGGGATGTCCAGGGACTGTTGAATCAGCCGAGCTTTTCGGGGATATCCTTCATCGGCCCCATCCACCGCAGTTCGCGTTCGATGTCGTCATGCATTTTGTATTTTCGGGTCACTTCCGCCAGCTTGGCACCGCGGAGTTCAATCTTGGACAGATCCATCTGGCCCACACCGGATTGAGCACAGAAACTCAGGTATCCGATCCAATCCGGATTGATACCCATGACCTCCACCCCCACGCGATCGGCAGCCACAAAATCTGTGGAGGCAATCGCAATTTTTGACGACACGAGAGTCCCGCCACCCGGCCCGTTGCCTTCCATGCCTTCCCAGCCGTCCAGCACGGCGGCCCCGAAGAACGGTCGTAGCCGCTGAGCCGTAAGGGCGATGTCCAGATGTGTCTGTCTTACGCCCCCATGATAGAGCCGTTTATCGTTCCACCGCTGGCTCTCCTTCCGTGAGTGATGAAGGGGTGCCCCGAGAGCCATGTTCTTGAGCGAGAGCGTGGCGATCACCGTATTGTGAGTCTTCAGCATGGCCGAACAAATGATGAATGCCTCGGGATCCAGCAGTCGCGCCGCCAAGCGGACGGGCACCATATGAAGATCGCCGTTGAGAATCGCATGCGTCTTGTACAGGCCTTCTTCGTTCAGATCGACCAAGCTGACTTCGAGGGGCTTATGTTCGGCGGCGATTTTCGTATAACCGAAATGATCGAATCCTTCCGTCGTGAAACCGGCCGAAGACTCGGCAATCACAACCGGTCCCTTAAACCGCGGCTTCAAAAAGTCCAGGATGCCATGCAAGGCGTCCGCGTGCGTTGAAGCCAGCTGGTTGTTCGTACTGACCATATTGGGTTTGATTACCACGCACTTCTTGGTCCTGAGAACCGGTAGGATTTGATCCTCGATCGTTGTCAGGGACTCGCAGATCGTGGTGCGACGGCTGGCCCCATTGCTTACCGAAACCACCGACCGAGGCGCGGCAGGTCCCGTCTGTTCTACCGCAGGGGCAGAGGGTTCCTGGGCCTGGAGAAGTCGGGGGGAGGCGGCAACGGCCGCAGCGGACCAGAGAAAATGCCTGCGGGACAATTGATTGCCATGCATAGTTTGTTCCCTTTCTGTATTGATGATTCGATTCACTTTCCGTGAATATAATCGTTCGGAAGAGCTTGTCAATCCGGCAGATACGCCGGATCGGGATCTCAATCAAGACAACATCAAATCCGCAAAGCATCTCAGGTGCAGTAACCTCGCCGGGTAATCCGGGGTCGGGCATTATCGGGATCGTTTAAAATAACGGATTGCAGCGACGGTACGATTCGATAAGTTTCTATTCATGGGGAAGGGTATTGACGGGCAAGGGCGAGAATTTCTTCGGAATTGGCGGTACCGGTCTGATAGAGTTTCTGGACAGTGACACCGGCCGCGAGGACTGCAAACTCTGCGGCTTCAGATGGGCTTCGGCCCGCGGCCAGGGCCAGAGCCAGGGCCGAAAGCGTCGTATCGCCGGCGCCAACGGGATCAAGTGGTGTATTGCCCAGGGGTATGGCCGGAACATGGGAGCTGGTCTTTCCATCATAAACCAGGATCCCGCGGGAACCCAGCGTGATAAACACGGGCCGACGGGATCGATCAAATAACCGATGAGCATACGATTCAACGCCGGAGACGGGAACAGGGTGATCCTCAGGAATGTCCTCTCCGTTAAGGCAGGCGGCTTCACGAAGATTGCACTTGCGGAGGATCGGCGTAAATCGGTCGCCGTAGTGGCGAGAATCGAAGATCACATTACGGCCGGGGTGTTCGGCGAAAAGGGAATTCAGGCGGTCTATGAAACGGTCATCGTCGAGTGATCCGGGGATTTGCTGATTGAAGATGAGGATATCCGCCGACATCAGGGCACTTCGGATACGCTTGAAGATGCTATCATTGGTTTGCGGCGTTCGGCGATTTAGAAATCCGAAATCAATTCGCGGCTGCTCACTTCCCCCAAGGATGCGTTTGGCGAAGGTATACGTATCAAAATTCTCGGACTGAATGACCAGCGATGAGCAGTCAACTCCGAGTGCGGTGAGCTGACGCCGGAGTTCTGTCCCGAAAATATCGGGGCCAAGTACCCCGATGGTCTCAATGGAACGAGGGGCTAACGCGACCAGATTGGCGACGATGTTTCCGGCTCCGCCCGGATTGTAATAATGACGCTGGACGGCTTGGGCTACAAGACCGGTCTCCACGGAAACCTCGGATCCATCGGGGTGGAGAATCCAATACGCATCCAGACAAAAATCGCCCGCAACCGCGATACGGACAGATTGGATATCCCGTAAAAGCTCCTGAAGTCGTTCGAATTTCACGCCGGTCCTCAGACATTTCACGATTTACTATTTCATCTCGATACCAGTGTATCAGCAGGCGGGGGAATCGACAAGGACTAAACAAAACGGGCGGCCGATTGATGGACCGCCCGGAAATGATCATCAGGTTGGAATTAAAATTCCTTTTCTTCTTTTTCCTCTTCCTCTTCTTCTTCCTCAAGATCGAACGGACTGGGCGTTTCCTCTTCGGTTTCCGTTTCTTCTTCGGAAGATTCGGCTTCCTCGGATTCTTCTTGTTCGTCCTCGTGATCGTCGCTATCCTCTTCCGTCGAATACGAAGAACCAGAAGACGATTCAAAATATCCGCCCTTTTCCATACGACTGGCGTAATCAATGGTATAACGAGCCCATGGATTGGCCTCCAGACGGTTGCGGGAAATGGGTTCTCCGGTTCCTTCACACACCCCGAAAGAGCCATCGTCAATGCGTTTGAGTGCGGCGTTGATCTCGGAGAGAAGTTTGCGTTCGCTGGCCATCAGACCCAGGGAAAATTCCTGTTCAAAGTTATCGGTTCCCAGGTCGGCCATGTGGATGGGCATGCTGGACAGATCCCCGGCGGCATCAAGGCGGGACTTTTTCAGGGCTTCGGATTCAATGGAGTTGACATCACCAAGCAATTCGGCCCTCTTTTCAAGGAGGAGATGACGATAATGCTCAAGGTCCTCTTTGGTCAGAGGTTCAACCTTTACGGGCTTATGCATCGCTTTTTTGGGAGTCAAAGGAGCTTTAAGGAAAATTCCTGCCGTTTTTTTTGGCTTGGCAACGGCCTTTTCCTTTTTACGGGGCGCAACTTTCGCGGCCGTCTTGGATGCCGTTACCTTTTTCCTTGTGGGCTTTCTATCTTTTTCCTTCTTGGCCACTGTGCCATAACCTTTCACGCAAATAGGCCGATTCCGTCCCGATTTTGTTGATTTGTGCGACTCAACAGAACGGGGTATTTTACTGTAATCGTCAAAAAAGAAAAGCAAAAACACTCAGGAAACGCAAAAAAGTTTGCAGGTCCTTCAAGGAATCGTAAGTAATTATTTTCAAATAACTTACGGTTCAG
>JAAYVQ010000120.1 GCA_012517095.1 Phycisphaerae bacterium | reverse complement strand
TTTGAAACGCGGACTAAGCGTCACGCTGAACGAACAGCTTGTTCCGCAAATGACAATCGTCGATGTCAGGCCGACGGTGTTTTTTGTCCAGGACGGAGAACACATTCAGCAACAGGCAGAGATCGAGATTGACAACCCCGGCCCGGCAGCGGAGATGATGATTGAGACCACGGTCGGGGAGCGGAAGATGGCGGCGATGACAGCGGAGATTCCCACGGGTCGCAAGACGGTACAGTTTTGCGTACCGGATGGGATCGAGGGCAAGACAGTTGCGGTGGCACTGAAGGCCGGGGGCCGGACGATCCGCCGCGAGAGAGTCTGGCCGAGGCAACGGCGATGGGAGGTTTGTTTAGTGCCGATCACGCATCATGATCTGGGTTATACCGATACGATCGAGCATGTGATGCGGAGCTTTGATGGATTTTACGACAATATCATTCGCTTTTGTGAGGAAACCGCGGACTGGCCGGACGAGGCGAAGTATCGTTATACGGTGGAGGCGGGATGGTCGCTGCAGCACTATCTCGAAAACCGGCCGAAAGAAACGATTGACAAGCTCGCGAAATTTGTGGCCGAGGGACGGATCGAGATCGGCGCTCTGTACGGCAATCAGATCAGTTGCCTATCCGGACATGAGGAGGGGATCCGGCTGATGTATCCATCGTTTCGGGCACAGCAGCGGCTGAGCGGGCAGATTCAGTGCGGATCGATCACCGATGTGCCGGGCCTGAGCTGGTCGCTGCCGACGGTACTGAACGGAGCGGGAGTGAAGTATTTCTTCGCTGGATGCCCGACCTATTTTGAGTGGGGGCGCAACGATATTCATACCTTCTGGGACGAGTCGGCGATTCTTCGGTATGGGCGGCCGGACGCGTTCTGGTGGGAGGGTCCGGACGGCAAGAAAGTTCTGGTATATTATCAGAGCAGCTACGGCTTTTTTCACGATGTCGTTGGGCCGTCCTCGTACGACGAGGTCTATAAGCAACTGCCGGCAATGCTCGAAGGATTGGACAAACAGGGGTGCCCGTTTGATACGCTTCGATTCATTCACAACGGCGTGGATAACTGTCCGCCGGATATGCAGATCAGCCGGATCGTACGGGATTGGAACGCCAAGTGGGCGTATCCGCGGCTGGCGGTGGCGACCAACACGATGTTTTTCGACAAGCTTGAAAAACAGTGCAAGGACATTCGAACATTCCGGGGCGAATTGCCCGACACCGATTATGTGGTCGGCGCCACTTCGACAGCCAGAGAGACGACGATCAATCGCACGACGCACTCACGGCTGGCGGCGGCGGAGAAGCTGGCGACCGTTGCATCGCTGCTGGGGCGGGAGTATCCGGTTGAGGCGATCCGCAGCGCATACGAGAATATGATGCTTTATGATGAGCATACCTGGGGCAAGGCGTATCCGGCTGGACCCGAACAGGACTGGGCCTGGCACGAAAAGAGCTTGTATGCTTTTCGAGCGGCCGGGCTTGCGGATATGACGCTGAGCCGTTCGGCTGAGGCAATCGCTCAAGAGGTCAGGCGGACCGAAGGCGGTCGGCATATCGTGGTGCTTAATCCCCTGGCGATCGCGCGAACCGATGTCGTGCGGGTGGTCAAGTTCGCGGTGCCGAAAGCGTTCGAGCTGGTCGATGTGGCGACGGGCGAGAAGGTTCCCTATCAGGTGGCTACGCTTGCAGGGCCGCTTTCACCCTCGGCGTATTCGGCATATCGTCATGCCCGGGGAAGCTACGAAGGGCACGAACTGACGGACCTGATCTTTGTCGCCGAGGAGGTCCCGGCGATGGGATGCCGGACCTATCGGATTGTCGCGGCCGAGAAAGGGCCGGTCTTTCCCACTGGGATGAAGGCCGAAGGTACGACGATCGAGAATGAATTTTTCCGCGTGGAGATGGACACACAGCGCGGCGGGATCAAGAGCGTGTTCGATAAGAAACTTCAGCGCGAGCTGGTCGATCCGAAGGCCGATGCGGCGCTGAACCAGATCGTCGTCAAGTCTGTACCGACGGGAGAACTGTCGGGGCCAGGCCAGATCCGGATTCAGCCGGCGGTCAACGGGGCCGTTGTTGCGAGCATAATTTCGACGGCATCGGCGCCGGGTTGCCCGCAGGTGATTCAGGAAGTCATGCTGTACGACAAACTCAAACGCGTCGATCTGGCCAACCGGATATTGAAGGATTCATCGCCGCTGATGGAGGTGTATTTCGCATTTCCATTCGCCGTCGAAAAGCCGCAGTTCCGGTTTGAGGGGACCGATTCCGTAGTCGAACCGCTGCAAGACCAGTTCCCCGGCTCCAATTCGAATTATTACGCCGTGCAGCACTGGGCGAATGTATCCGACGGGCAAATGGGCGTGACGCTCTCGGCGGCCGAGTCGCACCTGATGGAGTTCGGTGGCTTGTGGCCGTGCTATGTCTCGCAGGCCCATCATGGATTGACACCCCCCAAATTCGGACAACCATTCACGACAGCCGAACAGATGAATAAGGGCCATATCTACGCCTTTGTGATGAACAGCAATTTCCGAACCAACTTTCAACCGGTTCAACAGGGTGACATCCTCTTTCGATATTCGCTGACCTCTCATGAGGGCGATTGGACCCACGGCGGCTGCCGCGATTTCGGCTGGTCTTTTTCCAATCCCCTGATCGCCGTGCAAGTGGAAGGCCACAAAGATGGCCGGATCGAGCCGACGACGGGATTCTGCACGATCGAGCCGGCGAATGTGATGCTGATGACGGTCAAGCAAGCCGAAGACGGCCGAGGCCTGATCCTCCGGCTGATCGAAACCGAAGGAAAACCGGCCACGGCCGTCATCCAACTGCCGCAGGTGTGGATCCGTCAGTGCAGCCGAACCAATCTTGTCGAGCAGCGGGACCGCGAGATTCCATTCGAACCGCATGAGGTCCGTGTCGAGGTTGGCCCGTTTGGGATCGAAACCCTGCGGATAGAGATAAACCCATAAACGCTACTGACACTCAACATTTTCGCTATAGGAAACGGGATCGAAGTGCATGACGATTTCCGCTATGAATCCCGTGGGAATGTCGTTAACTCCTGAACGGTTGAAGAACAGGTCACTGTTTCCGGACAGGGTCATAGGGGTGGGAGAATAATTCACCACCGATCCGGCGATCGTACCCCCGGCGTTTCCATAGAAATTAATCCCGTTGCCGGCGATCGCGCCATTGAGAGTACCGAAGTTCCCTCCGAAGGATACGCTGAAGCCGGGCGCCATCAGGAAGGTTCCCC
>JAAYVQ010000119.1 GCA_012517095.1 Phycisphaerae bacterium | reverse complement strand
TTCATCCTTTCCAAGGGATACGGCGGCATTCATGTTTATTGGGCTTCGGCTTTACTTCTGTTCATCGTGGTTTTCGCTCTGCTTCGAACCGTCGCATACGAAATTCTCAATCCGAAAATCGAGTTCACTCCCCTGATCAAACAGATAACCTCCATCGTCTGCGGAGGCAGTTGCGGTCTGTTGATCTCGGGGATGTTGATCATCGTGCTGGCGATGAGCCCCGTCGGAAACAGTGTGACCTACAAACGATATAACCTGGCCGAAACGATTAATCCCAACAAACCCAATCGATTGCTGATCAATGCGGATGGATGGGTGTCTGGCCTGTTCAGTTGGATCAGCCGTGGATCGCTTTCCGGTACGAGCAATTATGCCTTCTACCACCCGGACCCGATCGATCAAATCCACCTGAACCGCGCGAAGGGATCAGCCCCGATCGCGGGTAAGCAGGCCCTGAAGTTACCCGGGAAAAATTATATCCGACAGCGGGATATCGGAGGAAATCCCATGGTTGTCGTTCGAGTCGGATTCACTTCGCAGTCGTTCAAATCCGGCGGCGCGGCGGATGCGGGAGGGAGTTTGTCCCTGACGCTGGGACAAATCCGGATGATCTGCATCCCCAAAAATGCGACTGAAAGTAATGGGGTGGGAACACCCATTTATCCGGATGGATTTGTGGTCAAAAATAAACTGGAAGAAAAAAAACTCGGGGAAGTCATTACTCTGGACCGCAAGGAGGCGCAAACCCTTCGGTACGGGGATGCCGTATGGAAAGATCTGGCCTTTCGGGTTCCGTCAAATTTAACGCCAAAATTGCTCAATTTTAAATACAATTCCTTTTTTAAGCTGGATCCGGTCGTCAGCGGGACCGAGGAGATCGAGCAGGAATTGAACGCTCTTCCGGATACCCAGAATACCGAAGGCGGCAATCAGGGATAACAATAGAGGATCCGAAACTCACAAGAAGCTGTGAAAAAAAGGGATCGCCCATTGTGCGATCCCTTATCCATTTTGGATGTCGGAAATAGCGACCCAATTCACTTTTCCGGTGAATCGATCTCCTATGCAGACAGCGCCATTTCCTCCAAATCTACTTCCATCAAATGTTCCAGATACATATCCAGTTCCTGTTCCGAGAACTGATCCAGAAAATCCTGACGAGCTCCTCGATTGATTTCCCGGATGCATTCGATCAAATCCTGCTTGCTCATTCTTCAGCTCCCAATGTTGAGATTATAATAGCGTAACATCCTGACATAGGTATCGGAAGAGAGGCAAAAGAATCTTGAATTTCCCATATTCACATTATTCTAATAGCCCATTTTAACATACAACCTATTGGTTGAGTATTATTTGAGAACTCCATATACAGGTACCCCAAAAAATTGAATCTATTTGTTCAAATTACGAGTCCAATAAAAATTGCCAAATTTCTCATTCTTTGCATGCAATATTTTTGATTTTTTTTAATATCTCCGTACATAGAAGACTCCATAGAGATGAGAACTGAAATTCGACAGGTCACGAACCATTTGAAAGAATCGGATGATCGATCTTCGGAACAATCGATACAACCAGAACCTTCCCCGAGGGTGTCCTCAGTTTAAGGCATGGCGATACGCAGGATTGATGCTCAGCTACCGGTGTAATGCTTCCTGCCGATTTTGTTATTACCATTGCAGACCTGACGGCAGGGGTTTGATGAGCGTTGAAACCGCTATTCATGCGTGGGAGGGTTTGCATCGTCTGGCTGGAGCACAAACCAGGATTCATCTGACGGGAGGCGAACCGTTCTTGTTTTTTGATCGTATGGCCGAGATCGTGCAGGAAGCCCATCGGCTGGGCTTAACGCCGATCGAGTCCATCGAAACGAATGGCGGCTGGGCTACGGACGAAGTCATCATTCGAGATCGAATCGATTTCTTAAACCGGCATGGAATGGACAGATTGAAGATAAGCTGGGATCCATTTCATGCGGAGTTTATCGATATTCAGACGGTCCGGCGACTGGTG
>JAAYVQ010000011.1 GCA_012517095.1 Phycisphaerae bacterium | reverse complement strand
GGAAGGTCCGATCACCGTGACCATCGGCCAAATTAACGGCGTCAGCCAATACGACACGCCGTATCCGGTCGAAGTCAGCGTTAAAAATTCCGGCGGCGAATCCGTCGCCGTAGATCTGGAGGTCCGCGATCTCGTCGATGAATTTGCATGCGTCGGCGAAAATCGCAAGTCGGTTTCCGTCGCCGCAGGCAAGACCGAATCCGTCGAGTTCCGCATCGCCTCCGCGCCCGGCACGTTTGCGGCGCTGTATCCGGTCCATGTCTATGCCACCTTCGAGTCGGCCGGCAAACAGCGGACGATCCACTGCGTGCAAATCTTTGAGACGGCTTTTGAGCCCAAAAAATCCGCCGACATTCCGGCCGTGATTGCCGTTCCTGCCGACGGTTCCGTCTCGCTCACCGAGGTCCGCTCGCAGCAGGTCCTCTGGCAGTATTTCGACAAGCCCATCGTCTCGCAGCCCGTCGGCTGGCGCGGCATGGTCGAATCCTCCGGTGCCAGCTTCGACATCTTCGACATCACCCGCGGCACGACCAAAAAATCCATCGCCATGCATCCAACCTGGCGCGGCAGGGCGGGAACGATCTGGGCGCAATACATACTCAAACTGCCGGATACAAAACCGATTGTATTCTCTTTCGCCAACGCGATCCGCGACATCACGCCGCCCGAACCGCCCAGCGACGGCGTGACCTTCCGCGTTTGGGCCAGCGGCAAGATGCTGTACGAAAAACATACCAACAGCAAAATCTGGATCGACGGCGCGGCCGACTTGAGCGAATTTGCCGGCCGGGAAATCACGCTGCGACTGGAATGTCATCCCGGTCCGAAAAAAGATACCACCTGTGACTCGGCCTTCTGGGGTGATCCGATGATCGTTTCTGGCCAACAAAGTCAACCCTCGCAGCAGACGCAAAGCCCGAAGGCCTTTCTGTTCAATCTGGCCGATGGGTATACGGCCACCGTCGTCGGCGGGCCGCACGGGATCTTCGATGGCGCGATTTCCTTCGGGAAAAACACGCAAACCATTACGGCCAAAGGTCTTGCCGCGTCGATCCTGAACAAGAAAATCGGAAGCGGCGGATTAATAGTTAAAAATGTCCGTTATGACTACAAAGAGTCGGCCAGACAACTCCAAATGGTTCACTCCATCTTGATGAACGGCCGACCGTTCGAGTTAATCGCAAATGTATTTGTCGATGGGCCGGGGCTTCGAATCAAAATCGAAAGCCCCGAGCGGATCACCGATCTGACGACGGGCCCGTTCGAGCAATCGGCCGAAAAGGTCTATTACGGCCACGGATATTGCATCGTCAAGCCGCAGGCGTTTCGCGCCGGTTTCGGCGGCCACAATCTGGCGACCAGCCATGTGGGTATGGATTTTGACAATGGACTGTCGCTACTGGTGGCGACGGACAATCCGCCGGATTATTTCGAGGTCTCACCCGATCAAAAAATCTACGCGCTGCACACGCACATGAACGCGATTCTGACTTTCGTACCGAGCGACAAGGGCGCGTTCGACTGCGCGATTCGTTATCGGCCGCTGTACGACAAAAAGCCCTCGCCGGGCGTGGCGCGAAAGGCCGGGCGGTTTGTGTTCGATGTCTGGGGCGGGCGATATGCCGATATTGCCGATACAATGAAGCAATTGATCGATTACGGCCTGACTGACAGCTTGCTGACGCTGCATGTCTGGCAACGATGGGGCTATGATTATCGATTGCCCGATATCAATCCGCCGGACCCGTCGATGGGAACCGTCGAAGATATGCTCAAGATCGACGCGGTCTGCCGTGGCAAAGATATCCCCTGGGGCCTGCACGACAACTACATCGACTTCTATCCGGATGCGGCGGATTACAGCTACGATCACATCGCCTTCACCGAAGACGGCCGGCCCGTCAAGGCCTGGCTCAACGAAGGCCGCGGCGCGCAGAGTTATCGCTGGCGGCCGGACCACATCATGCCGTTCGTCAAGCGAAACCTCGAATGGATCAAGCCGAACCTTCGGCCGACGCATTACTTCATCGATGTCTTCACCTCGATCAACATGTTCGATTTTTATGATCGCACGGGGGCGTTTCATTCGATGCTCGAAACGCGAAAGTACTGGGGCGAATCATTCCGCTGGATTCAGGATTATCTGGGCCCCGGGACGATTACGACCTCCGAGGCCGGCGACGATCAGCTTGTCGGCTGGCTTGATGGCGCGGATTGCCAGCACATGCAGCTTTCGGCGACCGGCGGCTCGTTTCACAATCGCGTCGCCTGCGCCGACTGGGAACGGGTACCGTGGTTCGACGCGGTGCTTCACGACAAGTTTATTCAGCACGGCGTCGGCTATCCCGGCCGGTACGAGGGCGGGCGAAGCACGCGCGATCACGGCATTGAAAGCGACGATTACATCTCCGACGAACTGCTGCTGGGCCACGCGATGATGATCGACCGCAACGGATTCGTCGGCAACGGCGCGATCCGCAAGTACTGGCTGGCGCAGGATTTTATCCGCAGCATCGCGATGGCCAAGCTGACCGGCGTCGAATATGTCGGGGGCGATATTCATCGGCAGATCGTGAGCTGGGACAACGGCGCCAAAGTGTTCGTCAATCGCGGCGAAAAGGACTGGACCGTCCAGGGTCGAATCCTGCCTTTGTATGGATATTATGCCGTTAATGGCAAGATCGAGTCGAGCATCGAGCGGATCAACGGCTCCGTTGTCGAGCGATCGAGCGACGGCAAAGGAACGACCTATTTCAACGGCCGCGGATTCACCTCCGACAACACGCTGGCCATTCGCCCGAGCGTCAAGAATATCGAGGTTGTCGGTCAGCGAAAGTTTAGGATGCCGATCCACTGGCAGGCGACGGAACCGGCGCCCAAGGATCTGGCGATCTTCGTGCATTTCAAGTCCGACAAGGCCCAGCGGCGCGACAAGATCGCCTTCCAGGCCGACCACAACCCGAAGATCGGGACCGGCTTGTGGAAAGGCGATGTGGTTACCCTCGACGATCGCGTGCTGGATGTCCCCGCGGATGCGGCGGCGGGAATTTATTCGGTCGAGGTCGGATTATGGGATCCGGCCGGGAGTCGTCGATATCGGCTGGTCGGCAGGGACGATGACGAAATGAGTTATCGCGTGGGAATGCTG
>JAAYVQ010000010.1 GCA_012517095.1 Phycisphaerae bacterium | reverse complement strand
TTCGCTCACTAAATCCGTTTCCACATACATCCGAAGTGTATCATAACCGACTGATTTGTTTTCCAGTCGGATCCCGCTTTTGCTCAGTTCCTCTTTGATAACGTCAAGCCCTTCTTCTTCGGTTAAAAACACCGGCGCCGCGACAACGACACACCCGATGGATCCTCGTCCCTCCCCATGTGGAAAAATCGGAGACAACAACAGAACCTTCTGAGCCGTTTTGGGTTGGACTGCCGTTTGCGTATCGTTCGGATCCAGCCCCTCGACTTGTTGGGATGACGGCGCTGCCACCGCCCCGGCCGGATTCCGATCGCATCCACTCAGAGGAACCAGCAGCGCGATCGCCCCCGACACCCCCGTCTCCAGCAGCCGCCGAAACGGGGTAGGGATTACACGCGCGATCAACCGGTGATTCTGCAGGACCTCCCCCTGGGTCGGATACCCCGGAACCGGATATCGATCAATCGCCTGTGCCTTCATACATACACTCCTTGAAACCGACCTATCAAAATAGACGGTTATTTTTGCCCCAAAGTTCCCAAATTCTCTCGATATCCCCAATATCGTCATTTTCCCACTCAAAAGACGATCTTTTCACCCCCCGACTGTCATCCCGAGCTTGTCCTGAGCAGAGTCAAGGGAGTACCGACCAACAGGAGGTGGATGTTGAATAAAACCGGTGACAATAAAACCGGTGACAGTCACCAAATATTTTTCGCAGACACACCTCCATGTGCATCGTACCCCCTTCAGCCGTCCCTTTTTGGCTGTCTTCCGGACATTCTCATCCTGTAACTCCTGAACTGTCCTGCATTCTACCCGCCGTCCTCCTCCCTATCAAGCCCCATCCTGCAAATCATGCCAATCGCGTCAAATTATTTGGCCGGTCCCTGAGATTATCGAAGGGCTTTGTGCCTTTGCCGCTTGGCGTGAGGAATATTGAAAATCGAAAATGGAAAACCGATCTTATTTTCTCGGCAATTCGATCGTCACCGTCGTTCCTTTGCCGGCTTCGCTGGCGATGCGGATCCCCGCGTCGTTGACCGTCAGCAGTCGTTGCGCATGCGACAGACCCATGCCGCGTTTGCGTCCGGCCGGCTTGGCCGAGAAGAACGGCTGGAAGACCTTCTTGAGCGTCTCGGCGTCCATTCCGCAACCGCTGTCGCGAATGTGAACCACCGCCCGCCCCTCGACTTCGGCCCCCGCCTCGATCCGCACCGGGCCGCTCTCGCCCTTGTACGATTCGACGGCGTTGAGCAGAATCCGCGCGATCGCCTCGGCCGTCTGTTTGGGATCGACGAACGCCGAACCCAGTTCCGCAATCCCGACGGCCTCGATCTCCAGCTTGTCCACGCCGCGCTTCTCGGCGGCGATTTTGGCCGCTTCGTCGATCAGCGACTGCACCGTTGCGGACTGAGGCGAAGGCGGCGTCGGCTTGGCGAATTGCATCAGGTCCGTGACAATATCCGAAATCTCCCCCGCCCGATCCTGAATCTGTTTGAGCATGTGCCGCTTGTTGTCGTCGGTCTCAACCTCATGGAGCAATTGCGCCCGCCCGGAGATAATCGTCAACGGCGTGTTCAGCTCGTGAGCGGCTCCGGCCGCCACCTCGGCGATCGCCGAGATCGACTGCGATTGCGCCTGCCGCGCGCGGGCATGGTTGACTCGGCCCAGCAGGTCCGCGAACTGTTCGGCCGCGTCGCTGTGCCGTCGCTGCTCCATTCGTCCGGCCAGAACATGTGCCACCACCGCCGTCGCGGCCGACAGCGCCGTCGCCTGTTGTTGCGGATCAACGGGGATTCGGTTCTGGAAAATCACCGCCCCGATCGCGCCGGACCCCGCCAGCAGCGGGACCATCCGCGCCTCGCCCAGGTCAAAATCAAGTTGCTCGGCGATCCACGGTGCCGCCTCCGCCAGCTCGACCACGGCGAATTGCTTCCGCAATGCGGCCGGAATCAATCCCCCTTCGGCCGGGACCTTCAACAGCACGCTGCGACTGCGGCCGGGCCCGTCGAACGAAATCAGCTCGGCAAACGGATCGGCCGGATCCCGTTGCATGACGACGCAGACGGTTCCCGTCTGGAATCGCTGCTGCCACAGCTCCGCCAGATGCGCCGCGACCTCGACGGCCGAGGCCTCCGGCGTTATGCCCCGCACGAACGCCCCGATAAACTCCAGTTGCGATGCCTGCGTGAGGGCCTGACGGTTGCGGCTTTCCAGCGAGGTGTTGTCGCCCGCCAGCCGCGCCGCCGCGTCCGACAGGGTCTCCAGATACACCGTCGCGGCGTTTTTCATCTCCAGGCCCACGGCCTGGGCGCGACGGGATACTTTGTCGTGTAATTCGCTCCGGATTTGTTCGATTTGCGGGGCCGCGATCGGCAGGCCCGCCGCCGCTTCGAGGATCGCCGGCGGGGAATCGAAATCGCCGTTGTGTCCCAGCCCGCTCTGGCGGACAATCGCCGTCGCCAGACGCACGATTCGCGAAAGTGCAATGCCCGGCAGCGCCGGCTGAAGCGATTCGAGGTCGGCGTTTTGCAGCCATATTCCCGTGACGATCTCGCGCGGCAGCGACCAGCTCTCGGCCAGCCGCTTGCCCAGCAGGATGTGATCCAGACCCAGATGCCGCCGCTCGACGACGGCCAGGGATTCCTGCCGATCGCGGGCCTCGCCGATGATCTTTTCCAGACTCTTCGGCATCACCTCATCCAGCGCCAGAATGCCGATCTGCGACAACAGTCCGGCCGTAAAGGCCGATTGTCGCTGCTCTTCCGGCAGCAGGATCTCGGCGATCTGGCGCGAACAGCACGCCGTCGCCAGCGAAAAGATCGCCAGTTGTTTTCGCGGCAGAATCCGCCGCGCATCGGCGTCGGTCTCGGCGTCGAACACCTGGAAGACCTTGACCGACATCGCCGCGTCGCGCACCGCCGAAGCGCCGAGCTTGACCACCGCTTCGGCCACCGACGGTCGTGCGGCCGAATACTCTACCCCCTGCCGCGCCGCCATTGACAGGATCCGCGCCGTCAGCGCCGGATCCGATTCGATGATTTCCGTGATCGCCGCCGTGGAAACCCGACCGCCGACCAGATACGGCAGGATCCCCGCCGCCACCTGCGGAAGCGTGGGAAGACTGGATAGCCGCCCCAGGATCATTTCCGCCTGGCGGGCCACCGCGTTTGCATCCATCCGAGCCATACGACACCCTCTTCCGGAACCCGATTCCGGATTTTAGTTTAAGACATTTCGAGTACGGAAATGATCTTTTCAACGATCTGCGAGATATTGAAGGGCTTTTTCACGAATTCCTGCGCCCCGGCCTTGAGCAGATTGTCGATTTCGTCGGGATTGACCACGCCGCTGACGATCATGATTTTGGTGTTGGCGAACTCGTCGTTCTTGCGGATCGTCTGGCACACGACATTGCCGTTGACGTCCGGCAGCATGTAATCGAGGATAATCAGATCCGGGCGGAACTGCTGGGTCATAATGCCGGCATCGTAACCGCTGGAGGCGGTGCGGATGTCAAATCGACCGTCTCGACCCAGAACATCGACCATCAATTCGACGATTTCCTGATCGTCATCGACGATGAGAACTTTTTTCTTGCCGCTTTCGAGATTTTTCAGCGGCATGTCGTGTTCCTTCATGAATTTGACGAGAGAATCGCGGGGAATTCGGCGAAAACGCGAGCCGGGAATTCGAAAACCGGATAATTTTCCGGAATCGAAGCAACGAATGATGGTTTGTTGGCTGACATTGCAGATGTCGGCCGCCTCCCCGGTTGTGTAGAGTTCCTTCATCTTATCCATTTTCAATCCCTTATACAGACACAGCTTCAGTCGATTCCCCCAGCTTACCGTCTTATCCCAATTTAACCGTCGGTCAAAGGGCATGTCAAGGATTAATTTTTGGGTTCAAAAAATTGTTTGTTGGTATTGAAAACGGGGATTTTATTTGGCATCGGACGGCCAAGAAAATCGGAAAATATGGCATATTTTGCAGTTTTACAGGCCGCAAGGCGGGGGTGGAGAAATGGGTCAGACGAAAGGGGATTTCAAATTTTCGATTTTCGATGTAAAACAGGGAGCCGGGGGATGACAAGAAAGTGAAAACTTAGTAAGCAGGATCGGGACAAAAAACCAGCAAGAATGGGACCAAAGTGGGGGAAAAGTGGAGGGGTCACTGAGGGCGATTTCGGCATTTTCGGCCCCGTAAGTCCTTCTATTCCAAAGGGTTACAAGCGTTTCTCGTGGCGCGAATTTCCCGGATTTTCGTAAGTCATTTTCCATACGAGAGTTACAAGAAAATGCCGCTGGTTTTTGACCGATCTTATTGTCATGTTAGAATGTCGGGTATCGGGTGTCTATTCAGGATACAGAATGTAGGATTTAGGGGTTAGATGACGACATGGCCTATAGACATAGCAGGATGATAGGATATCAAGACAAAAGAACCAAGATAAAAGACACAAACCAAAAATCAAAAATGGGGCGGGTCGTCCGGGGAAAGATTGGACGACGGCGACCTCATGGGCCGGGGGAATTTGCTTGATTGATTCGGGAGGTTGGGGACAATCAACAGTGATATTGGGAATTGGAGAAACGGTTCACGAAAAATAAACATACCTCACGCAGAGACGCCAAGCCGCAAAGAAAAGCAACCCCGGATTACGCGGATTGTGAATGAAGGCGGATTGGTGATTGATAGAAGTAGCTCAAGCGTCCCGCTTGAGCATTTATTTTATTCACAACCGAGACGATTGTGCTACATCTACGCTAACTTCTGTGCGATGTCGCCATCCAAAATATCCTGGACCGTCAGGGCGATAATGGATTTGCCGCTCTTTTTGAAGAAGCTCCCGATCTCATGCATCGCGTCGCTGGAAAAATCGAACGCGATGAAAAATCCCTTCGTCCGGTCCTCCCGCATCATCACCACCTCGAACGCGTCGATATCCGGCCGGCCGGCTTTGTCCTTCTGCTTGACCTGGATCGGGTACCAGGCGTCCATGAAGTCCAGTTCGCCGACCTTCTTTTTGGGGATGGCGGAGACGGGGTAGATTGGGGGGCATGTTGATTGCTAACTTTTTAACGGGAAATGCGCGAACTCCGTGAGTGCCTTACCAACTCCATCGATTCCTGGGAAGAGGGTACTTCCATTGATTCCCATCCGGTGGAGGGCTTTGAGAATTTCGGGCTTAAGACTTGCTGAAATCCTGATGATTTGCTTTCCCGGAGCAGCAACATCGTCGGGAACTATTTCATCGATGGCGACTTTATGGTTGACGCCGAGCCGGCCACCAACAGTGAAAAGACCTTGCTGGGCAATCATTCTGGGAATCTTTGGGCCAAATTGCATCAAGCGGCAGACCCATGGGGCATAGTCCTCCGACATGAGCTTTGGCAAACCATCTTCGCCCAGCCCAGGAACATTTTGGGTTTCATGGCCATATTTTTCACCTGCATAGTGATCAAGTGCGGAACCTTTGAAGATCCATATGATGCCATCTTTGTCAAAGTTACAACAGACGGCAAAATATGCACCAATCCAAATCGAACTCGTCCAGTCGACTAATCGCGTCGGTGCACCGTAATGCCGCATGAGAATCATAAGAGTTATGCCATGAAAGAGTTGCATGTGTTCATTCAGGGGAAGATAGTTGGGTGCATATTGGAGAAATTGCTGAGCAATCTCACGCTCGACTACCTTCTTGCGTCGATTATCCGATATGCCCTCTAAGGCACGATCCAGTGATGAGAAGATGTCTGGGTCCTCGCCATCCTTGATATAGTCGGTACCTTGCCCCCGACATGTTACATCGTCAGTAGCTGCGATTGCTATTAGCGCCTCGTAAAGCTTCGGCCAAGTCGTGAATTTCTCACATTCTTTCCAAGCCATAATCCATCTCATGCCAATTTCTGTATCATATCGTCATAAAATATAACCTGTACGGACAGGGCAGCTTCATGTATCTGCCGGATTATTTAAAGAAGTTGCTGATCTCGTTACGAGCATCGAAGGCCAGTTTTTCTTTGGTTTCGCCCCAGAAGACCTCGTAGTTGCGGTTCGAATTGAACGGCGGATCGATATAGATCAGATCGACGCACCCATCCGGCAGCTTGGCGAGCTGGTCGAGGTTGTCGCCGCAGTAGATCACCCGCGTATCCACCAGCGCCGAAGGCCTGCCCGCCGGCCCGTCCGAAACCACCGTCCGTGCTGGAACCCCTGCCTCCGTCTGTGTTTTCCTTTTCTTCGCCATACGATCCATTGTATCGGGTTCCCCTCCCGCCACAAGCCCAATTGTAGATGTAGCTCAAGCGTCCCGCTTGAGCATTTATTTTATTCACAACCGGGACGGTTGTGCTACAACTAAAATTCAGTATTTGCAGACACATAACTCCCGGATCGATCTGTGGGCTTGCATTGGGTTTGGAGCCATTGAAGGTGATCCAATTCGGGGGAAAATGTACTTGAATATTTGAAAAAGTATGGTATAATATTATCAAAAATCGGGATGGTGGTTGGGTTTTTGGAGAGATTTCCGGGTTCAGGAAGGAGCGGTTGGCATGATTCATTTCCACACAAGCGGTCGTTTCC
>JAAYVQ010000118.1 GCA_012517095.1 Phycisphaerae bacterium | reverse complement strand
TAATATAGCGATCGAATATAGTTGTGTCGAAGACGCTCTGGATGAAAATCAGATTATCGACGAAGTCGGCAATATCGATAGCGATCCAATATTTCTGTCTCAACCTTTCGATGGCGGGGATGGATTTGGGGATGATCCTGCGACTGCCAATGTGGACGAGGGGCTCAATGACGATTACGGGGATTTGCGGTTGATGCCGAGATCTCCTTGTATTGATGCAGGGACGAATTTTCCTTCATGTCCTGCTCTTCCATCAACCGATATCCTCGGCGCACCGCGGATTATCGGCGGAACGGTCGATATGGGGGCGTATGAGTATTGCGGGAATGTATGGGTGGAGGCCGGGCCGGACAAGACGGTGTGGCTGACGGCCGCAAATCCGGTCGCGACGGTTCATATCGAGGGGATGATTCAAAGCTCGGCGGAACTGGAGTCGTCGATTCTGCCGCGATGGTCGGTCCGGACGACCGAGCCGTGGGGGCTCGATACGCTCTCGCTGACCAACGAACCGGTCGGCGGCGCGAAAGGCCATGTGGACGCGGTATTCGATCGGCCGGGGATTTATACGATGCTCCTGGAAGCCGTTACGGCTTACGGAAAAGTCGTGGCGTCGGATACGATGACGGTGACGGTCGAGCCCTATGGCGGCACACTGCCGATTGTGGACGCCGGACCTGCGCCGACCAGTTGCATTGACGATGGCTGGTATCAATTATTGGGCAAGGTCACTGACGACGGCCGGCCGAACGGCAATCTTGATATCCAATGGACGATGGTCAAAGCGCCGGCGAATTGCTGGGTCCAGTTTGACAATCCCAAATCGGAGGAAACAAAGGTTCATTTTCATTGCGAGGGCACTTATATTTCCGATCCGGAACAACCGTTTGTTCTGATGCTTTCGGCCACGGATGGCACCTTGAACGGAGCGGGTGGCTTCATCTATGAGTCAGACACGATTGAAATATGCGTCGATGAAATTGAAGCCGAACTTCCTCAGGGTCCGCGGGTGTATGCGGGGGCGGATCAAATTTTGACATCCGGCCAAACAAATACCGCCGCCGAATTGATCTATCCGCCTGGAGGGACTCCCGAATACTCATGGACTCAGGTTGGCGGGCCGGTGGGTTGTGCACAGATCACAAGTCCAGAGAGTCTCAATACCCCTATCTCGTTTATACGTAAGGGTGACTATACCTTCCGTCTGACCGCGACGCAGGGAAACATGTCCGGCTACGACGAGGTTCGGATTCAAGTTCAGTTCCCGTACAAGGTCAGCGCGGGCGAATATGAGTCGATTCGATTGCCAAAACCGCTTTTGTTGGATACCGTCAACGCGGCCGATGTCGGAACCGACAAAGATGTCTGGATACAGAATGAATCAAACAGCACTAAATATGATGATGATATTGATACAGAGCTTCCGAATTTGCCGTCCGGCATCGAGGTTACCTGGTCGATGGTCAAAGGACCGGGTAGGGCGTCGTTCAATCCGCCGGCCGAATCCGATCAAACGCAGAGCCATGCCCTCAATCCCACGGTCCAGTTCTCCAAGGCGGGCAAATACACCCTTCGGCTCTCGGCCGGAACCTCTTCCGGCCAGATCCTCGCCGCCGACGAGGTCAAAATCACGGCCCTCCCGGGAAAACTCATTTCGGCGGGAACAGATCATTCGTTGGCTGTATATGAAGACACTATTGTTCGTGCCTGTGGGTATGATAATAATGAACAATTAGGAAATGGTAATGGTACGAAAAACCAATCCGTTTTTGATCGTGTTCTTCGAGGACAACAAACGGGAACGCATTCATATTTGAAAAATATTTTCGAAATAGCAACAGGGGATTATCTATCATTCGCATTAGATAATGCCGGTTATGTGTGGTCATGGGGCACTTCACCCATTGGACATGCATTGGGGCGAGATTATTTCGATATAAACGGTGACCCATCACCTGGAAAGGTTCGAAAATATATTTCTGAGACTGAAAGCGAGGAATTGAATCAAATCTTTGCCATTTCAACATCTATGAGGAATGTACAGAGTGTGAATGAAACTATATCGTATGGACTTGCTCTAGATATTAACGGACAAGTATGGGCATGGGGGAAAGGACCCCTTGGACGACCAACTTCAATTCCAATAGAATCCTATGTTGGATGTTGTCATGAAAGCCGATATGCTTTACGAGTATTTCATGGAGAACAAGAAACACAGGATTATTTACAGAATATCATAGCCATCGATGGTGGATGGGCCCATGTCCTGGCATTAAGTGTCGATGGTTTTGTGTTGTCGTGGGGTTGTGGGATAAATGAATTAGGAAGTCCAGACTCTGGGGGCCAAGCTCCAACTCCTGTTTATGTTCATAGAGGTATGCAACCAGGTAATGGACAATATATCGGGAGCATTATTGCGGTTTCCGCCGGGAATAGTTTTTCCGTGGCTCTTGAGAAGCAAGATCATCCAGATTACATGGGTCGTGTGTATACGTGGGGGACAAATGAAAATGGTCAATTGGGTATTAATTCCAACTCAAGCAGTGATGTCCCTGTCATTGTGCAATATTGGGGGGATGACAACCAGCCTCATGAGTTAACAGGAATAAAAGCGATCAGCGCTGGTAGGGATTTCTGCCTTGCGCTGGATAATGACCATCATGTCTGGGCGTGGGGAAGTAATGCATTCGGCCAATTGGGTATTGGGGATAATACACAATCCGAAACTCATGACAATACCAAGAAATTATTTGCGGTCAGAGTGGTCGGTCCGGATCTCAACGGAGATGGGCAACCGGACGGATATTTTGGCGATCATTGTGAAGGGGGAATCCTCCAAATATCGGCCGGATACTCACACTGTATGGCCGTGGATGCCGAGGGTACTATCTGGGCATGGGGCGGAGGGGAAGGAAGTGGGCCCAATGCCACCGGATTCAATAAACTCGGAATCGGGTTAATCCAACAAAATATATTATATCCAGTTCGAGTAACACCAGAGCCATTGACCGTTGTTAATCAGGATACGGGTGAAGTCTTTAGCAGCATTACAGCAGCGATCGATGCTGCTAACGACGTACCGGAAGTCGATCATGATACCATCGTCGCCTATCCAGGTGAATACTATGAGCATGTCAATTTCGGGGGAAAGAATCTGACCTTGACCAGTCTGGATCCGGATGATCCGGAGATTGTGGCCTCGACGATCATCAATGGCGGAGGGGGAACGGATAGTGTAGTAACGATAGATTTCAACGAAGATACTCAACACTATAGCTCGGGGACAATTAAAGGTTTCACGATTTGCGGTGGAGAATATGGGATTAGTACAGGATCCAATGGTTCAACGGAAATAAAAATTGAAAAAAACAAAATCGTATCCAATGAAGTCGGGATTGGATCTATCGGAGCTGAATCCCCCGATACTATCACGACAAGTGTAACGAATAACGAGGTTGCCTTTAACAAGGTGGGAATAGGTTGTTCGTCCAATTTGAAACGGATCATTGAAGGAAACCGGATCGAGAATAATGCGGGAATGGGGATTGTCTGTGAATCCTGTGACGATACAACCATCATTCGAAATAATTGGATAAGCGGAAATGGAACAGAGGAATGTTCATATAGTAATATGACCGGTCAGGGCGGCATGATTCTGTTCGAATCGGCCGTCTATCTTCTGAATAACACGATTGTTAACAACGGCAATCCAAACGACCAAACGGGTTTCGGCGTCGAATCGAGAGAAACGAATTTGACCCCGCCGGATATTCGGAGTTGTATCATCCAGAATAATGCGGGCAAGGATTTGGAGGGTGCCCCGGCTTTCTTCAGTTGCGTGCCGGAGGGCACTCCGGGAATCGGAAACATCTTCGACGATCCAAAACTCAATATCCAAGAGCATGCCCTGAAGCCCGACTCTCCCTGTATTGATCGGGGATCTCCGGATCTGTTTGCGGGGTGGAAGCTGGATGAGAACGAGGGATCAGTCGCTAATGACTGGGTCAATGATCCGGAAAAAATAAACCCAGAATATCAGTACGATGGGACTCTTGTCAATACGCCAATTTGGGATCCACTGGGTTATTATGATTTGGGTTTGAAGGGATTGATATTTGACGATAGTAGTGATTGTGTTCAAATTCTCCCAGGCGGAATCGATCTACCGAATGACTTGATGATCAGTACGGAGGCAATATCGCGGACGAACGACATTATTTCCATATTTAAAGGAACAGGGAGTGGGTATCAAATCAAATTTGGAAATTATGGATCATCAGTGCAATTTTATAAGAATGAAAACGATTTCGCGGAATGGACAGCTTCCTGGAGTGGCGGTAGTGACCGTTTCTTTGGAATTGGCAAAAGAGATGACGAAGATATTGAGTTGTATATTAACAATGCTGTCATTACATGCTCAAATTACTCTGTTGTCAATCCGGAATGTTCAATCAATCAGTTTGGGTCAGGATTGGGTTCAAATAGCGATAAGGAACTTGTTCTCCATAATATTCGTTTATATTCGGGCTTAAATCCAAACAATCAAAGCCAAAGGGACATTCACGACCAATCCCGGTATATCCATGATAAGATCGATATCGGGGCGTATGAGGTTCCGTCACGGTTGGTGACGGCAGGGAAGGATAAGACGCTGGTACTTTCTGGCGAGGGTAATACGGTACGGCTGTCGGATGCGTCGGTGACTTACCATGCGTTTAACATTCCTCTACAGGAAGGGCGAACTTTCAAATGGTCTTGCACGAGCGGGCAGGAATCGGGATTTGAATTTGACCCGCCTTTGATTGAAAACGGATCACCGGTAGCCACAGAAAGTGGCGAGCTCAATCCCAAGCTGACATTCACTTCGATTGGGACCTACACCTTCGAGCTTGAGGCCCGGGAAGGCAGTAATCCCGTCGGGTATGATAAGATCAAGATTATGGTGTTGCCGGGGGTCAAGGTTCAACTGAAGGATGGAACTAATCTTATTGACGGCCCGATTTATCAATCCCTGTCATCGAATG
Organism: Phycisphaerae bacterium; assembly: GCA_012517095.1. Taxonomy (GTDB): domain Bacteria; phylum Planctomycetota; class Phycisphaerae; order Sedimentisphaerales; family Anaerohalosphaeraceae; genus FEN-1350. Next base: position 64 of record JAAYVQ010000118.1, on the reverse strand, counting down.
ATTCAGGTCCAACGATAACGCTACAAGGTCTAAGTTGTTATTACGACAACGGAAATCAAATTGT
>JAAYVQ010000117.1 GCA_012517095.1 Phycisphaerae bacterium | reverse complement strand
TTGCCGACCTTCCAGCGGGGGTATGGAGCCCCCATCGCCCATGCGTTCCATTTTTTGAGGGACTCGATACAAAAGGAATCCCATCGAGGGGCGAAGATATGCACATCGGGATCGACAATGAGGGCAAAATCAGTCTGAATCATGTCCATTGCGATATTAAGGGCGAAGGCGTGGGCTTTTGAACCGGTCAGACCGCGGCAATCCGTCGTCTGGATCGAACAGGGCAGATTCGTCGAATCGAAATCCGTCAGATCCGAATCGGCGCCGTTGGCGTTATCGAGGATGAGGAGCCGCAGGGAATTGCGGCCGGAGGATTTTCGCGACAGATTCTCCAGCAGCCGCCGGATCCAGACCGTGCTGTGCCAGTTGACGGTTACGATCGTAATGTCGGCCATTCGTATCTTTCCGTCAAGTCGATTTCCATTCTCGGTGAACAGGATTCATTCGATTGTTATATCAAAAACGGCCGATAATGGAAATGGCGGATTCGACTTTTCCGGACGGATCCTGTATAATAGATACGGCCGCATGAAATCAGGAGTCGCGTTTGAAACTAATCATTCAGATACCGTGCTACAACGAACAGATGACTTTACCACAGGTCCTGCAAGACCTGCCGCGCCAACTTCCGGGAATCGATACAATCGAGACGCTGGTCATTGACGACGGCAGTACGGACAACACGGTGGCGGTCGCGCGGCAGCACGGCGTCGATCATATCCTGATGCTGGGCAGCAATCACGGGCTGGCGACGGCGTTTTTGCGCGGCATGGCCCGGTGTCTGGAACTTGGGGCGGATATCATCGTCAACACCGACGGCGACAACCAGTACGACGGATCGTGTATCGCCGATTTGATCGGGCCGATTGTCGAGGGCCGGCTGGATGTGGTCGTGGGTTGTCGGCCGATCGAACAGATTGAGGCCTTTTCTTGGTGGAAGAAACGGCTCCAGGGTTTCGGCAGCCGGATGGTCCGGCAATTTTCCGGCACCGACATACCCGACACCACCAGCGGGTTTCGGGCGTACTCGGCCGAAGCGGCGATGAAACTGCATGTGTTTAATCGTTATACTTACACGCTGGAGACGATCATTCAGGCCGGGCTGATGGGCCAGCGGATCGGGTCGGCGCCGATCCGCGTTAACGCTCCGACTCGGCCGTCGCGATTGATCCGTTCAACGCCGGGCTATGTCGGACGGTCAGTTTCGATCATCCTTCGGTCGTACATCACCTACAAGCCCCTGCGGACCTTTTTCTATGCGGCGATGATTCCTATGTTGGCTGGATTCGCTCTTTGCGGACGATTTCTCTGGTTTTATGCCACGGGTTCGGGAAAGGGTCATCTCCAGTCGCTGATTTTGGCCGCGGTTTTGTTGATCCTGGCCTTTCATTTGATGACGCTGGGGATCCTGGCGGACCTGATCAGCGCCAACCGACAGCTCATCCAGGAGACTTTGTATCTGGCACGCCGAAAACTGTATGGTAACCGGAAGCGGTCTGCGCCGTCGGAACCGTAAGCGAGTCTTTTCCACAAGGATTGTGGCGGTGTCAGTATCCCAGAATTCCAGAAAATCCAGGCGGAAAACCGCCGAATCTCCGGTCAAGCCCGTTCCGGAACCGAATCCGCGCGACGGCTGGATCGTGGGGTCGATCGTGATTGTGCTGTTGGCGTTCGGGATTTTCAAGGCAATCGTGTTGTGGGGGGCCTATCCGATTCCCAATCCGGATTTTCCGGGTTTTATCGCGGCGGGTAAATCGCTGCTGGCCTTCCAACTTCCGGACAATTTCAAGCGGGCCCCGGCGGTCGGTATTTTTCAAGTGTTGCTGAGTCGCGTTTTGCCGGTGGACAATCCGGAATTGACGGCGGGCTGGTTACTCAATGCCATCCTCTCGGTGTTCAACGGGATTCTGTTATTTTCACTTGGTCGGCGATTCCTCGGCAATATGGCGGCGATCGTCGCCATCGTTGCCATGCTCAATCCGTGGGTTCTTGTTGCGCAGGTGGATCCTGTAGCCGAAACGACGATGCTGTTTTTCATCTTCCTGAGTTTTTGGTTGATGATGCGCCGGTCCCACTGGGCCTATCTGACGGCATCCATCGCCTCGATGGTACGGTATGAATGCGCGGCCCTGATCGCCATCGCGTTTGTCTTGGATTGGCTGAACGGTACGAGCCGACGACAGAAGGGGGGGGCCGTTCGGGGCGCGGCAGCGGCTTCGATTCCGTTCCTGTTGTGGATGCTGGGAACCTGGATGTATTGGAATCCGACGGCCAGTCACTATCTCAAACATTACGGTCATGGAAACTGCATTGGCGAATATCTGACTTGTTTGAGTAAGTCGGGATTTCTGTTTTTGTTTCAGTGGCCACCGGCCGTGTCGGCGGGATTCTTCCCGCGATCGAGTTCCGTGCCCGCATTCGTCATTCAGCAATCGGTCCAAGTCGTGTCGTATGTCGTTCTTACTGCGGCTGGGATCGGTATTACGGCTTCCCTCGTTTTCAGCGTGCTTCGTCGGAATGCCATTTTGTTGGCGATGTGGGCATTTGTTCTTTTGTATTTGCCGGTCCATTTGTTCCGTGCCGAGACGCAATATCGCTATACGGTTCCGATTGTCGGATTGCTATTGCTCTTGTGCTGCATCGGCTGGAAAGACCTGCTGGAAAGGTTCGGCCGTGTTTCGTTGCCGCGATGGATCCGGGTGGCTTTTCCCATTTTCCTGATTATCGTCGCGATGGTTTGGCTGATCAACCTGGTGGAAATTCTTCCCGGCGTGAACAAATGGTATCTCAAGGGTCGCTGGTTACCGTGGGCGGGTTTGACGGCGATCGCGGCCATCTGGATTCTTGAGTGGATTCATCAGAAATGGGCAGGTGCGCTTCGGAACCTGGCTCTGTCGTGCCTGTCGGCCGTCGCGGTGGTCTCCGTCCAATTTCCGGCCGTTTCCGTGATCGGCAACGGCTCCAGGGTTGAGTTCAAGCGACTGGCGGACTGGTTCCTGGCCAACAGCAAACCCGGTGAACGGCTGGCGGATCGCTATGCCGGAACGCTTCGGCTGATTGCCCCGTCGCGCGGCGATGACTTCATTAACATGTCTCGCGATCTTCAAAGCCAGACGCTTGAGCAATTCTACGAAAAATGTTATAACCTGAATGTTCGATATGTCGCCTGGAGCCCGCGGGGCAGCGCCGGTTCCAAGCGGGGTCTGGAGGTCGTCGGTAAAATCCTTACCGAGCCGCGAGATCAGGGTCCCTTGCGGTTCGTTCGTCGTATCGAGGTCGGGCCGGGTCACTGGATCAACATATTTTGTCTCGCTCGGCCCGATGAAATGATTCTTTCGCCGCCCGGATTATAAATATGACCGCGATTTTACGAAAACCGGCAATTCGTCATTCACCCCGTTCGGAGTCCGGTTCCGGCCATACGGTTCTTGTGCCGCTCGAACAAGATTCCGGGCGGGATCGACACCTTCATCTTTTGTTTGTGGTCTTGCTGGCCGCATACGGTGTGTTCCAGTCGATCCGGTTTTTCGGACACCAGGTCGTCCCCAATTCGGATTTTTTCGACTTCATCAAAGTGGGGCGAGAGTTGTGGTCATTTCAAATGCCCAGTTCGTTCAAACGGGCTCCCGTCGTGGGGTTGCTTCAGGTGGGTATCAGCAAGATGGTCGGAGGCCGACAGCCCGATCTGACGGCCGGTTGGCTTCTGAATTCGATTGTGCATCCGTTGAATATTCTGTTGTTGTACGGTATCGCCCGCCGTCTGATCGGCCGATCGGCGTTTGTGTTCGCCGCCCTGACGATTATCAATCCCTGGGTGCTGGACGCGATGATTCATCCGGTGGCCGAGACGACCCTGTTGTTTTTTATCCTGCTGACCTTCTGGCTGTTGTGTCGTCGTTCCCGGTGGGCGTATCTGGCCGCGTCCATCGCGACGATGACCCGATATGAGGGTGCAGCGCTGATTTTCGTCGCTTTTGTGTGGGACCAGATCGAAGCTAAAACCATTCGCCAGCGGGTGTTCAGCTTTCTCTTGTCCATGGCCGCATCCGTTCCGCTGGTGCTGTGGTTGTGGGGCACTTATGTCTATTGGGATCCCAGTGCCAGTCATTACCTTCGCCACTATGGGCATCGTCAGGTGATTAAAAATTTCTGGGGATACCTGTGGCAGGTGACCCTGCTGAACTGGTTCCGATGGCCGATCGAGATCAAACGGTATTTTTTGGATCGCCCGGATAGCGCCGCCGAACTGAAAGAAATGATTGCGGAACTCAAACCCTGGTATGGTACGGTCAAGGTCTTGGGATCGGCGGCGGCGTTGTCGGGAATTGTCATTGGACTTCGCAGAAGACGGTGGGAAATTCTGGGATTGTTGTTGTTCCTCATTCCGTATTTCCTCGTCCATTCGTTTCGGGCTCGAACGCAACCGCGCTACTGCATGCCCGTCAGTTGGATCGTGTTGCTGTTTTGCTGGTACGGCCTGCAACAGGGCTGGCTCTGGCTGAATGCGTCGTCGCCGCAGGGGCCCGCGCCGAACCCGGTTGTGACAACGGGTCGAAGGAGGGCGATCTCGGCGTGGTTCGGCCGTTGGTTTGCGCCGGCGCGAATTCTGCGGGATCGGCTTCAACGACACCCCCTGGTCTTTTCCGGGTTGACGATTGCCGGACAGATTCTGGTTATCGCCGTCGTTCTGTTGTGGATACAGGTCCTGATCGGCTATCTGTTCACGCCGCAGGTGGCTCAGCGCAGTCCGCGATCCGGACCGATACTGTTTGTGGCCCTGGCGATGGTCCTGGTCGGCCTGGGAACGGAGTTGTATGCACGGAGATTCCGGTTTCGTCTGGGCCTGATCACGACGGGCGTCGTGATGTTCCTGATCGTGATTTCCAATCAGTTTCTGGTCATCTACAAACTCGGCGATGGCCAGAACGACAAGGAATTCCGCATGTTGGCCGACTGGTATGTCGAAAATGCCAAGGGGGAAAAATTGGTAACGACCCTGCCGCACATCGTCAGCTTGTACGATAAATCCATCGAGCCGTATCTGGTTCGGACCTCTTCGATTCCGGGGGAGACGCTGGACGACTTTATCCGGGAATGTTACAAGCTGAACATCGCCTATGTGGCGTGGGATTCGCGGATCGGATTGTTTAAGAAGGATGCCTATTATCTGAAATGGCGCATGGGACGACTGGCCGAATTGCAGGCCCGCCGGGACTATGGACGCCTGGAGTTTGTCGCTCAGCTCAGACACAACGACAGACGGTATATTAACCTCTACCGTCTTCGACCCGAGGCCGCACCGCGATTGAGAGAGAATCAACGACTTCCCAACCCCACCGGTTCAATTCGGGAGTTCCGCTGAAAGTCGAAGGGATCAGCTTACCGCAACGACTTGTTTGACTTCGGGCACATGTTGCTTGAGGAATCGTTCGACGCCCATCTTCAGCGTCATTGCCGCGCCCGGACAGCCGCGGCAGGCCCCCTGCAAGCGGACCTTGACGGTGTTGTCCGGATCGACGCCGACCAATTCGATATCACCCCCATCCTGCTGCAAACGAGGACGGATCATCCCAATTACTTCCTCAACCTGCTGCAGGAAGCTCTTTTTTGGACCACAGCCGCACGAATCACACATGAATCATCTCCTGAGAACGATTTTCATCATGATTATACTCTCGTTGAGGAGGATTCACAACTCAATTATGGAAGGGAAGAGTGTCTGATTGGTACGAAGAATGAATTTCCGATCCGTCTAATCCGGATATTTTATAGACCGATCGAGGAAGGGTATTCAGGACAGTCAGGGTCATGATATAAATGATCGGGGGCGTACTCTGCTCGGTCGGCGCAGACTTCCCCCTTTCCCCCGAGCGAATAACCGAATTGTCCGGCCGATCAGCCGGAACGAAGAACCGGAGTCCAATTCCGTAAGCGATCCAGAATTCTGCCGAATATGTCCTTCAACGGATACCCACCGGCCAGATGGACCACGATCCGACGAACCGAGCCCCGATCTTGAGCACCTTCAGGCGAATCGTATGCACCTGGGCGGTCTGGAGTTCCGTCCCCGCCAGCCCTTCCCGACGCAAAGTCTCCATCAACACATACGCCGCCGCCGACAGCAGCACCCGAAACTGATTGGCCCCGAAGTCATGACAACTGGTCCGGTCGGCAAACAACCCCAACTGCTGCTCCTTGATCCGGCTCAGGGCGTCGATCAAGTTCAGCTTGCGGTCCACTTCCCGCAAGAGCAGGGATCCGGCATCGGAGGTCAGCTGACCGCCCTGAAAATCGGCCTGGACACTGCGAGATTTTTGGCTTGAAAATACCAGGGGAGTTGCGATACAGTCTGTCATGATTGTCGGCCTTTCTGTCCGGAGTCAAAAAGCGCCATAACTACTACAGACAGTTAGGCCATTTTGTTCATCGAAAATATGCAGATTCGATGAAATATCCGGGCTAAGCCGTTCCAGATATCGGTAGGTCTGCTACAGTCTCATAAAGTGGTACATTATCCAGGTAAGATCACTATTGACACCTACGAATAAATAGATAAAGTATCTTGCGAAGGGGATGGGGTCCCCCAATAATCGCCGTTCTCGGCTGATGACTCCTACTCGTGCATTGTACCCGTCGGAGTCCTTTCAAGGGATGAGCCAAAAGCTCCTGCGGGCAAGACAACCTGTAGGAGATTTATGTATGAACAAAAAGTTGATGGACTCCATACCACAGCCGGGAGAGACATGTTCGATCAGGATGTCCCCTCTTCGTCGCTCGCAAGGATACCGATGTTGAGGCAGCCGGACTTCTCAGTTACCGGCCGAAAGGAACACATGACCCAACCCTCCCTTATCTTAGAACTGCCCAATCAAACGCCAAGAATCTTCACCGATCTGGTGCTGGATTTCACCGGTACCCTGTCCCATGATGGAACCCTTCTTCCGGGCGTGGCTCAGCGACTGACGGCGATCGCCCCAAAGCTGCGAATCGCCGTCCTGACCGCCGACACCTTCGGCACCGCCGCCGCACAACTCAAGGACCTCCCCGTCGAGATTCACATCGTCCGAACGGGCTCGGAAAAGGCCGACCTTCTTCGCAGGATCGGTCCCGAGAAGGCCATCGTCATCGGCAACGGTCACAACGATGTTCCGATGATGAATCTTGCCGGTTTGCGGATTGCCATCATTGGCTCCGAAGGAGCATCCGGCGATCTCCTCCGTGCGGCCCATATCGTTGTCACGGATATTGGTTATGCTCTCGATCTGATAATCCATCCGCAGCGGCTTACAGCGACGCTGCGGGACTAAACACAAACAAGGAGACATACCATGAAGACAAGCATTGCGACACTGAAAGCCATGGAAATCCTGGATTCCCGAGGAAATCCAACCGTCCGCGTCTTTTGTACACTGAACAACGGCATTTGTGTGTCGGCGTCGGTCCCATCCGGGGCTTCCACCGGTGAGAATGAAGCCGTCGAGCTTCGTGATGGTGACAAAAAACGCTACGGTGGAAAGGGTGTCCTTAAAGCCGTCAAAAATGTCAACGACATCATTGCCCCGAAGATTGTGGGTATGGATCCATCGTGCCAGGCCCGCATCGACCGCCTTATGATTGACCTCGACGGAACACCCAACAAGGGCAAACTCGGAGCCAATGCCATTCTGGGCGTGTCCATGGCCGTAGCCCGAGCCGCCGCCCAGGCAGCCGACCTACCCCTCTATGCCTATCTCGGCGGACCCGGGTCCGTCCGTCTTCCCGTCCCCATGATGAACATCCTCAATGGAGGCAAGCACGCGGACAACAGCGTTGACCTTCAGGAATTCATGGTCATGCCCATCGGAGCTCCGACCTTCGCTGAGGCTCTGCGTTATGGCGCCGAGGTCTTCCATGCCCTCAAGAAAATCCTCGCCAAAAAGGGCTATGCCACCAGCGTTGGCGACGAAGGCGGTTTTGCGCCCAATCTCAAGAGCAACGACGAGGCGTGCGAAGTCATCGTCGAGGCCATCAAGACCGCCGGATACAAGCCCGGCAGTGATGTCGCCATTGCTCTCGATCCTGCTGCCAGCTCCTTTTACGAAGACGGGGCCTATAACCTTGCCAAGTCTGGGCAGGGCAAAAAAAACAGCGCCCAGATGACTGACTTATACGCGGCATGGATCAAGAAGTACCCCATCGTTTCCATTGAGGATGGTCTGGCTGAAAACGACTGGGAAGGATTCAAGGCCCACACCGCCGCCCTGGGCGACAAGATTCAGATCGTCGGCGACGACAACTATGTCACCAATACCCAGTTCATCGCACGCGGCATCAAGGAAAAATCCACCAACGCTGTGCTCATCAAGCTCAACCAAATCGGAACGGTGACGGAAACGATCGAAGCCATCGATCTGTGTCGTAAGGCCGGTTGGGGCTATGTCATCTCCCACCGCAGCGGGGAGACCGAAGACGCTTTTATGGCTGATTTTGCCGTCGCCATGGCCGGCGGTCAGATCAAAACAGGTTCGGCGTGCCGAAGTGAACGCATCGCCAAATACAATCGACTCCTCGAAATCGAAGCCGACCTTGGCAAGGCCGCCATCTTTAAGAATCCCTTTGTGAAATAATCATTTCAGACCAAAAGGAAAAGAGCTTCACTATGCTGGAAACACCTTGGTTAATTGCGGCCTTCTGGATAGGGCTGGCCCTTTTGGCCAGCATGATCTCCATCCGCACGGCGATCTCCGTGGCCTTGATTGAGATCATTATCGGTGCGGTTGCCGGTAATCTCATTCCCTTTGCCGGCTCGCTGTTCGGCGTCTCCGCCAAGTTGGCCACTACGCCCTGGATCGATTTTTTGGCCGGCTTCGGCAGCATTCTTCTCACCTTCCTCGCCGGCGCCGAAATCGAACCCGAGGTCCTGCAAAAGCACTGGAAGCCCGCTCTTACCATAGGTTTTCTGAGTTTCCTGATGCCATTCCTGTGCGCCTGGGCCTTTGCCTATTACCTCCTCCATTGGTCGCTACAGGCCAGTTTGATCGCCGGGATCGCGTTGTCCACCACCTCGGTGGCGGTTGTCTATTCGGTCATGCTGGAGACAGGACTGAACAAAAAGGACCTGGGCAAGCTGATCCTGGCCTCCTGTTTCGTTACCGACCTGGGTACGGTACTGGCTTTGGGGATTGTATTCGCAAACTACAACCGCTGGTTGGGTCTGTTCCTTGGGGTATCTGCGGTAGTCCTTCCCTTTGCCCCACGCCTGACTCACCGGTTCCTGCGGCGTTACGAGGGGCAGGTCAGCGAGCCGGAGATCAAGTTGTTGCTATTCATGCTGTTTATTCTGGGCGGCCTGGCGGCAAAGGCCAACAGCGAGGCGGTCCTTCCCGCCTATATCCTGGGCCTGATTGTGGCGGGAGAACTTCGCCACCACAAGGAAACCGTGTACCACATCCGCGTGGCCGTATTCGCCCTATTGACCCCGTTTTATTTCCTCAAAGCCGGTGCCCTCATCAACGCCGGCGCTTTGGTTCAGGGGGCAGTGGTCATCCTGTTGCTTTTGGTCGTAAAGGTGGCCGCCAAGTTCATCGGCGTCTATCCGACGGCCAAGTTCTTTCATATGGACCATCGCGTCTCGATGTACACCACGCTGTTGATGTCAACGGGCCTGACCTTCGGTACGATCTCGGCTATGTTTGGACTCTCTCGCAATCTCATCAACTCTTCTCAGTACTCCACCCTCGTGGTTGTCGTCATCGCCAGCGCCGTTATCCCAACTCTGATCGCCCAGAAGTGGTTTCTACCTTCCCCAGTACATTTAGAGGAGATTGACAATGGTGCATAAGATTCTACTTGGACTTGACGGTTCCCAGGGGTCTTTCAAGGCACTCGAAGAAGCCTTTGGGCTGGCCAAACAGCTTGGTGCTGAACTTCACACCGTCAGCGTTGAAGAGGTCCCGCACTACCCCGGCACCGTGGGAGAAGTGGTCGAAGCCAAGCAGGCCGCCAACGGTAAATATGGCAAGACCCTGCAGCAAGCCCGCGAGATGGCCGCCGGTCATGGCCTCAATATCCATTGCCATGCGTTTGTCGGCCATGAGGTCAAGACCATGGTCGAATTCATCAAAGAAATGGGGTTCGACCTGCTGGTGATCGGCTTCATGGGACATTCGGCCATTTACGACCGCGTCATGGGCAGTACCTGCCAGTCCCTTGTGCGCCTGGCCCCGTGCTCCGTATTGGTCGTAAAATGAATTCCCTTCCTATGCAGAGCGTAGGGAACATATGATTTCGCAGCCAAGAGAGGCAGTCTTGTTGCGGGTCTTTGTGGGTAACCGAGATAAGCATGGCCATCGACCGATGTACGAAGTGATTGTGGAAAAGGCCCGAAAACGGGGCTGGCCGGGGCGACCGTTCTTCGAGGTGTCATGGGTTTCGGCGAAAGCAAACGCCTGCAAAGGGCCGGAATCTGGCCCCTGTCAGAGGACTTACCGTTAGTGATCGAGATTGTGGACAATCCCGAACGCATTGAGGCATTCCTGCCTGACTTGGATGAACTGATCCAGAACGGCCTGGTCACGCTGGAAAAACTTCGGGTGATCGCCTACCGACGCAATGCGGATAAAGATCCCGATGGAGCAAACGATGCTGGTCTCGGACCATTGCCAGACAATTTAAAGATAGAGACCGGCGTCTTGGTTGGTGCTTTGCTTCCTTTCGGACATAAACCTACAACTCAAGTGTGAAAGCAGATTTTATGATATTCATATCAATCAAATCGATGCGGAAAGGCCAGTTCTTAGGTTTTTGGATGGTTCTGTGGGCCATGAGTTTTGGGTGTACCCAGTGGGTACAGGGTTCCCAAGCCCCTCCCTCGATTCTGACATTCTACGGGGCCAGCGATGCCTCGGCGGCCGTGGCTTTGAATGACCCCTGGTTTGTCGTGGCGGATGACGAAAACAATATCCTGCGCGTTTATGACCGCCAAAAGCCCGGGTTGCCGGTGTTGACCTATGATCTGTCGGACTATGTGCAAACCGATCCGGATAGCCCGGAAACCGACATCGAGGGTGCGACACGGGTGGGAAACCGAATCTACTGGATTACCTCCCATAGCCGAAATAAGGATGGCAAGATGCGTCCGAGTCGGTACCGGTTCTTCGCTTTGGATTTTGTTCTTCAGCCCGACTCAGTATCCTTCACGCCGGTTGGAAAACCTTGTACGACCCTGATCCAGCAACTTTTGGCCGATCCGGCCGTGCGACCATTGGGTTTGGATTCCGCGACTCGATTGGATGATAATCTCAGCAAGAAAGAACGAGAAAAATTGGCCCCGAAAGAACAGGGATTGAATATCGAAGCCCTGGCCGCCTCGCCGGACAGCAAGACATTGTATATCGGTTTTCGCAATCCTCGCCCAGCCCATCCCGTATCCGGCCGTCCGATGGCCATTATGATTCCGCTCGCCAATCCTGATGCGATCCTTCTGCGAGATGACCCAGCCCGTTTTGAACCGCCACTGTTGTGGGATCTCAAGGGATTGGGTATTCGGGGCATGGAATTTTCCCCGATCCTCAAAAGCTTTTTCATCATCCCAGGACATCCGGATTCTAAATCGTCTTTTGAACTGTATCATTGGTCAGGAGATAGGGCAACGCCTCCGAAATCGAATCTAGCGATTCGGGTTCCCAACGATTTTTCCCCGGAGACGGTATTTCCCTTCGGTGATGGGGAAATCTGGCTGCTTAGTGATGACGGCCCTTTGCCGGTTCGCGTGAATACTGCCGGTGACGGTTCCGGAGATATCATCAACGGTTGTTGCGAAAACAAACTTCTTTCCGATCCTGCAAAGAAATTCTTCCGAGCCATACCATTGAAATTGGAATCATTTTTGTTGAACTGATTACGGGTAGTGTTGTATAATGGTGGTGGGGATGGAGTTCCCCTTGTAACCGCCAACAATGGCTGATAACTCCTGCCAGGAAAAATTGGTTTTGGTAGGAGTGAAAACAGATCAAGTAATCGCTCCTTCCAGAACCCAAGGAAGGAGTTTTTTATGAGTGTTTCTGGGCAGAATAATTTTCAGACGCTATCGGAAGATAGCCCTCCATCGGCGGTATTATACCACCAGGGATGCCGATCAAGTCGTGCAGTTTCTCTCGACAGTTGCCGTCCCAACAATGAATCCCGCAATCCGCGTAAGTTTCAACGGGCGGATTACTCTCTGCTTCTTCGATATTCTTCCGAACGATTACGGCGAGATGGATATGCCGAGTATCGGTTCTTCAACAAAGAAAGAAGAGTAATAATCGCTGACAGATATATTGATATGAGATGTTGGGGTGAGTAAGGTTATCGTGAATCTGAAAGACATGAGCGAACGCAGGGAAGAAGCATTGCGCCCCAGCCATTATCTCGGCTATGACCGCGACAAGCTGGGAATGTATCTTCTTTCCCGTGGGGCCTATCGCATTGCCGAATCCCAGTTTCGGCGCGCCGTATGGCTCAATCCCTTTGAATATCATTTTGTTTATCACTTGGCATGGTGTTTATATAAACAGGGACGCCAAGCGGAAGCAAAAACCTGCGTCGAACAACTGAAGGTTCAGGACAAAGACTTGGACGAAGAAGGAAAAACAATGATCTTCCTTATCCGAGCGCGAAACAACCGAGGGGGCCGAAATGAATAAACGGGTATCGGCTGCGCTATGCTTAAGTTCAAAGAAAGCGAGTCATTGTGGCTGAAAATACGGATCGTAACCAATTGGATCCAACCCATGCCGGCGTCGTCCAGTACCCGCATGGGGATGATTTGAATCGTACCCTGCATATTCTGAAAGGCCTGGATTCCGGTTTTTCAGCCCAAATCAACCGGCTGCAGGAATTACAGACCAGACTGGAAAAGGGTCGATTCCACCTTGCGGTATTGGGACAATTCAAGCGCGGAAAGAGCACCTTTCTCAATGCCCTGCTGGGAGAGCCGTTATTGCCGACGGCGGTATTGCCCCTGACAGCCATTCCTACTTTTATCGTAGCGGGCCTGCCAAAACGAGCGACCGTATTTTTCCTGGAGGAAAACAAACCGTGCGATGAATGGACCAGCGAGAATCCGCAGGAAATCTCCGCTTTCTTGTCGCGGTTTGTGACGGAAACGCAGAATTCCCAAAATCGGCTTGGCGTCGAAAAAGTGGAAGTTCAGCACTCGGCTGACCTGCTGAAAAACGGTGTCGTGTTGATCGACACGCCCGGCATTGGATCGACCTTGCAGCACAATACGGAAGCGACCCTGAATTTTCTTCCCCAATGCGATGCGGCGGTATTCCTGGTCTCCGCCGATCCGCCGCTGACCGAAGTAGAAATCCGTTTTCTGTCTGAGGTCAAATCCAAAATCCCGACCCTTCTGTTTGTTCTGAATAAGATCGACTATCTGTCAGAAGGAGACCGGCAGGGCATGATGGAGTTTCTGAAATCCGTGCTGCGCGAACAGGCCGGCCTCGAACCCACCCTTTTCGCCGTCTCGGCCAGGAATGGTCTTGCGGCACGCGCTGAAAACGACCCAGAACGATGGCGCCAAAGCGGCATGAGTTCATTTCAGGAATATCTTATCCAGTTTCTGGCTCAGGGAAAAGCCAAAGCCCTCGATTCGGCCATTTCAGTAAAGGTAAGCAATATTGTCAATGATGCGTTGATGCAAATCCAGTTGATACGGCGGTCTCTGGAAATGCCCCTTTCCGAATTGCAGAGGAAAATCGAGTTGTTTGGAGGCAAACTCCAGGAGGCGGCGCAAGAACGGATCAGTATTTCAGATATCCTGACGGGCGACAAAAACCGCTTGATGGATTCTTTGGAAACGCAACTGGAAGGATTGCAGCAGAACGGCGAATCCTATTTGACCAGTATCGTGACCCAACACAGGATTGTGGCGGGGCGGAAGTGGAATGAACAGGATGCCCAGAATGCCCTCGCCGACGCCGTCCCCGCTTTTTTTGAGCGCGAAATCGGCGAATATACCCGGGATATTGAAAGTCGCATTGAAGAGGTGCTGAAACGGCGGCAGCGTCGGCTGATCGAAATCACCGAATCCATCCGACAGACCGCGGCACGGATGTTTGATATTCCGTACAATGCCCTTGAAACGGAGGATTTCATTCCCGAAGTGCGTCAACCGGTGTGGATGAAATACAAATGGAATTCCTCATTATTGCCGATCAGCCCGACTTGGTTTGATTTCTTGTTGCCGGTGCTTTATCGTAAACGACGCATTCAAAAACGAACCCGACGACAAATTGAATACCTGGCGTCGTATAACACCGGCCGAATTCGCGGGGCGATGCGAGACAACATCGAAACGGCGTTTCGGTCCTTCGCCCGGGAGGTGGAGAAGCGATTCGATGAAATCATAACGGCCACGCAGCAAGCGTTAAAGACGGCTTTATCGAAAAAGAACCAACAGTCCGAGTCCATCCAAAGCGAGATCCTCAAATTGAAGGATGCCACGGACCAGTTGAGCCGGATGAGCCATCGACTGGCGCCGACGGACCGTTAGCGAAGGAAACCGTTGCCGTGAATCCCGGACTGACCAGAGCGATTTTTGGGATTTCCATAACGCTGAGTCTTCTGGCGGGGATGATGGCCTATCTGATCACCTATGAAGAATATCGGCATCATTATTGTAACAAACCGGAAGTCATGAAAGCGGCCCTGAAAGCGGCGGGTTTTGCATTTGTTTTCTTTCTTGGTTTGGGGGTGGCGTTGGGACTCATCTTGCCGTTTTGTTTTTAACGAAATCTGTTTCAATGATCGTTGAATGTGGAAAATCCAAGATAACATGAAAAGTTTCTTTCGCGGATATGAGTATTTTTGATTCTCGACAGATTGTTACGAATATTCCTGCAGAAACGATGTTGATCATGGCACTATTTCGGTTGCTCAACGGGATTTCGTCTGTCTCCTCTGACGCTCGGATTCCGATAAAACCACGGTTGGGGCTATGTTATTTCGCAACGGAGAGGCGAAACGCAAAATATAACCGCCTGTTGGAAATTGAGGCGGAACGAAGAACGAAGTCGCATTTTGGGCATTCGTACGGAGAACCCCTCGAAACCAGTTATGGTGAAGATATATACCGGGAAATATTCCCGGTCGAGGCGGAAAACCGGGTATAGGACGATTGTCGATCTATCGAGCACCGGATCCGAAATTATGTGTCATGATTGGCTCGTGTGAAAATGATATTTGTCGGAAGAAATAAAGAGATAACCACGATATTGAATGCGCTCGAGAGAGGCGAAAATATAGTGCTGACCGGCAAATTTGGAATCGGCCGGACGAGCCTGGTGCGCCATATCTCTCGTGGGGTTCAAAATCACTGGCGTTTTATTTTTGCCGACTTTTCCAAAACCGCCAAAGCGATTTGTTCCGAGTCGCTTGCCCAATTGTCTCTCGGACAGAAGGATATACAGGATTTAACCTTCAGGTTGCTGAGGAGCAAACTGACAAACTTGAATATAGTCGGCTCCAGGCAACTGGTTCTGGTGATGGACAATATTGCAAAAATAAGCGCACAGAAAATAAACCTGGTGCGGAATCTGAATCTGCACAAACAGTTTCGATTCATTGCGATTACAGAACAATTTCTCAAGAATAACGAACTGGATCGTCTACGGGGTTGTTTGCTTCCATCGGTGTATATGCGTTTGTCTTACCTGACCCGAAATGAATCGATCGAACTTGCGCAACGATTGTATCAGCTTAATGCGAGAAAACCGGCCCAGAGGGATATCGAGTTATTGGTGACTTCAACGCATGGTTATCCGCTTGGCATTCAAAGATATTTTCAGTCGATCCCGAAATGAGATATTATTGCCCACATTGCTGGTATGATTCATGGAACGAGAATTTTACGCTTTGTCCCAGGTGCGGATATCGTGTGAATGAATTTGATCAACAAGATTATGTTGATAAACTCATCAATGCCCTTGGGCATCACGCCGGAGAAGTACGACATTGGGCCGTTATGATATTGGCGCAGAGGAAGGAAAAACGAGCGATACCTTACCTGGAACGCTTGCAACTCGAATCGAAAGATCCTTCCTTGGTCAAGGCTGCGGAAGAGGCCGTCAAAAAGATTGTCTCGCAAGAGGATTGAGAAATCATGAGGTCATAAATGCCGCGATGGTTGAATAAGAATGTTTTCGCGTTTGGCTTGACCAGCTTTTTAAGCGACTTTTGCCATGAGATGGCCACGGCAGTATTGCCCCAGTTCATGCAGGTTATCGGTTCTTCCGCGGCGGCCCTGGGCTCTATTGAGGGAATTGCCGATGCCCTGTCCAGTTTTATTAAACTTGGTGCAGGATTTCATAGCGACAGGATTGGACATCGTAAAGCATGGTCTGTCATGGGGCATCGGTTAGGGTATGAAAAAAGCTGCGGTCTGTGTATCCCACATCTGATGAAAGGGATGGAATATTTTGAGGATATCTCGATCCTGAAGTATTTATATGAAACGGAAATAGACCAATTGGAAACAGTCAAAACCAATACCGCTAGTTTCATCAAGAAGATGGACCCACCTTTGCGATGGGAACAGACAGAAGACGAACAGAAGTCCTGGTATCGGGCCATCGAAAAGATGGTCGGCAGAAGCGGTGCGTAAAGCAACGAAAAGAATCGCAGATTCCTATTCCCTTGCAAGGGGCAAGGTCTTCACTACATCGGGGGTTGGCCGGATCAACCGCGTTGATGAACCGCAATCGCCTATTTCGAAGCCTAAAAAATCTTGATTCGACATCTACTGCGTAACTTGGGTTAGGCCAATTTGTTCATCGAAAATATGCAGATTCGATGAAATATCCGGGTTATGGTTCTGGTTAGTTACGATTCGGCAGTTGTTACAAAATTTCTTCCGTCCGGGGATCCCAGCGGACTTGGCGCTTTTTGTGATAGGATTCCACGCTCATCATGAAGGTGGCCGTCTCAATGAACGCTTCGTCTTCATTGCAGCGCGGTTTTTGGCCGGTTCGAACACATTCGAGAAAATTCTCCATGTGGTTGGGCCACTTGGCGGCCTTGCTCGGGTCATAGCGGTAGATCGGTTCCGGCTTTCGTCCCCCCATTGTCCATGCGGGGCCATCCTCGTAGATTTCAAACCGACCGGCATCCTGCCCGATAGAGTCGTACACCATCCTCGCCTGACGCCCGCAGAATTCCGGTGTCTGATCTCGCTCCGAATTTTGAATCCCTTCGAAGATAACGGTACACCCTTGTTTTTCGAACTGAAAAGTTGCGATCCAGGTATCCGGTACCTGTCGGTCATCCTTCCAGAAAGCGATCTGCCCAGCACATATACAGGTATCTGGAATCCCATACCCCAGAACGGATTGAACATAGTCCAGTTCGTGGCTTAACAAATCCCCGGCCTGTCCGGTTCCGTAGGGCCAGTAGCACCTCCAATGCCAGAAATGCCGTTCGTTGAACTCGATCTTGGGCGCAGGTCCCAGCCATTTTTCCCAATCAACATCTTTGATAACCTGCTTCGGGTCTGGCCTGTCATACCAGTCATATTATCCATACCATCGCCATACCGGTGCATCCAGCGGTTTGTTCTTGTACCGGCCGGTTTTGATAAAGGTCACCGGGCCGAGTTTGCCTTCGCGGATCATCTTGCCGCCGTCAACCGAGGCCGGAAACTGCCGCCCCTGGTGTCCCAGTTGCATGACGATTTTGTTTTTACGAACCGCCTCACGCATCCGTTTGGCTGCGGCAATCGAATGGGTCCAGCCCTTCTCGCAGTAGACCGCTTTCCCGGCATTGGCGGCATCGATCAGGATCCGTTCGTGCCAGTGATCCGGAGTGGCGATCACAACCGCCTCCACCTTCGGGTCGGCCAGCAGGTCTCGGTAATCCGAATACGATTTGGCATCCGGATTCCCGGCCGCCTCCAAACCTCGTTTCAGATGCGGCTTATACACATCGCACACCGCCACCACCTTCGCCGAATCCGTCGCTCCGGTGTATTTGATCAGGTCCCAACCACGGGTACCGGTTCCAATGTGCCCGACCCGGACCGGATTGGCTGTTGGAGACCCACCGCGGAGAAAAGCGGGTACCGTAACCAGAGTTGAAGCGCCTGCAACCGTTGCCCCAAGAAAAGTTCGACGATTGATTCCTCCGATCGATTGCATATAGACCTGCCTTTCTGATTTTCAAAACGAAGTTCTTGCGAATACAATGAACCATTACTTGAAAAAACCTATTCTTTCGCTGCTTGCCGAGTGACGATGGGAACATATCCGGCTTCCAGGCCCGCGGGCGGAGTCACAATCAGGGCCGGGTCAATCTCCGCCAGTTTTCCAAGGGTGGGGGGAGCCAGGTAGTCCCGATCCTTTGCCCATGTCCGATGAATCTTTTCCACCTTTGCCTGCAGGTCCTCCCGTTCCCTGTCCGTCAAGTCGGCGTTGAGCAGCGCGGGCTGGTCGGCAAATCGATACCAGTAGTAGGTCACCACGCTGCCATCCCCCGGATACGCCTGAAAAGGTCCCGCCACAGGTCCGGGTTTCTTCCAGCAGCTCTTTGGATCGTCGGGTGTGACATAGGGTTCAGGGCGGTCTTTTTTGGGGCGATGAAAGCGATACTCCGATAGGCCGGATTCGGCCGGAACATCGGCAGGCCGTATCACGGCCCACTCGGCCTTGTTGTTATTGGGGGTCACCTGACGATAGAATTCGGGGAGTGCCACCAGAGGGCCCTCTTTAGAATCATATCGGGAAACGAGTTGTTGGTCCCATTTGTATCCGAAAGTGCTGGGATCCAGGGCAACTGGATTGGCAAACGATTTCCAGGCGATCGGAACCTTTTGTTTATTGGGGGTTTGAGGGGTATAGATCTGCCATGTTGCCCCGCCTTTTCCGGGAAACTTGTGGATATAGGCCCCCGACGAATCGATGCCTCCGCCGGCCGGAAATCCGCCTTCGAACCAAACCTTCACGGCATCCCATAGCGCCTTTTTGCTATAGGATGTCACACGATGCACGACCACTGAATTGCCTTCCGGACTTCGTGGAAACGAGGTTGGGGCAACTCGGGCATACGCCTGGCCCTTTTCATCTGTCCACAGGACACCGGGGACATATTGGGTTTCC
>JAAYVQ010000116.1 GCA_012517095.1 Phycisphaerae bacterium | reverse complement strand
TGCAATTGGTTCGTAACAAGATTTTATCTGAGGTGTTTTCCAACCATTCAATTTCGCCATTAATTCATTTTTGTCTCGTTCACTAATATGCATCTTCTTAATAAAATGTTCCACTCCCATTGCTTTGGCCTGATTTTGAGTATATAACCAGATAAAAGCGTCACGGATCCCAAAACCGGCATCATCAATTGCCGAAGCCATTCTATGATAGAGACGTGGGCTTGAGAAGGAAAAGAAAAAACCGCCGGGTTTTAATAATCGATAAATCTCTTTTGAAATTGTATAATACCACGAATAAAATCTCTTGCCTTGTTCTCGATCAAATTTCATTCCAGCCGGTAACGATTTAATCGTATATTGGTTGTTTTGATTCGAAACCTCTTCGTGATCCCAATTGTTATCGAGTTTATCCAAAAAATACGGAGGATCTGTCAAAACGACATCAATTGAATTGCTTTCGATTAGAGGAAGAATATCAAGAGCATCCGCGCAAATTATTTTATCGATATACTTTGAGTTTTTCATACATCATCTATCGAATCCGGTTTTCGGCCAGAATATTTCCTATAGAGGATTTTGTACACCGCTTTTTGTACATCTTGACCACAGGTTTTAATCACATTCGGATCAGCAAGCTTAATAACTCTGCCTTTGTTATCATAAATCCATCTGTTTCGATCACCACGATTGCATTTCTGGCATTGTGGTATAATATTCCCCGCAATAAGCGATTTATTGGGATCCATGTGGGCTTTTTGCAGTTTGGTCTTTGTGGCAGGCCAATGAAGATGAGGTTGTCCCTCTTGGAATCCGCAAGTAGCACAACGAAAAGAATATCGTGCCTTCAATGTTTCCCAATCATCTGTAACTGCTATTCTATGTCCTTGGGTAAACCCTGGGTAGGGTTGTTCGAGTGTATGAAGTTGATATGAACCCCTCTTCAGGTTCAAAACGATGTTATCTCTCCCTCCCGCAACAATCCACCACCCTTTTTGGGCGCCTAAATGCCTTGCTTGCTGAACATCATTTGTGTTCGGATAAAACCCCCGAATAAATCTTGTGAGTTCCTCCTTGGAAACCATTTTGGTATTGGGATAATCTTTGGCAAGATAAACCAAAACTAAAGCATCTTTAATATAATCGCCATGGGTATTCAATAAACTTGGCAAAACGACACCGTATTGTTTCAGATGCTTTTCATGAAAAGCACATATGATCCTGTAAATTTTTTCTATAGATTTCTTACTTAAATTAGCAGAGTTCAACATAAATCAACCTCTGTCGACCATCTGTTGAATCATAAAGGTAATTCTTTGGCCGCTTAATAATTTCTTAACAAGACGGCACAAAAATCCGAAACATTACACTTATAAAGTAGCACGAATCACGTATGATGCAATCAAATTCTGGATTATCTAAACCGTCCAAATAGATAGAGAGGTAGCGATCATTTTACATATGCATGGACGAAAAAACGTTCACCATTGATTACCAATTCCCTGAAAGAATTACTGTATTCCCTTCGCCATTTCGGGATGAGTCTGCAAGTATATTCGATAGAGCTCGAAGAATTCCGGCGTATCCAGCAATTCGACCTTCGGATTCCGCTTGACGACCTCCTCGTTAACCCGAAGATACCAGGTCGGCGTTTTGAGAATGTTGCGGAACCAGTGAAACGGCGGCAGTCCGGCTTTTGTCCGCTCCTCGATCCGCCGCAGCACATGCTCGGCCGCCGCTACAGGGTCACCCTCTTGGACATCATGGTCGAATCGAAGAACAGGCATGTTTCCAGCCAGCAGCGTCGCCGGCCCGGCCTGCGGAACGATCCCGTTGGGACTGAAGGCGGCATAACAGGCATAGCCCTTGTCGTTGAGGACCGGTCCGTGGGCGTAAATGATAAATCCCGTCACCGTCAGTCCCCATTGACGGTAAAACGCCTCGCAGTGCCGCTGCCAGGCGTCCAGGCCGCTGGGCAATCCCGACACCCCGCGCGGTTCCTGCAGCATCCCCGGCTCGCAGTACCCCGCCCCGTTGTCCGACGCGACAAAATAATCGAGGGGGCTTGCCGTCCGCCGCTGGTAGTCCATCGCCATCGGAGCCCGCCGCGCCAGGTGCGGCCCGATCGCCCACATCATCGGCACCTTACCCCGGTTGGGATCGTCCCAGATCAGCGGAATCCACCGATACAACCATGCCGCACAGTCGTAGTCGCCCACATAGAAAATCAGAAACTGACGGCCATCCACATTCACCTGCCCGTCAGTTGTCAGCAGCTTGCGATCCATCAATTCCTTCCGCGTTGTCCACCGTTGCGAATATTCGAACTTCAGCGGAAAATGCTGAAAGAACGACGCGTTGGCCATCGCCCCGTCATCGACCGCGTCGGCGTCCATGTACCCGTTGTAGGCGCTGATGACCTTGCCGTACTCCCACTCCGTCGGTACCGGCTCATGTTTTCCGCCGACATGGCTGGTGTACTTGTTGGCCCACGGCACAAACCCGCCGATGTGGATCATCCGCTCTTTGCCCCCGTGTTCATAAGCGCTGAGCAACAACTCCTTCAGCGTCTCGACATCCGTTCCGATCTTTTGTTGGGGGTCGTCGATCGGCGCTTCGTCGCCCCAGACATGCAGGTCAAAGAAAAACGCCTTTTTCGAGATAAAATAGTCATGATTGGTCAGGCAGTGGTGATTCAGCACCGTCGCCCGTGGGTTCTTCATCCAGTACTGGTCGATGTAATACGCTCCGAACCCGCCGTCGCAGAGCCCGGTATCGAGGTACCGTTCCTTCATCCACAGGTGCGCGTCGCACTTGGCCGAACCCGTCGAGGATCGATTTCCATCGGGGATCGTTCCTTGTCCGGTGAATCGGCTGGTTCCGTCGGGATTAACCAGCCGGACCTTCACCGCCAGTTTCGGCCCGCCGACCACCAGTTGACTGTACAGCGAATCCGGATCGGGGTCGTACCGGATCGGCAACAGGTTCTCGACGCCCGCGACCGTCGAAGCGATATTACTGGTCGCGAAAACCTTCGGATCGTAGACGATTGCGCCGTTGATCTCTCCGGTAAATTGCCGTACCAGTTCGACCAGCCCGTTGACCTCGCGGACCGGTCGATTCGCCAGCCAGTTGCCGGGTTTGCGAAGATAGTCCAGCCAGTACTGGTCGATGTTGATCTTGCGGTGGTGGGATTCGACAAACAAGATATACAAGCGCGGCGCATCTCGATTGACGATCCCCTGCAATGCCGAGACCAGATGGGAGTGATCCCATGCCATTTTCAATTGCCGCTGATCCGTCGGATCGATCGCGTCGGTGTACCGCAAATCGTAGAGAATGATCGGCTCCGGTTCGGCCGCGAAACCATCAGCCGCCAACAGAATCAAAAGGAATACAAAACCCGAAATCCAGCGCACCCTATTGGTCTCCTGCGATGAAGTTACTTCACAAGCTGTCCGTTCAACTCGATTGTTTCCCCGGCTTTCGTTTCCAACATTGCTGTGATTTCACCATACCGCAGCTTGCAGGGATTGCCAAGGCGCGACACAATCTTCGCAGCCCTCAGCTTGTTGTCTTCCCACTTCAGATCGACGACAAATCCGCCCCGAGCACACAATCCCCTGACCGATCCGTTTTTCCACGCCGACGGCAGCGCGGGTAGCAGCTCCACCTCGCCGGCCTGACTCTGCAAGAGCATCTCACAAATCCCGCTGGTCGCTCCGAAGTTGCCGTCGATCTGGAACGGCGGATGCGCGTCAAACAGATTCGGATAGGTCCTTTGCGGCGTAAGCTGATTGGTTAACATCCGGAAGGCGTGATCTCCGTCGTGCAGCCGCGCCCAGGCGTTGATCTTCCATCCCATCGACCAGCCCGTGCCGCCGTCGCCGCGGAACTCCAGCGATTTGCGGGCCGCCGCATAGAGCTCCGGTGTTCCGCGCTGGTTGATCTGGCCGCTGGGATAGAGTCCGTACAAGTGCGAGATGTGTCGGTGTTCATCTTTTGGATTATCCTTGTCTTCCAGCCACTCCTGGAGCTGCCCATATTTGCCGATCTGTGACGGCGCCAGCCGATCGCGCTTTTCGATCCAGACCTTTCGCAGATCCGCATCGACGCCGAGCACGACGCTGGCCTCGATGCAGGCGCCGAACAGATCGCGAATGATCTGGTGATCCATTGTCGGCCCGGCCACCAGCCCTCCGTTTTCCGGCGAGTTGGACGGCGTACTGATCAGGTACTTGCTCTTGGGATCCTCCACGAGAAAATCCACAAAAAACGCCGCCGCATCTTTGAGGATCGAATACGCCCGATCCCGCAGAAAGGCCTTGTCGCCGGTGAACTGATACCGATACCACAGATGCTGGCAGAGCCACGCCCCGCCGGTGACCCAGATGCCGTGATTGGAATGGTTGATCGGGGCGGTACCGCGCCAGATATCCGTGTTGTGATGCAGGACCCAGCCGTTGGCCCCGTAGTGATTCTTCGCCGTCGCTCGCCCGGTCTGGGCGACTTCGGCGATCATGTCGAACAGCGGTTCGTGGCACTCCGACAGGTTTGTCGGTTCGGCCGGCCAGTAATTCATCTCCGTGTTGATGTTCACCGTCCACTTGCTGTCCCACGGAGGGCTGATCTTGTCGTTCCAGAGCCCTTGCAGGTTGGCCGGTTGCCCCCCCGGCCGGCTCGAGGAGATCAACAGATATCGCCCGAACTGAAAATACAACTCCGCCAAGGCCGGATCGTTACCTTCCTTGAACCGGGCCACTCGCTGATCCGTCGAAATGGAAGCTCGCGGCGTCCTACCCACATCCAGCGATACCCGGGTAAACAACCGCCGGTAATCTTCCACAGCGGATTCTCGTATATGGGTGTAATTCTTATCCGATATATTTGCCAGCGCCTTTTTGCACACCTCGGCCGGATCGACGGAGGTGTCCTGATAATTTCTGTAGCTCGTTGCAGCCGTTAAAATCAGTACGGCTTGCGAAACGCCGGACAATGTCGCCCGCCCATCCGAGAATTCCACCTTGCCGCCCTCGGCCCGGATTTCCAGCCGCGCCTCGAATTTCAGGCAGCTCGGTCTTTCACTTTGATCCTGATCCTTCCACGATCCGACCTTGCCCCGCAGGATCAGCGTCTTCCCTTCCGAAAGTGTCTCGGTCCCGGTGTGCGGACTGGTCATCCAAATCGTATGGTCAAGTCCCGACGGCTTGTCACAATCAAGACAAACCACAATCACGCGATCGGGATACGATGCGAATACGGTTCGTGAAACCTGGACCCCATCGGCAATGTATTGGGTCCGGGCCGTCGCAGTCTCCAACTTCAATTCCCGCAGATACCGTTCGATTTTCGTCGGCACCGCCGATTCGATCCACAGATCGCCGAACGGCTGATATCGTTCCTGGCGAAGTGGTACGCTCATAAACTTTTTCATCGCCAAGTCCTCAGCCTGTTTCTGCCGGCCCTCAAACAACAACCGGCGAATCTCCGGCAGGACCTGGGCCGCCTCGGGATTGGAGTAATCCCGCGGGACCCCCGTCCACAGCGTGCTCTCGTTGAACTGGATCCGTTCCTTTTCGACGCCCCCGAACACCATCGCCCCCATTCGGCCGTTGCCTACCGGCAGCGCCTGTTCCCATGCCGTCGCGGGCTTGTCATACCACAACGACAATTGCGACTCGGCCCCGAACCCGACGCCGATTAAACAAAACAGACATATGCTGGATACAGCTCGAATGATCCGTTGTTGGTTCATAGTTCCTCTCCGATTCCGGAAATAAAAAAGCCGACGAAGGTTCGTCGGCTTATGGTATGCGATTTCCCGTCGAGAAACAACGGCTTGATTTCTTACTCTAAATCCTATCTCCTATATCCTAAATCCTTCTTCCCTGCCCCTTGGCTTACGGATTGAACAAGATCGGAGCGTTTTTCTCCCGCCACAGGTCGAATTTCTCCTTCATCGGCACAAACACTTCCGGCATCCTGGCCGACAGATCCGTTCGTTCGTGTGGATCGGTGAGGATGTCGTACAGTTCGTAGCGGCCTTCCCGCTCCACAAACGAAAGCTTGTACCGGTCGTTCGTATAGACCATTGACAGGTTCCGACCCGGCTCAAAGCCCACATTGATCCCATCGAAGACCTGCGGCATCGGCTCCTCCCATTTGGCCATCAGCTTGCGGTCGAAGAATCGCTGGCCGTCCTTCAGGAGCGTGCCCACCCACTGGTTGTGCATCCATTCGAGGTAGCCGAGTTTGTATTTATCCTTGCGAGGGAGGGTCTGCAACAGCTTGGGGTCGCCCAGCTCGCGAAACCGCGGACTGGCGATATTAAAGTCATTAAAAGTATATATTCCACTGACCCCCGCTTCCCACGCCGCCAGGGCCTCGCCGCGGAACGCCTCGGTGTCATCGGGAATCCGCGATCGGCTCAGACACGCATAGACCGGGGTGTTGTAGTGCTTGCCCACGCGGACCAGGTGATCCCAGGGCTGCAACTGGAAATATTCTCCGCCGATGAGCATATCCACCAGGTCCTCGTCCAGCCACTGGAGGATATCCAGGCCCACCTCTTTGGCGTACCACACCGAATCGGGAATTCGCGCCGCGATCAGGATCGGCCGGCCGCGCTTATGCCCCTGCAGTTCGGCGTAGGATCGAATCTGCCGGAGCAGATCCGTCATCATGTCGCAGTGGGCCTGCGTGACCGGCTGGCCGAACAGTTGCGGTCGGAAGAATACCGGCCATCGCCAGAAATCCAGTTCGATTCCGTCAACATCATATTGATTGCACACATTGGCGATCACCTCAAAGACATGCGCTCGTACCTCCACATGCTCGTAATTCATCGCCGACCATGGCCAACTCGGACGGTTCACCCAGCCGTACGGAAACGACATATGGCTCGGGGCCATCAGCAGTCCCCGGTAATCGATTTTCCACGGATTGAGTTTCAGCCCCCCTTCCAGACTCGAATCCGCCGAGTCGTTCATTCGCATCGACCAGAACAACTCCTTTTTGTAGGCGTGGGCAAACGAGATCGCCGTCTCCAGCGTGTCTTTATTGGTGGGATTCCCATCCTTGTCCACCAGCGGCGCCGTAACGATCTGATAGGAGTAGGGCGTGCAATAAAAAATCGAATCGACCTGCGTATCCACCAACCCGGCCATTCGCTTGGCCAAAAACTGCTGGGCCGTCTCCGGCCCGCGCGGGATATCGCCGCCGTCGTTGTTGAAGATCATTCGCCGGGGTTTTTGGACGACCTTTTTCCGCTCGGCCGCGATTTTCGTTCGCTGCGAATCGGTCAGGGACTGTTCCTGCGCGCAACCGATCACCCAACCCAACAATGAACAATACAACACGATCCACAACCCCAACCTGGATCCACCCCGCACTGTTTCTACCATTTCCATACCTCATTTGTCTCTTTATATTTCATCGGCCGGCACAACGATACAACACCGTTCCGAAAACGGCGATTTTACGGCAAGACCACTCCCTGTCTTGGATTTATTCCCGATATCGGACAATCCAATAGAATGACGATTTCCTGTCGGCACGGATGGACTGGCTCTGGCAGCGTATTCATGGCCCGAAGGTCGTCCCTCTGGGAAACCTTCCATGGTTTTATGTCCCTGTTGTTTTCCTCATCAAGAACGAGAATTATACTATAGATGTATCGGACATCAAGGAGAAAAACGATAAGAAGCACGATTCTTACGCCTGCAAAATTCAACTTTTGTCCAATAATATCGCAGATAGCCATTTTATAAAACGGCAATACCTGATTTTCGGACCAGGTTCCTACCCTTATCCGCCGGATTTGCTTCCCGGCCTGGAATTTGGTGTTTACAGTTATCTGAAAAGCCGTAATATGAGGGGGAAACAATTGTCGAATCCTAATTTTCAAAGCAAAAATAACGGCAGAATTCCTATGGATACAATCGGATTCATCGGCGCCGGAAACATGGCGGAAGCGTTCATTAAAGGTATTATTGCCTCCGGCCTCTACACCCCAGACTCGGTAATCGCCTCCGATGTTCGCCCGGAACGGCTGCAATACCTTCAGGAAACCTACAAAATCCGGACGACCCTCGATAATCTCGAGCTGGTCCGTTATGCCAAAGTGGTTGTTCTGAGCGTCAAACCTCAGAATATGGCCAAAATGGTGGATGGAATCGCCGGCAAACTTCGGGAAAATGTCCTCGTAATCTCCATTGCCGCTGGAATTACCACCGGATACCTCCATCGAAAGCTGGGAAATGTTCAGATTGTCCGCTCCATGCCGAATACCCCCGCCATGGTCGGCGAAGGTGCATCCGCCCTGTTTTGCACGGATGTATCCGATAAAGCTCGACGGCGGGCGGTCGAACTTTTCAGCGCGGTCGGAAAAGCGGTCATTGTGGAAAAAGAGGAACTCATTGACGCCGTTACGGCCGTCAGCGGTTCCGGCCCGGCCTATTTCTTTCTTTTAATGGAGGAAATGGTCCGAGCCGCTGAGCAGATGGGAATCCCGACCGATATCGCCGA
>JAAYVQ010000115.1 GCA_012517095.1 Phycisphaerae bacterium | reverse complement strand
GGTATTCTCCACCAATTCGCAAGCTGTTCCCTCGGAGTCGCAGACGGCCGGGGGCTGGATCAAATCACCCGCAAATCCTGTCCTCGGAGGGAATCTGGGAACCTGTTTTGATATTTCCGTTCTTCGGGAAGACCGACGATACCGGATGTGGTTTTCCTGGCAGCCCAAGGCCAGTATTGCCCTGACCGAAAGCCCCGACGGCATCCATTGGAGCGATCCCCAAATCGTTCTGGGTCCCAACAAAGCGACCGACTGGGAGGCCGACATCAACCGGCCAATCGTAATCCATCGAGAAAACAGATACGCCATGTGGTACACAGGCCAAGCTCGTGGGAAATCCTGGATCGGCATGGCAACCAGTCCCGATGGAATCCGATGGACTCGCTCGTCCTGCAAGCCCGTTTTGTTTCCGGAACAACCGTGGGAACAAACGGCGGTGATGTGTCCGCATGTGATCTTCGACGAAACATTGAAGCTGCATCGGATGTGGTATTCCGGCGGCGAACAATACGAGCCGAATGCTATCGGCTATGCTACAAGTCCTGACGGATTGGTATGGACGAAGCATATCGACAATCCCATCTTTCGGCCGGACCCTGCCTACGCATGGGAACGGCAGCGGGTTACCGCCTGTCAGGTTATTCCGGATGGGGACGGGTATGTGATGTTCTATATCGGTTTTCGAGATGTGGACCACGCCCAGATCGGGCTGGCCCGATCGCGGGATGGGATCACCGACTGGCAGCGACATCCGGCCAATCCGATCCTCCGGTGCGGGCTGAATCAATGGGACCATGATGCGGTGTACAAACCGTATGCCATTTATGACGGCAGTCAATGGCTACTGTGGTACAACGGCCGCCGAGGATCCGTCGAACAGATCGGCCTGGCCCTCCACGAGGGCAAAGATTTGGGATTTAAGCCTGCCTTGCGATAAATGCCCGCTGGGGATATAATCATCCATGAAACCAGAATATCGAACCCCATGTAAGGAGACATCAATGAAACGCATTGGAATCATCGTAGTGGCGGGATGGATCGCAGGTCTGGCGGGTTGCCGGACGGTTCCGGAAACCTCGGAGGCCAAAGCGGTCAAATCGGCAGAGGTAATCGAGGCCATCGCTGCCTTTAAGGCCAAAGATCCGGGGATCGCGGTGTATTTCAAGGAATCGGCGGGGTATGCGGTTCTGCCGAAGGTATTTAAAGCCGGTCTCTGGGTCGGCGGCGCCGGCGGCACCGGAGAGGTTTATCAGGCCGACAATCACATTGGGTATTGCCGTCTGTCACAGGCCACACTGGGTTTTTCGTTTGGCGGCGAATTTTTCCGCGAGATCATCTTCTTCCAAAGTCCCAGAGACCTGGACAAATTCCGGACGGGCGAGTTCACCTTTTCCGCTCAAGCCACGGCCGTAGCGCTTGAGGCCGGGGCGGCCGCCAAGGCCGATTATAAGGACGGCATGGCCGTTTTCATCATGACCGACAAGGGTCTGATGGTCGATGCCTCCATCGGCGGTCAGAAGTTCACCTATATCGATAAGCAGCCCTGATTCCGGAAAATGTCGAAGCGTTGATCCTGAAATGAGGAGCGTGCCATGAGTCGTCGCGTATGGATCGGGTGGATCATTCTCGGATGTTGTCTGGCGGTCGTCTCCGTCGGATGTCGGAAGAAGGCGCCGGAATCTCCCAAACCGGAACCGATACGGACATCGTCTCCAGAGGGAAACAAACCCGTCGAATCCGCGCCTTCATCAAGTTCATCAGCACCAGAGGAAACTTCGACTCAGACCGTTACGACGACATCCGACAAACCGTCGATCGTGATTGTCCCCGAGAACAAGGAGATTCCGGCCGTCGCAGTTGTTACAGCGCCAGGAGTTCCTGATTTGCCCAAACAAACCGATCCTGTCGTCATTGAAAAAAAGCCGGAGAAACCCCTGCCGATCGCCGACGACGCATGGACACAGGATTTTGACGGTGCGGTTCAAAAGGCAATCGCTGAAAACAAGGACCTGCTAATCAATTTTACCGGATCGGATTGGTGTCCGTGGTGTATTCGTCTGGATGACGAGGTCTTCGGCAAGGAGGAATTCAAGAAGGCAGCCGGCAAATCTTTTGTATTGGTCAAGATCGATTTTCCAAGAGACTTGGCCAAGGCCGGTCTGACCGAAGCGATGCAAGCTCGGAATCAGAAGCTGCAGGAACGCTATGGTATTCAGGGATATCCGACGATTCTGCTCACCGACGGTCATGGGCGTCCCTATGCACAGACGGCCTACAAGGAAGGCGGACAGGAAAAGTATCTTGAACACCTGACCACCCTTCAACAAGCAGGCCGCACGATTCGTAAGGATCTTATAGCAGCCGGTAAGGGAGATCTACCTCCCATGGATCGCGCCAAACTTCTCGACCAGGCGTTGTCACAACTTCCAACCGATGTGATGACCGAGTTTTATCGGGAGGAAATCGACAAAATCATCGAACTGGATCCGCAGAATCAGGCGGGATTGAAGAACAAATATCTGCTGATTCGCGAATTCAAGACGATTCAGGCCGCCCTTGACGGCAAGAAATACGCCCAGGCCAAAGACATCATCGACGCGGCGATTTTGAAACTCAATCCGACCGGTCCGGACGCCCAAAATCTTTATTTTGCACGGGCCCATGCCGTACATTATTTGAACGATGCCGCCGGTGAAAAAGACAGTTTGCAAAAAGCGCTGGACGCAGCCCCGAATACGGAATCGGCCGTACAAATTCGCCGACTTCTGGAAATCTACTTCCCCAAACCCCCAGCGCTGGCCCGGGCAGGAAAGATCGAAACCAATCTCAAAACCTATCAGAACTTCCAGCCGGAGCGCGCTTTCGACGGAAACCCGGACAGTTTCTTCTGGGCCGCAGGCGATGTTTCAGTCGGCGACCAAGTGACCCTTACGCTGGAACAGCCAACCGCTTTACAGGAAATCCGGATCCTGACCGGATCTGAACAGGTTCAGCAGGGCCGACTCTATGAAGGCGCCGTGGAGGTCTCTGAAGATGGCCAGGAATTCAAGATGGTCGGTGAATTCCGAGAGGGTATCGGATTCGCCAAGCTCAACGGTCAAACGGTTAAGGCCGTGCGAATCCGCTGTACAAAGAATCAGACGGAATGGCTGGTCGTGCGAGAAATCGAGCTGAAGTGACGCCGGAACAGCGGGGCGCGGCATTTCTTCGATTTATGCGGTGTCTCCGCCGGGACCGGGAAGAACCGTTTCATTGGGTTCAGGTTGTCCCTGTTTCCAGGAGAAGACTCCCGCAGTGCCATCCGGGCGGATTCGGACCAAGGTATTGTCCTGTTGGACCCAACATCCGGAATTGTAGTACCAGCTTCCGATCCGCCCCGGCTGGTGGGTGTGTCCCACAATCGCCACATCGTAGTTGCGCCGGCACTTATCCTTCCAATACAACTCCACCATCTCCTCAATCCGTGCCGGATTCTGCGAGGGAGGCAATTCCTTTTTGGGATCCGGCGAAGAACCCCGGAAGGAGACCACCCGAAACCACTTCACCAGCCAGTTCCATAAGCCCACGACCCGCTGACCGAATTCCTCCAAGGCGTTTTCCACCGCTTCTCCCGACGGCATCATGGGGCTGCCGACGCGGTCCTCGTAGATACCGGCGAAGATCGCCAGGAGCCGCCCCCAGCCGGGCTTATCGCCGCAGTTATACGGATCCACTTCATGCCCATGCATAAACCGAAAATTCCTTCCGCCGATCCTGCGTTCGAAGGGTCCCGTCATTCGTCCCAGCAGCGGCCACTGGACCAGGCCGGTCCCCATAAATTCTTTCAGATCGACATCGTGATTTCCCAGCGCATAGACCGCACCCATGTGTTCCAGTCGTTCCATCAGCCGAAGGTGGCCGACAATGACTTTGCTCAAGCTGGCCTGCCAGAACTCAAACAAATCCCCCAGCAGGATCAGTTCACCATTTTCTTTTTCCACATAATCCAAAAATCCGTCCAATTCCCGCTGTCGATCCTTTCCCTGCGCAAAGTTATCCCTCGGCCCGCCGTCGCCGATATGCAAATCGCTGATGACAAAAATATCTCGTTCCCTATCCACTCATCGATCCTTGTTCCCGTTATCTGATAGAAGCTGTTCCCAGAATGATTGTATCCATCTTTGATCGATTGACCAAGCCAGGCTCTTTGATTTTCCGGGGAAATTCAGTCCGTTTTCAACTTCCGTGCTGGATCCCACTGAAACGGATTTAATCTTTTAACCTGGACTTCGAACAATTCGCGCTTGCACGATCTTGCTGATGTATGGCCTAACAAATTTTCTTAAGTCTTTATGGCGAAAAGAATTACTGATTTTTCCCAATCAAAAATTTGTGTAAATTTCGCACTTATTTTGGATATCGGGAGGGACCTCTTTCGGAGGTTCCCATGATGGGTACCCAGAATTCCATTGAACTTTCCACCCGACCCTCCGTAAACTATACTATTGTAATAGGAATAATCTTTCCTTTTTCAGAGGTCGCTATGAAGACAATTGGATTTGTCATAGCGGCAACCCTTTTTGGGTTGGCCGCTTCCACGCCGGCCCAAACCGATCCTAACCGTCTCTGTTTTTTACAGGATTATTTGTATGTTGCGGCTCAACATAACCCTGAGGTTCAAGCCGCGTTTCACGGCTGGCGGGAGGCGGTTGAACAGATTCCCCAGGCCCGAACGCTTGATGATCCCAAACTGTCGTATGAGGTCGAGGGAATCGAAAACAGTCGATCCTCCCAGGAACAAACCCTGTTCCTGACCCAGATGTTCCCCTGGTTTGGCGTATTGGAAGCGCGAGAGGGCGAGGCGTCGGCGATGGCGCGGGCGGCGCGCAAGAATTATGAATCGGCCCTGCTGTCGCTGGCCCGGGATGTCAAGGAGTCGTTCTATACTTTCGCGTTTCTGGCCCGGTCGGTGGAGATCACGCGCGAAAGCGCGGAACTCGTGAGACGATTTGAGCAGATCGCTCGGATTCGATACGCCACGGCCGCTGCGGGGCATCCAGATGTGATTCGCGCTCAGATCGAAGTGGCGATGCTGGAGGACCGACTGACGGGACTGGAACAGTTGCGGCCGGCGGTTGTGGCTAAGCTCAACGCTCTGCTCAATCGGCCGGCACAATCGGACTTGTCGTGGCCAACAACCGAACCGCCGCCGACTATTTCGCCGGATTTTGAATCGCTGTATGCGACTCTTCTCAAACAGAACCCCGATCTCAAATCCCTTCAGCACCGTATCGAGGCGATGCGAAATCGCGAGACACTGGCCGAGAGCAAATCCAAGCCGAATTTTGAAATCGGCATCGGCTTCAAAGATATGCCCGATTCCTCCGGCGGGATGGGTCGGAGCAACAGCGACGATCCGTTGATGGCGATGATTTCGATTACGCTGCCGATCTGGTCGGACAGTTACAGCGCCGCACGGCGGGGGGCACGGGCCGAACGATTACAGGTTGTGCACGAAAAGATCAACCTGGAAAATTCGCTCGGTGCCGCATTACGGCAACTGTTGTATGAATGCAGCGATGCGGACCGGCGGATTCGGTTGTACCGCGATACCGTACTACCCAAGGCCCGGGAGATGCTGTCGGCTTCCGAGACGGCGTATCAGGCCGGAGCCGTGGACTTTTTGAGCTTGATCGACGCCCAGCGGGCTCTTCTTCAATTTCAGCTTGAATATGAACAACTGTCGGCGGATATCGCCAAGACAGTCGCCGAACTGGAAATGATCGTCGGCGGTCCCCTGCCAATCGCATCTTCGAACCATCCGTGAGGGCACCATGATTCATCACTCTACCCATCGTTTCGGCAAAGCGATATTCTTCGCGATCCTGATTGTCGCAATCCTGGCCTTCGCGGCAGGTTTCACAATCCGGGCGTTTCTGTCACCATCCGAGTCATCGGCAACGATGCCTTCCCCTTCGAACGAGGTCTGGACCTGCTCGATGCATCCGCAGATTCGTCTGCCGCAACCGGGCATGTGTCCGCTGTGCTCAATGCCGCTGGTAAAAGCGACCGGGGGGGACTCGTCTGCCGGAACAGAGCCCTCGCTCGAGTTGTCGGAACACGCCAGGGCAATGGCGGCGGTGGAGACGACCGTCGTCCAGCGGCGGGCGCTGGCCCGCGAGATTGCGGCCGTGGGAAAGGTGGAATACAACGAGGCGGCGATGGCCAACATTACCGTCCGCGTGGAGGGATATGTCGAACGATTGTTTGTCGATTATACGGGAATCGAGGTCAAGGAGGGCGATCATCTGGTGGAGGTCTATAGCCCCAGCTTGATCGCGGCGCAGCAGGAGTTATTGGTGGCGATGAGCGGGACGGCGGCGTCCAGTCTCGTCGAGCTTTCCACTCGCAAGCTTCGGTACCTCGGATTAACGCAAAACCAGATTGACGAACTGATTCAGTCACGAAAAATCCAGGAACGGCTCACGCTGTATTCGCCGATCGCGGGAACTGTGATCGAAAAAATGGTCCTTCTCAACAGCGCCGTCAAGCCCGGCGACATATTGTATCGGCTGGCCAACCTCGAATCCGTGTGGGTATCGCTGGAAATCTACGAATCGGAATTGCTGTGGGTTCGGTACGGCCAGACGGTCACCGCTCGTTCGGAGGCATACCCGGGCATGACTTTCACCGGCCGGGTTTGGTTCATCAGCCCGATCCTTAACGAGGCCACACGCACGATCAAGGTGATGCTGAATTTTGACAACCACGACAAAAAGCTCAAGCCGGGTATGTTTGTCAGCGCGTCGATCCGCGCGGAACTGATGGCTGACGGCAAACCCGCTCCGACGGGCGTGGAGGGGAAATGGACCTGCCCGATGCATCCGCTGGTGTTATCGCCGCAGGCGGGGGCGTGCCCGGAGTGCCAGATGCCACTGGTACAAATTCCCGGAGCGGTTGATGATGAAAAAAACGCCGAACCCGAGAAACCCAAATGGACCTGCCCGATGCATCCGGAGGTGGTCAGGGATGAGCCGGGGACCTGCCCGAAATGCAAGATGGACCTGGAGAAGATGCCTCCCAAACCGGGAGGACGATTGGCGCTGACGGTACCGATCACGGCCGTGCTCGATAGCGGACTGCGAAAACTGGTGTATGTGGAGAAAGGAAAGGGATATTATGTCCCCGTCGCCGTCGAGACCGGTCCGCGGACCGAGGACGCCTATCCGGTGTTGAGCGGCCTGAAAGAAGGCGACAAGGTCGTAACGCACGGGGCTTTTCTGCTGGACAGCCAGTTCCAGATCCGCGGCCTGCCAAGCTTGATCAGTCCCGGGGGCATGACGACTCCCACTCAAGATCACTCTCAACCTACTATGCAGGGAACTCAGTAGAAGGATTCCAACTGATGGTCAATGCAATCATCCACTGGTGTCTGAAGAATGTCTTCCTGATGCTACTGCTGGTGGCGGCACTGGTCTGGGTTGGCTACTATTCCCTGACACACACGCCAGTGGATGCGATCCCGGACATCGGGGAAAAACAAGTGATCGTATTCGCCGACTGGCCGGGGCGGTCCCCGCAGGATGTAGATAACCAGGTGACTTATCCGCTGACGACGGGACTGACGGGAACTCCCGGCGTCAAGACCATCCGTTCGATGTCGGGATTCGGGTTTTCAATGGTCTTTATGATTTTCGAGGATAGCGTCGATTACTACTGGGCGAGGTCACGGGTTCTGGAGCGGATCAATGTCGCCCAACAACGGCTGCCCGCCGGCGTAGTACCGGCCCTGGGACCGGACGCCACGGCGCTGGGACAGGTCTTCTGGTACACACTGGAAGGCGAAGGATTTGATCTGGCTGAACTACGGTCGATCCAGGACTGGTTCGTCCGCTATCAGCTCAACTCGGTGCCGGGGATCTCGGAGGTGGCCAGTATCGGGGGATTTGTGAAGGAATACCAGATCGATGTGCACCCCGATAAACTCCGCGCGCATCGTGTGTCGCTGCTGGAGGTCTATGAGGCCGTCCGAAAATCCAATATCGATGTCGGCGCCAAGGTTCTGGAAAAAAATGGCGTCGAATTCTTCATCCGCGGGATCGGTTTTATCCGAGGCGTCGAGGATCTGGAGAAGGTCGTCATCCGTCAGCAGGAAGGCACGCCGATCCAGGTGCGGAATGTCGCCACGGTCAGCGTGGGTCCGGCGTTTCGGCGCGGAGCCCTCGACAAGGGCGGCGTGGAGGCCGTCGGCGGCGTGGCGCTGATGCGATACGGCGAGAATCCGCTGGCCGTCGTCGGGCGACTCAAGGACAAGATCCGCCAATTGGAACCGGGATTGCCGAAAAAGACGCTGGCCGACGGTCGCGTTTCGCAGGTGCGGATCGTTTCCTTCTACGATCGTACGGACATCGTCAAAGAAGTGCTTGGTACGCTGAAGGAAGCGCTGACCGAAGAGGCGATCATGGCCGGGGGAGTCATTCTGATCTTCCTGCTGCATCTTCGCAGCGCAATGACGGTGCTGGTGACCCTGCCGTTGTCAGTCGGATTGTGTTTTATGGGGATGTATTTTGGCGGGATTGATTCCAACATCATGTCGCTGGCGGGGTTAGCGATCGCGATCGGCGATGTGGCTGATATGGGCATCATTATGACGGAGAACATCTACCGGCATGTCGCTACTGACGATAAAACCAAAAGCCACTTCCAGAAGGTTTACGAAGGAGCCACAGAGGTCGGCGGGGCAATCCTGACGGCGGTATCGAATACGCTGGTGTCGTTTATTCCCGTCTTCTTCCTGACCGATCAGGAGGGGAAACTGTTTCGGCCACTGGCCTTCACGAAAACTTTCGCCATCGGGGCCAGCGTGATTTTGGCGATTACGGTGGTGCCACTGATGTGTTACCTGGTGTTTCGGCCGGTGAAACGGTCCAACCGGACGATTTGGACGCTTGCGGCGGGGTTCGGGATCGCCGCTGCGGTTGCCGCACACGCTCTGTTTGCCGCGACCTTATCGAACAGTCTTTACAGCGGCTTACCGATGTCCATCGTCGTCGGCGTTATCGTCTCGCTGGCGTTTGTACGGATGACCCGCGAGCGGTTTTTGCCACTGGAGAAAAATGTCGTCTCCCGGGCGATCGCCGGGGTGTATGCGCCGACGCTTCGATGGATTCTGGCGCACAAGAAAACTTTTATGGCAGCTCCGCTGGTGATCCTGTTCACCGGCTTGACGCTGTGGCTGGGGATCGGCCGGACGCTCGCGCCGGTCGGCTGGGCAATCAATGCACTCGCCCACGAGAAGGCCTCGGCGGAGCTGAAACGCGAAATGTACGCCAAAACGGATGAGGAAATCAAACGACCGATCGTCGAGTTCGATCAGTTGCGCTGGCAAACGGTTCGCCGATCCGATGGTTCGAGTTATCGACGGCTGCTGTGGCGAAGACAGGATCCGGCCGAACGGTCGGCGGAAACACAGGCAGGTCTTCAGGTCGTTCGTGACCGGCGGGTACTGGCAGGGATCGGACGGGAATTCATGCCTCCGTTGGATGAAGGATCGTTTTTGTATATGCCATCGCTGCTGCCCCAGGCGGGACTGGGTCCGGCCATGGAAGTCAATGCTCGCCAGGATATGGCGATGGCCTCCGTTCCGGAGGTCAAATCGGTGGTGGGCAAACTCGGCCGGGTGGAATCGGCGTTAGATCCGGCGCCGATCGGGATGATCGAGACGGTGATCCTGCTCAAACCGACCTCCGAATGGCGACAGATCCCGGTGAAGCGATTTTATTCCGGCTGGCCGGATTGGCTGAAGCGCCCTTTGGCATGGATCTGGCCGGAAAATCGGACAATCACCAAGAATGAGATTCTGGCGGAGCTTCAGGAGAAAACGGCTATTCCGGGTGTTCTTCCAACTTTTCTTCAACCAATCCAGACGCGGCTGGTGATGTTGCAGACGGGTTTTCGCGCGATGATGGGCGTGAAGATCTACGGCGATGATCTGCGAGAAATCGAACGGATTGGGTTGCAGATTGAGCAGTTGCTTCTGCATGTCCCGGGCGCTACGGATATTGTGGCCGATCGCATCGTCGGGAAACCCTATCTGGAGTTCGAGATCGACCGTGACCGAATCGCGCGGTACGGGGTGAACATCCGCGACATACAGGATGTCATTGAGATCGCCATCGGCGGCAATACGATCAGCGAATCCGTCGAGGGGCGGCAGCGTTATCCAATCCGCGTACGATATCTGCGCGAGTTTCGCGAAGATATTCCAGAACTCGAAAAAATTCTTGTGCCCAGCAGTAATGGGGCGCAGATTCCGCTGTCACAGGTCGTGACGATCCGGAGCGTGCTGGGGCCGCAGGAGATCAAGGGCGAGCGCGGCTTATTGGTGGGATATGTGACGATGAATACGCGCGACCGTGACGAAGTCAGCGTGGTCGATGACGCCGAGCGCGTCTTGCAGTCGGCCGTGCGCGACGGTACGCTGAAACTTCCGGCCGGATATTATTGGGAGTGGAGCGGGCAGTTTGAAAACCAGGTTCGAGCGACGAAAAAACTGCGGATCCTGGTTCCGGCGTGTCTGTTCATCATGTTCGTAATGCTGTATCTGGGATTCGAGCGGTGGTGGGTGGCGCCGATTATCTACTTTGGCGTTCTGGTTTCGGCGTCCGGTGGATTTATTCTGTTGTCGTGGTGGGGCGTGAATCTGTCGGTGGCGGTGTGGGTGGGTTTCCTGGTCCTCTTTGGCGTGGTGGATGATGACGGCGTGGTGATTTCCACCTATCTGGAAGGCATCTTTCGCGGGGCGAAGTTCCGATCGATACAGGAGATTCGCGAGGCGGTACTGACAGCGGGACTCAAACGAATCCGGCCGTGCCTGATGACAACGGCTACAACCATCTTCGGCCTGATGCCAATCTTCTGGGCGACCGGCCGCGGCTCGGATGTGATGCAGCCGATGGCGATTCCTTCCATCGGCGGAATGGCCGTAAGTCTGATTACTCTGTTCATCGTGCCGTGCCTGTTTTGCGCGGTCGAAGAATGGAAATGGAAACGGGCACAACCCGGAACCTGATGCATTAGACCAGATTCAGTACTTCAGATCGGTCAGCCCCTGGGCAATGGCGAACTTGGTCAGGTCGGCAATGCTCGAAAACCCCAACTTGGCCATGACCTTTCGGCGACGGGCATCAATGGTTTTGGGACTTTTCCGGAAATATTCGGCGATCTGAGCAATAGATTTGCCTTCGCTGAGCAATTGAATTAATTCTCTCTCTTGAAGATCCATAAGCGTCTCTTGTACGGCTTTGCCCTGAGAGAGAAATGACTTGTAATCTCCGGCCACCTGACTTCGGATTCGGGGACAATAGTATTCCTCGTTGCGAAAGACGGCGGTAATCGCCTCAAGCAGTTCGCTGAACATGGATTCTTTCAGCATAAAGCCCTTGATACCGGCCTGAACTCCCTGGAATAATGCCGCATTTGACAAAGCACCCGCCAGAGCCAAGATCCGGATTTTTGGATTGTCCCGCAGGATCTGCCGAGAGGCCTCGATTCCATCCAGGCCGGGCATATGAATATCCATGATTACAACATCGGGATTGATTATACGGGCCAGATCAATCGTTTCCGCTCCCGTGGCGGCTTCTCCAACAACCTCAATTTCGGGGTATCGTCGCAGGAGGGATTTGAGTCCTTCCCGAACAATACCATGGTCGTCAGCGATGAACAATCGCATGGTTTCACTCTGTTTCACAGAACCCTCCAAGATCATCACACTCAACATTCCTGATGATTACCAAAAAACTTTACTATAACGGAAAATCTGGAAAATTCAAACTGATTTTTCGGAATTTGTCGGTAAATTCATGCGGGAATTAAACGGGAAACGGGCGTATTCGAAGAGAAAAT
>JAAYVQ010000114.1 GCA_012517095.1 Phycisphaerae bacterium | reverse complement strand
GTTGATTGATCAGACTCAGCAGTTCGAAGAGATGCTCAAGTCGCGGCGCGAAAACATCAAGAAGGGTAAACTCGCCCAGGTCGAGCTCAACAGTATCGCCGTCAGCAACCAGTTCATCGAACTCAATGCCGACAAGCAGGCCCTCGTTCAGATGCAGCAGCGGATGGCGGTGATCAAGCGGACCGAGGGCGTCAGCGTGATGTACAAGCTGCCGGGCAAGCTGGCGCTGCCCAGCCGCAGCGATCAGCAGCTCCTGACGATCGCGGTGGTCCGCACGAAGGCCGAGTTTACGCTGGTCGCTACGCCGCTGCTGACGGACTATGTGTACCTGCAGGGCGAAATGGTCAACGACAGCGACACGATCCTGCTACCGGGGCCGGCGTCAATGTATCGCAACGGCGAGTTCGTCGGCAAGGGCGATATGAATCTCGTCACGATCGGCCAGCCGTTCACGGCCGGATTCGGGATCGATTCGCAGGTCCAGGTCGTCCGCGAGTTCAAAGACAAGAAGGTCGAGACGCTCTGGGGCAACCGCAACGACGAGCAGCAGTACCGCATCGAGCTGAGCAACTACAAGAACCAGGCCGTCAAACTGCGGCTGCTGGAACGGATTCCATACGCGGAAAATCCGAATGTCGAGGTGGCGCTGACGCCGATGTCGTATGAACTGAGCAAGGATGCCGAGTACGCTCGTACGGTTCAGAAGAAGGGCATCCTGCGGTGGGACCTGACGCTGCCCGCCAATACCACCGGCGAAAAGGCGACGGTCGTGACCTACGGCTTTACGATGAAGTACGACAAGAACATGCACATCGAGATTGCGGGCAGCGGACAGTAAGTTTAGGATTCAGGATATAGGCGATAGGATATAGGTAGGGGCACACGGTGTGTGCCCCATTTCATCGGGCGGACGCCGTCCGTCCCCTACAACGGATATGGGCATTTTTCTCCAAGGGAGCGGTTGAAGATGCGGGCCGGGATCCATCACGATTCCGGCCCGCGAATTTGTCGGCAAGGGTAGGGGTGGGTTTGGAATCCGCTCGTACAAATGACATGAAACTGAAAATGTTAATCCAAACCCAGAACCACACGGAATCCAAGGCAGAAGTACCGGTTATCCGGGACGCGACTGATACTGTTCGGAACACGACAGTAGTAGGCGTCGCTTCCCCAGCAGCCGCCGCGAAGAATGCGATTCATCTCCGTTGCGGGCCCGGTCGGAATAACGATCGGCCGCAACGGAGTGCGGCCTTCCAACAACCCCCGGGATAAACCCGGGGGCTTTCATGCAAGCGGGGATAGCGGTTGACCGGAGGGCGGATTTGTGGGATACT
The DNA here is from genome assembly GCA_012517095.1 of Phycisphaerae bacterium. Taxonomy (GTDB): domain Bacteria; phylum Planctomycetota; class Phycisphaerae; order Sedimentisphaerales; family Anaerohalosphaeraceae; genus FEN-1350. The sequence goes on along the minus strand of JAAYVQ010000114.1, from coordinate 420 downwards.
ACTATCCAATGGCTAAACGAATCGCGATATTGGGATCGACGGGGTCGATCGGGACAAGCGCGTTGGAGGTGATTTCCGCGCTGGGGCCGGCGTACGAGTTGGTTGCGCTGTCGGCGCGGGAGAATATCGCGTTGCTTGAAGAGCAATGCCGCAGGTTCCGCCCGAAGGTTGCGGCGGTGACCAATCCGCACAAGGGGCGTGCGTTTCAGGCCGCGATGAAGAATTTCGGCGGGCGGATACTGTCCGGGCCGGAAGGTCTGGTCGAGATTGCCTCGTTAGCCGAGGTGGATATTGTCCTGACGGCCGTAGTCGGCGCGGCGGGACTGCCAGCGGTGCTGGCGGCGGCCAAGTGCGGCAAGACACTGGCGATCGCCAACAAAGAGCCGCTGGTGGTCGCAGGTAAGCTGCTGACAGAGACGG
>JAAYVQ010000113.1 GCA_012517095.1 Phycisphaerae bacterium | reverse complement strand
GTTCCGGTAAAGGATTCCGGACAGGTTCTGGGTTGGATTCGCGCGATGATCCCTCTGGATTCAATCAATGCCCTGATCGAACCAATCCGCATGGGAATCGGGGGATATGCTTGGATCCTGGATCGGCGAGGGGATTTAATCAGTTATCCGGATGAGTTGCTTTGGGGTCGCTCGGTTTTCGCGTTGCGTCTTCGAGAACTGGGAGATCTTCGGGAGGAAGACCGCATCATTGACCGGATGATCAAAGGCATCGCGGGGGTGGACCGATTTGTTTCCGGGACGGAAAGTCAGCGCAAAACAACGATGGCTTGGTCTCCGATGAGGATCGCCGATACCCACTGGACGGTGGGCGTATGCATGGACGAAACCGAGCAAATCTCGGCCCCTCTACAGGAACAGGCGCGGGATATGATTCTGATGACGGTCTGCATTCTCGCAGCGATGACTCTGGCAACCGTCATGTATTTCCGCTACGAACGAAAAAAGGCGCATTTGGCGGCGCATCTGGCAATCGGACGGGTCAATGACGAACTCCAGATGCTATCATTCGAACATACACAGACTGAGGAAGATCTTCAATCAAAACTGAATGCTCTACGAGAGATTCTGGACGCCATCCCATACGGATTGTATTGGAAGGACCGGGCCGGAGTGTTCCGCGGATCCAATACGGCTTTCGCCCGGATGGTGGGTTTGGACAGTCCCGATGAAATCCGCGGCAAGACGGAGACCGATCTGTCGCGGCGGGGAACATGGTCGGGACCTCCAATGCAATACGACCGGGAAGTCATCCGGACGGGGATCGGATTGGTCAATGTGGAACGGCGCCAGACAATCCAGGGCAAGATGGTCACTCTGTTAAGCAGCAAAGTCCCATTGCGGGATGGGCGGGGGACAATCTGGGGAATTCTGGGCATCGCGGCGGATATCACGGATGCCCAACAAAAACGGGATCAGCAAGAGGAAATCCACGAGTTAATATTCAGGATTTTAGACCGGATTCCGACAGGTATCGCGGCCGCGGACGCATCCGGAACGATTCGGGAAATCAGCGGATCGGCAACCAACTTGCTGGGACGGCCACGATCCGATTGGATTGGGCGGAATCTGACGGAACTGGTTCCTCCGGCCCATCGCGACGAAGTTCAGGCCGGAATCGATGATCTGCGACGGTCCGTACGGTCAACGCCGGTATCGATCCGATTTTCGACCGGGCAGCAGGACATTCACGCCCACTTGTCGTCCCTGATTCGTCAGGGACGGATTGATGGATTTTGGATTTCGTTGACAGATATTACTGAATATATCGACAATCGAGACCGAGCCGAATACGCGAAATACCGAACCGGTCAGTTTCTGGAACGCTTAAGCCACCAGATCCGTACCGCGATGCAGAATATACTCGGCTTCTCCGAAATCCTTCGCCAGGAACAAACGGATACGGCCGGGAATCCGCATTTACGGCAGATCACGGAGAATGCCACCCAATTATTGCAGGTGGCTGACGAACTTGTGCATATGTGTCGAAACGAAACGGCTTCGGAATCTCCGGAATCGGCGAAAGCTGAAATCCCTCAGACGGACGCACCGCAACCCCCGCCTTCTCCGGCACCGTCACAATCCTCCGTATCGCCGGAAACGGCTGCGAACGAGGGTCCTTCGCCTCAGGAGGATCGATCTGAACCGACAATTTTGGTCGTGGACGATGTACCGGAAAATCGATCGTTGCTGGACATTATTCTGAATCGGGCGGGATATCGGGTCGAAATGGCCAATCACGGCCAGGATGCAATCGAGAAGTCTCGTCAACGGCGATACGACTTAATCCTGATGGACATGCAGATGCCGGTCATGAATGGTTTTGACGCGACGCGGATCATCCGGGCTGAGGGCCTGAATCGAACGACAATCATCGTTGCTATGACGGCATCCGTGGAAAAGGGCGATGAATTGAAATGTCTGGAAGCCGGATGTGACGATTTTATCGGAAAGCCGGTTAAGAAAGATTTGCTTCTTCGCAAAATCTGGCGATTTCTTCAACAGGTCAAACAATTGGAAACGGCGGAAAAAGGCGGGCTGATCGTCTCGTTTCTGGCGGGCGATCCGGACTATCAGAAAACGATCGAGACCTTTGTCAATAATTTGCCCGGGCGACTGGAGGAGATGCGCAAGTCGTTCGAGGAGGGAAACCTTGCCGACCTGGCTCTGAAGGCCCATGCTCTCAAGGGATTGGGGGGATTTGCGGGTTTTGCCGTTTTCACGGAGAAAGCCCGTATCCTGGAGGGAACGATCCAGGAACGAGACCTGACCCGTATTCGTTTCGAACTCGACGAGATGTCCGACTTATGTCGTCGGACACGGATCGGAGCCGATGGGATGACCGCATGATTGATTCGGTCAGGGCCGGATTCCACTGTAAAAAAACACGCAAATCCCTCTTGACGATTTTCTCCCAATGAGTAGAATGTTGTTTTTCGCGGATGTGGCGGAATTGGCAGACGCGCAGGCTTCAGGTGCCTGTGGGCTTAAACGCTCGTAGAGGTTCAACTCCTCTCATCCGCAATGGATATAAAATGCCCAGAATAGGTGATTCAGGTTCCTTCCTGATAAATCCCGATCCCGTAACAACTCGCACCGATACTCGCTTGCCGTCGCTGATCACAACTTGAATCTGCTTGGACCCGCTTGGATCTTTCGTTAAGCTTGCCAGGTTTCACTTCGACATCATTTCAACGCCCGCCACCATGATTTTATACAATCCCACCAGTACCAGCCCAACCCCTACGGCATATACCAACCATACGGCAACAATTTTGACCCACCGAATCAATGTTATCAAGGGTCGGGTAATCTTCATTCTCACTTCACGATCTCGTTTGGGATCGCCATTCCCCTCCAGATCAGTGCCGCTATGCCCTGAATGATCGCCCTCACGGACAAAATCCTGAGCACAATCGCGGATGCGCTGGTCCACATCCGAATTATTCGTTGTGAGTTTCATTTTCCGGTCCCTTTGTCCTTTACGATCCGATACCCGAAATGATCCAACAGCCGTTCAGCCGATTCGATGGACAGGCCCCGCGTACAGGCCACAAACCGACATAGAATCGGCTCGGAAATACCGGTCTTGTGGGATATGGAATAGCGGCTTTCGTCGGTATCCGCTAACTCAGCCCGCAACAGTTTTTCGATTTTGCTTTTACCCTTCATAAAGGTACTTTACTCCATGACTTACCACTTGACAAGCAGAATTCCGAAAATTTTGTTCTATAGTAGAAACCGCCCGCCGTCTGGGGCCATTACGCATTCCGCTCCCCCCTTGTCTTGCCCTTTGGTTTATGCTACCATACGGAAAAGCGGAGGCAAAACCATGAAAACAAAATGGATCCTGATCGCGGTAATTCTGATGGTCGCGATCGGTTTTCTGGTCGTAAATCATTTTGTGATCCATGTCAAAACGCCGGGAGTCGGACCGGTGATGTTGCTCTATTATCGGGCCCGCTGTCGCGTAATGGTTATATGGCGTGAGTGGGTCGCTCGACGCGAGATGGAAAGAATCGCACGCACAATAAAAGGGAATCCATACGAAGATATTTTTGTCACCATTGACCCCAACGGGGTGGTGCATGTAACCCACACGCCTTAAGGCAACACTATTTTGGATGGAGACTCTCATGGCGACCTCATTTATCCGGTAGATCCACTGAATTCCATATATCCGGATAATCCCACCCAACCATAAAGACGCCCTGCGGAGTATATCTCAGTGTTTCCGCTGGAAAGGAAACCCGGCCGTGGCCGTGATCGTAGCCGATACCGTGGTTCCGCTCAACGAAATGGAGAGCACCGGCGTCATGCGGCCCTCCGGATTTTCCCTTGCCCCGGCCGCCTGCTTTTGCTACAATGCGGAAAAGCGGAGGCAAAACCATGAAAACAAAGCTGATCCTGATCGCGGCAGTCCTGGCGGTTGCGGTTGGTTTTCTGGTCGTAAATCATTTTGTGATCCATGCCGATGTGCGGAGTGTGGGCAAGATGAGGTTTCTCCGAGACCGGATCTATCAGCGTATAAGAGAGGTACGGTACAAAAACATCGCTCAACGCAATTTTGAAAAATTCAAGCGCGGAATGCCGGTAGAGGGATACAAAGATATTTATGTTGATCCCAATGAGTATTATTACACAACCTACGAGTACCAAGACGAAACCATTGTAGATTAACACTCTCATAACGACCTCAATCATCCGGTAGTTCCACTGAGTTCCATATATCCGGACAATCCCACCCACCCATAAAAACGCCCTGCGGAGCATATCTCGGTGTTTCCGCTGGAAAGGAAACCCGGCCGTGGCCGTGATCGTAGCCGTTACCGTGGTTCCGCTCAGCGAAATGGAGAGCACCGGCGTCATGCGGCCCTCCGGAATTTTGCTTGCCCCGGCAACCGGCTTTTGCTACCATGCGGAAAAGCGGAGGCAAAACGATGAAAACAAAGCTGATCCTGATCGTAGTAATCCTGATATTGATCCCGTGCGGATGCACCAAAAAAACCACTCCGTCGGTAAATCCCGAACCGGTTGCTGTCCAAGAAACCCTTGACAAGCCAGTTATTCTTCCCGAAGGGCAAAAAGAGACTACCGTCTGTATTGATCCCGATTTGTATGCAGAAATGGCAAAATTGGAACCCGGAAAGAGCCGTATCGTTATAATGCGGATAAATTCCGAAAAAGTGGTCGAAGACGAAGAGCAATGGGTTCAGATTACCTTTCGCGGCGGCATGGAACCGGAGGTTTGGATGATTCCGAAGAAATCCGATGACCCCGTTTGGCCAATCCGATTGGATACAGTCCCCACTTGGTTCGATCCGAATTTCGATTAATCGATCCGGCATTTCAAACCTCAATCAAAAGAATCCCAGTTGTCAGGATAGTTAAACCCGTATCGTAAGACCATCCGAAGCGGACGCGGATCTATTTTGTGTCCGGGATAAATCGGATCGGTGGATGGGCTTTCTGAGGGTCTGTTATCATAGGGAGGACTTTCTCTACAAATCCTACTCAATACTTTCCGAAGGTGAATATGTCCTTCCAGTGGCCAAAATGTATCTATCGGTTCCCCTAACAGTATGCTCTTTTTGTGGGGAGTCGTATGCAAAAGCCAGTTCTTTGGCCAATACGCAGCACAGGATGTTTCACTTCGTATCCGTTCCTTCCCGGGGTTTCCCGGTAAGATTTGAATTGCTATTTGACCAACACGGAAAATC
>JAAYVQ010000112.1 GCA_012517095.1 Phycisphaerae bacterium | reverse complement strand
GTTGATTGATCAGACTCAGCAGTTCGAAGAGATGCTCAAGTCGCGGCGCGAAAACATCAAGAAGGGTAAACTCGCCCAGGTCGAGCTCAACAGTATCGCCGTCAGCAACCAGTTCATCGAACTCAATGCCGACAAGCAGGCGCTGGTCCAGATGCAGCAGCGGATGGCGGTGATCAAGCGGACCGAGGGCGTCAGCGTGATGTACAAGCTACCCGGCAAGCTGGCGCTGCCCAGCCGCAGCGATCAGCAATTGTTGACGATTGCCCTCGTCCGGACCAAGGCCGAGTTTACGCTGGTCGCTACGCCGCTCTTGACGGACTATGTGTATCTGCAGGGAGAGATGGTCAACGACAGCGACACGATCCTGCTGCCCGGGCCGGCGTCGATGTATCGCAACGGCGAGTTCGTCGGCAAGGGCGACATGGCCCTGGTCACGATCGGCCAGCCGTTCACGGCCGGATTCGGGATCGATTCGCAGGTCCAGGTCGTCCGTGAGTTCAAGGACAAGAAGGTCGAGACCCTCTGGGGCAACCGCAACGACGAGCAGCAGTACCGCATCGAGCTGAGCAACTACAAGAACCAGGCCGTCAAGCTGCGGCTGCTGGAACGGATCCCGTACGCGGAAAATCCGAATGTCGAAGTGGCCTTAACGCCGATGTCGCATGAACTTAGCAAGGACGCCGAGTATACCCGCACGGTGCAGAAGAAGGGCATCCTGCGATGGGACCTGACGCTACCGGCCAACACCACCGGTGAAAAGGCGACCGTCGTCACCTACGGCTTTACGATGAAGTACGACAAGAACATGCACATCGAAATCGCCGGACAGGGACAGTGAGTGCAGGATTCAGGATATAGGGGTTAGTATATAGATAGAATTGTAGGGGCAGACCTCTGTGTCTGCCCTTTCTTCCGGATGGGTTCTTCGGAATTGCGAACTCATGCCGCGGATGTGAAAGTTCTTTCCATGCGAGAGTTGTTGAAGATGCGGGCCGGGATCCATCGCGATTCCGGCCCGCGAATTTGTCGGCAAGGGTAGGGGCGGGTTTGGAATCCTCTCGTACAAATGACATGAAACTGAAAATGTTAATCCAAACCCAGAACCACACGGAATCCAAGGTAGAAGTACCGGTTATCCAGGACGCGACTGATACTGTTCGGAACACGACAGTAGTAGGCGTCGCTGCCCGAGCCGCCGCTGCGAAGAATGCGATTCATCTCCGTTGCGGACCCGGTCGGAATAACGATCGGCCGCAACGGAGTGCGGTCTTCCAATAACCCCCGGCATGAAGCCGGGGGCTTACACGCTCGGACGGGAATGGCGGTTGACCGGGGGGGGATTTTGTGGGATAATTAACGGAATGGCAAAACGAATTGCGATATTGGGATCGACGGGGTCGATCGGGACAAGCGCGTTGGAGGTGATCTCCGTGCTGGGGTCGGGGTACGAGTTGGTCGCGCTATCGGCGCGGGAGAATATCGAACTGCTCGAAGAGCAATGCCGGCGGTTTCGGCCGAAGGTGGCGGCGGTAGCCGATCCGCACAAGGCCCGTCAGTTTCAGACAGCGATGAAGAATTTCGGCGGGCGGATACTGTCCGGGCCGGAAGGTCTGGTCGAGATTGCGTCGCTGCCCGAGGTGGATATTGTCCTGACGGCCGTAGTCGGCGCGGCGGGACTGCCAGCGGTGCTGGCGGCGGCCAAGTGCGGCAAGACACTGGCGATCGCCAACAAAGAGCCGCTGGTGGTCGCAGGTAAGCTGCTGACAGAGACGG
>JAAYVQ010000111.1 GCA_012517095.1 Phycisphaerae bacterium | reverse complement strand
TTCCAGGAATCGGCCCAGATGCACCGGTACTCCGCACGGGGTCCACGCAACCAATTGGAGGCCAGAACCGCAAGATCGGAAAAATCCACCCCTTCACTGCAATTGAAGTCGGCGGGTTTGGGATTCGGCTGACAGGGATAAACCAGACCGGAGATTTCCGAGACGGACAGCGCCCGGGTATAGATCCGGACCTCATCAAGCGAACCGGACCAGAAATTGACGCTGGCCAATCCCCGGGTCGCCCCCAGATAGAGCGAACCGGTACACCCGAGCAGGTTTCCAAGCAAGGGCGAGGCGTCTTCGACATCCAGAACGCCATCCACATACAGTTTTCGTTTCGAGCCATTCCAGACCAGCGCCGCATGATGCCAGTCCTGATCGCCCGTGACCAGGATGTTTCCGGTAAGCGGAACCGGTAATGCATCAATCAGCATCGTTCGAAGATATCCATTCGTATCGATCTGGAGCCAATCACGGCCGAACCCGGAGCCGTCGGCCTGACCCAGCAGGGTCTTTTTGGCTTCGCCGCCTTTGAACCACAAACAGACGGTAAACGGACCGTCAGCGGGATTGAGAACGGCGCCGAGGTTGACATAGTCATTGACGCCGTCGAATTGCAGGCAGCCGTTGATTCGACCCGCAGTCGGCTGCCAGACGGGACCGTTCTTCAACATCCCGGGGTGATTTCCGGGGGAACTATCAAGAGCGGTCTGGCCGGAGGATTCGTCCAGTTTCCAAAATCCCCCGAGCTTGAGGGCCGGATAGTCCGGTCGCCAGAGCCAGTCATAGCTCAATTCGACCAGATCCCCGATATCCACCCGGCAATTGCCGTCGATGTCGCCCACGGGACACAGATCGGCTCCGAACCCGGCCGGACCGCTCACCATCATCACGGCCAATATCCCGACAATCCGGATACCGATAGACATCTTCATAATGAATACCCGTCGAAAAGAATCCTGCGATTCGTCCAGACCCTCCCTGTGTCCGGAAATAACCCCCCATCCACCAGACCTTGCTTGAGGATGGCGGAGCCGAAAACTCCGCCATCCTAACGAATCCGATCACAGCGTCAAGCTTACGCTTTGCGAAACTTCCGAACGGCCAACGCGCCGGCGCCGAGCAATAGCAGGGAAGCCGGTTCCGGAATCTGTTGTTCCCACATGACACCATGACTGCGCATCGAGACATAGGATGCAGCCAGGGCCGTCTGAGTTACAGTATAGGTGGTTCCTGCCGTCAACGAAATATTGCTGGCAATCTTCAACCAGGCGTTGTTACCGCCCGGGTTGCCGGTGCCGCCGGTGTTCATATTGACCATGTCGATCACGACATCGGTTCCATCATTGGTAATCGTCAGCTTTGCCCCAGCCGCATTGACATTGGTCGAGGCAGGCCAGGTGATATACACATTGTAGATACCGGTCCCGCTGACGAGTCCGGATGCCAGATCGCCGTTACCCAGATCGGTTCCCGCGGTCAGCGTAGTGTTATCCAAATCCACCCCGGGCGTGAACTTGTACACATAGTCCCGGCTTCCAGCACTGGTTAGAAACAGACTGTTCGACGCCGTACATCCGATAGCTGTGCTCTTGGTGCTGTTACTGCCAGTCCCGGTGAAGTTGGCATTGGCCTTGCCCGACGAATGGGCCTCGACAATAAACGCCGCCTGAACCCCGGCGGTTGCCATCAACACGATGGCCGATACCAGTATTGCTTTTTTCATAACCTGCCTCCGAACTCAATTGTTTGAACGCCATATTTCAAATCAATTCGGGTCGAATCGATTTACGGTTTATTTTTATCCGCTATTGCGGCAACCAATTGGTACATCCTTCGATATACGGGACCGAACAAGTCATCCACTCGGACGCAAAGGTCGCGAAATCTTCCAGGGTGACATGACAATCCCTGTTGAAGTCGGCGGGAGCATATCCCCAGACGCCGCAATCATTGTCGGCCACTTTCGCTACCACACCCGCTGCCGCCAGGTTGTTGTATCCGGAATCCGCACTGGAGACGGAATGCGTGATCGTCGAAGTGTGATCGAATTCGCTGTCTTCGTCATCCACGGCAGTGACAATCACTGTCTGAGGAGTAAACCAATCCGCCGCAGTAAAAGTCAATTGGATACTGGATCCGCTGGCCTGGCCGGATGCGACAACCGTATCGGCATCCGCCGCAACGGTGATGGTAACCGGGGCTGTCGGGGCCATCATCAGACGAATGGTATAAGTATCGCTGGTCGGCCCTTGTTCATCCACGGCGGTTTTTCCGTCGGATTCGACAATCAGCACGCCCGGCGCTTCATTGTCCGCGATCGTGACTTTGAGAAAACCGGCAAAGATGCTGTTGGGATCATCCGCATAGGACACCCAATGCCGAAGCCATGTAAAGTGATCGTTTTCAACATCCAAATCATCGTTTGCCAGAACCTGCACAGTTTGAGGCGTCGCCCAGTTATCGGGCGTAAAGGTCAGAACGGTTTGATTCAGGGTTCCATTCAGAATCACCTGATTGGGATCTTTTGCGATAACGGAGACCTGGGTCAAGGATGCGGGCTGTTGCAATAGCGCAATGGTATAATCATCCGCGATGCCGCCTTCGGTCACGGCGGTCTTTTCATTGGTTTCGGTCAGCGTAATCATCGGCGGATCCGGCTCGACCAGTTCCCACAATACCCCGTGCGAACGCATCGATACATATGCGGAAGTGACGACCTTCTGGCGAACCACATACTGGGTACCACCGGACAAATGAACCTTTTCGGCAACCCGATACCAACCGTGGTTTCCGCCGGGATTTCCGGTTCCGCCGGTATTCATATCGACCGGACTGACGACGACATCTTCGCCATCATTGGTCACAGTAATCGAACATGTTCCGCCGACATTGGTCGAAGGCGGCCAGGTAATGTACACATTGTATTTGCCGTTGAGCCCGCCCATAAGGCCTGACGCTTTGTGCCCATTGGTCAGGTCCGTTCCCGGAGCCGGGGACCAGTTATCCATATCCATAGCAGGCGTGTACTTATACACATACTCCGTTGAACTGCCCGCGGCTCCTGAACCGCTAAAGATACTACCGGTGGCAATACAGCCAGGTGCGGTACTTTTTATACTCGATGTTCCCGTCCCGGTGAAATTGGTCGCGTTCGCCCGTCCAGATGAATGGGCCTCCACAATGAAGGCGGCCTGAGCCATTGACGCGCAAATCAACAGAATTGCACAGACCGAAAGGATTGGATATTTTGCCATTGCCATTACCTCCAAGAAAGGGTTAAAGATGGTTTCTCCGGGCGCAGTAGGTAAACCCTGGCTCCCCCGATGTTATTGTTGACATGTTTATTTTCATCACAATAGTATTTCCTCCGGGAAAATACTGACCTCATTTGGCATTGTATGGCAATTTTAGATTAAAATCAACACCCAAATTCCGAAAAATTCGGCCATTTCCTTGAAATATTCAGGATTATTCCGAAAAATCGTGAGTTACCGGCTGCTTTTTGAGTTCGGCGACGGTTTCGAGGAGGGCATAATGAGCGGGTTGCCAACGGGCAATGAAGGATTCGACGGCCTCATGGATGGCCGAAGCAGATCGGGCATGGAACATGGCAAACAAATTGCAATCCAGTTCGGGGAACGGGCGACGATGGTAACAGTGGCTGACCAACGGGTAACGGGCAAGATCAAGGCCGGCGGATAGGATCTTGTCGTCGTGAATTGAGCCGGCGAACATGGCGTTAGCGGTAAAACCCAAACGGATGTAGTCCACAACCGCCGAGATTCGCCTAAGGATACCGAGCGATTGTAGGGATTGTATCGTCTGTATGGAGGTTGCCGGATCGATTCCAGCCAACAAATCGAACGGCTGCTCGACCAAGGGCAACTCTTTTTGAACAGCCATCAGGATTGTTTTCTGGATCGGCGTCAGGATCACAGGTTCAGCGAATGAGTGCTCGCCGAAATTCTCCGATTCCTCAGGAGCCGACGGGGACGAATCGGCAAGGTTAAACCGCACATCGAGCTTGAAAAGTCGCAATGCCGGCAGGGAGTAAAATGTCATTCCGGTGCTTCCAGACAGTTCGGCTAATTGTCGTTCAATATCCGCTTGGGAGCTGCCCTGCAGGGTAAACCAGAGGTTGAAACGATGGCGGCGGATGTAGTTGTGGGAGACTCCGGACAATTGACAAACCGATCGGCCGACGGTTGTGAGTTTGTCATCGGGGACGCTTGCGGTTACGAGTACGGCCGTGCGGCCCAGGGCACGATAGTTAATCTGTCCGCGAAAGCGGCGGATCCAACCGGCGGATTTGAGGGCGATGGTCTCGTCGAGAACCTGGGATTCGGTCACGCCAAGCCGCTCGGCCAGCCGCGCAAACGGCCGACGACAGAGCGGCAACGGATCCTGCAGAACCGTCAGCAGCCGCTTTTGGAATTCGTCGAGAGGTTCAGTCATGCGGGGGTGGCTACCACCCGTCGCAGGATCGGGAACAAAAAAGGTTCCTGACACCTTTTTTTGGGCCAGGATGCAGATCGGGTCCTCGTGCAGGACATCGCCCATCACGGCCAGCGCGCGGGCGCGGCAGCCGCGACAGACGGTACGATAGCCGCAATCCCCGCAGGCGCCGCGATACTCATCCTTGCGAATCGACACCAATAACGGTGAGGTTTTCCAGAGGCGGCCGAAATCATAATCGTATTCAATCAAACTTCCCGCTGAAATGTCGAGAAATCCGCAGGTCTGAACCTGTCCGGTGTGGCTGATAAAGGCAAAACCCGTCGCGGCAAGACAGCCGTGGATGGCCTCGGCGTTGGGGATCTTCTTTCGGCGGACGACGCGGGCAAACTGCGGGCCGCAGGTCACGCGGACCTCGATGGGACTGTCGCGATAGAGATCGGCCAGTCGGCCAAGCAGGTCTTCGTACTCCATCGGCCCCAGCAGCAGATCGCGGATCGCCTCCCCCCTGCCGACGGGAACCAGGATGAACGGATTGAAACAGGCCGCACCCACACGTACGGCAAGATCGGCGATCGCGCCGACTTCCGACAGGTTCAGCCGCGTGAGGGTGGTATTGATCTGAAAGCGAAGACCGGCGGATTTTGCCGCCTCGATGGCGGACATAACCGCGTCGAAGGCGCCGGGCGTCTGTCGAAACGCGTCGTGCGAGGCGGCCGTCGCCCCATCGAGAGAAAACGACAGCGACAGCACGCCGGATGTTTTCAGACGCCGTGCCGTCGCGGCATCCAGGTCCATTCCGCAGGTGGCCAGCACCGAACGCAGACCCAACGAGCGAGCGTACTCGATCAGCTCGAAGATGTCTTCGCGCGCCAGCGGCTCGCCTCCGGTAAAGATGATGATCGACTTGTGAAAGTCGGCGATGCCCTTGAGGACCCGTTTGCACTGCTCGGTGGAAAGGCCGTCGGTTGAATCGGTCGAAGCAGCCGCGCGACAATGCCGGCAGCGCAAGGGACATCGGCGCGTCACTTCGAAGGCGATGATCCGAGGACGCGGGACTGAATCGCCGGCGGGAACAGATTGGGCATGGCCGTGGTTCATGAACGCAGGATTCGCACGGCGTCCTTGGCCGAATAGGTCAGGATGATATCGGCGCCGGCCCGCTTGATCGCCGTCAGCGTCTCCATCGTCGCGGCGTCGCGGTCCAGATACCCGGCATCGGCGGCGGCGTGAAGCATCATGTACTCCCCGCTGACATGGTAGGCGGCGATGGGAATCTCGAAGCGAGCGCGGGCGGTAAGGATAATATCCAGATAATGCAGCGCCGGTTTTACCATTACCAGATCGGCCCCCTCTTCGATATCCAGCTCGATCTCGCAAATCGCCTGCCGCGCGGCCGCCGGGTCCATCTGGTAACCCTTGCGGTCGCCAAAGCCGGGGGCGCTGTGCGCGGCGTCCCGGAAAGGACCGTAGAAGGCCGACGCGTACTTGGCCGCGTAGGAGAGGATCGCCGTTTCGGTGAATCCCTCCTCATCCAGCGCACGACGAATGACCCCGATTCGCCCGTCCATCATGTCCGATGGGGCGACGATGTCGGCGCCGGCGCGGGCATGGGCCAGCGCCATCTGGGCCAGTAGCCCGCACGAAGCGTCGTTGTCGATGCGGTTGTTGCGAATGACGCCGCAATGGCCGTGATCGGTGTAGGCGCACAGGCACACATCGGTGATCACCAGCAATTCGGGATTGGCCTTCTTGATCGCGCGGATCGCCTGCGCGACGGCGCTGTCTGCAGCCCAGGCCTCCGAGCCGCGGGCGTCCTTGGTCTTCGGCAGGCCGAAGAGCAGTACCGCCGGAATCCCCAGCGCGGCGATCTCGGCCGTCTCGGCGGCGATGCGGTCGGGCGAAAAATGAAAACAGTCGCGTAATGATGGGATCGGTTGCTTGATGTTTTCGCCGGGACAGACAAACATCGGATAGACCAGATCATCGACGGTCACCGTCGTCTCGCGGACCAGCCGGCGCATCGTCGGGGTCGTTCGCAGACGGCGCATTCGCGTATTCGGGAAGCCCATAACGCTCTCCTATCCACTCGTAGGGGATATTTCCTGTTCAGAAAGATAACATTCCGGCTCGTTGCACCACTCGGCCAGATCGGGCCGGCCGGACAACGAACGGTAATTGCCCTTGCAGATGGTGAAAAACCGGCACCGGGCGCACTTGGGATCTTTGTATTGGTCTTTGTTACGGAGTATCCTCAGAACCGGGTCTTCCACATTATCCCAGATCCGGCCAAAGGGAGATTGCAAGACATTACCCAAGGGATAGTTTCGCCAAAATTGATCCGGAAAAACATCGCCGTTCCAACTGATACAGGCGATGTTCTGGCCGACGCGATTGCCGCCGGACCTGAGCAGCAGATCCATCGCCTGCTGCGCCATCGCGGTACTACCCATGCGATGGAGCCGCATCAGCAGATACGGCCCGTCGGCGTGGTTGCCGACGGTCAGGACTTCTTCGACGCAGTCGGCGGCGACCTGCTGTTCGGTCTTTTCCATGATGCGGTCCAGGGCGTTGCGGGCCTGCTCGGCGGTGATGGCCTGCTCCTGCAACTCCGTCGCCCGGCCCGTACGAATCAGGTGATAGAAACAGATCCGCCCGACGCCGTTTTTTTCAGCGATATCGAAGATCGTTTCGATATGTTCGCAGTTTCGGCGCGTGATCGTACAGCGAAGACCCGTCCGCAATCCCGCCGCGCGGCAGTTGGCGATACCGTTGAGCGTATCGCGGAAACTTCCCGGGCGGCCGCGAAAGGCGTCGTGCAGCGGCTCGGGTCCATCGAGCGAAATTCCGACATAGCTGACATTGAATCGCTTGAGCCGCTGCGCCGCCGACGGATCGATCCGCGTACCGTTGGTTGAAAGCACCGTGCGAAGCTTACATTTCGCTGCATACGCAATCAGCTCGAACAGGTCCGCCCGAAGCATCGGCTCGCCGCCGCTGAAGAGCAGAACCGGGCAACCATAATCGGCGATCTGGTCGATAAGCTGTTTGGCCTGATCGGTCGAGAGTTCCCCGGCTGAGACGGCGGCGTCCGACGAACTGTAGCAATGCACGCAGCGGAGATTGCACCGGGCCGTACAGTTGAACACGGCGATCGGTTTGACATTCCGCCGCTCGGGATATCGCAGGGGATCCGACTGACCGGAGCGACCGCAATACAGCTTGGTAACATTGATCATTCCGTAAATCCCTTCAGGGCTTCGACAAGCCCTTCAATCGTGTGGCGTTCCGCCTCCAGATCCACTCGAACCCCAAGGTCCTTCAATTGCCTTGTGGTCTCCGGACCGATCGAAGCGATCCGGACCTTCGACGCCGCAACGCGGTCGAGAGGAATCTGTTCAAAGAACGAGCGAACCGTCGAGGAACTTGTAAAGGTGATCCAATCAATCCGGTTTCCCGACAATTTCGAAAGCAGATCCGTCGGATCATTTCGCAGGGATTGGACTGTATATACGGGGCAATCGGTTACGACACTGCCCAGTTGTGTCAGCGCCCTGGGCAGATCGTCCAGAGCGATACCCGACCGCAGCAGAACGATCTTCTTTCCCGCAAGCGACTCTTGTTTGGCCAACTCTTCGACCATCGCCTTGCCGGTAAACTTCGTCGGGACAAAATCCGCCCGAATGCCATATTCGGACAAGCACCGAGCCGATTCGCTTCCGATGCAGGCAATCTTCGGCCCGGCCAAAGCGCGGGCATCACGACCCATTTGCGACAGCGCCGAAAAGACATGTCGCACGCCGTTGGCGCTGGTGAAGAAGATCCAGTCGAACGCCGAAAGATTCGACAGAACTGGTTGAACATTCGCATCCTGTGTCTGATCGACGATCCGGATAGTATCAAACACAACCGCTTCGGCGCCCTGATCCAGCAATCCCATCGCGAAGTCTTCGTTTCCCTTCCGGTCGCGGGTAATGACAATCCGTTTACCGAAAAGCGGCCTTGCCATAAACCAGTTCCGGCGGGCATCAGTGTGGGCCGTCGGGCCAAGAATCACAATCGCCGGGGCTTCGATCCCCTCGCGGCGGCAATCCCCGGCGACATTCTTGAGATTCGACAGCAACAATCGCTGACGCGGCGTGCTGGCATTTTGAATCACAGCCACAGGTGTCTTAGGATTTTTCCCATTCCGGATAAACTCCGCCGTAATCAGATCCAGCCGCGTCATCGCCATATAGAAGACGATGGTCCCGCCGAACGCGGCCATGTTGGCAAAATCCAGCCGACTGTCGATCTTACCCGCCGCCTTCTGGCCCGTTACAAACATCAGTTGGGAACTCGACTCACGATCCGTCAGAAAAATCCCGCAATAATCGGCCGCCGCCAGCGCCGAGGTAATTCCGGGAATAATTTCGAAGGGCACATTTTGTTCGATACACAGGGCGACCTCTTCGGCCGAACGACCGAACAGGCCCGGATCGCCGCCCTTGAGACGAACGATCATCTTACCCTGCGAAATCCGGTCCAGCAGGATCTGGTGGATGTCCTGCTGCTTGACCGGCGAATCGCCGGTCCGCTTGCGCACGCTGACAAGCTCGGCGTCCGGGCGGGCGTAACGCAAAATTTCCGGGGCCACCAGACCATCATAGACAATACAATCGGCCCGCGCAATCAACTCCAGAGCCCGCAGGGTCAACAGCGACGGATCGCCGGGACCGGCTCCCACCAAATATACCTTGGCTCTACTCATCATTCTCCACACAGGATAAAATCTCTACGGCACCCTGACCGATGAGTTCGTCGGCCAACTTGTTTGCCAGTTCCAGCGATTGCGCCGCCGGGCCGCAAACCTGCCGACGCAGAACCCGCCGGGCCGACATGTCGGCGACAAACGCCGACAGGATTATATCGTCGCCCTCCCGTCGCGCATAGATGCCGACCGGCGCATGACAGCCCGGATGGAGCCGGGCCAGGACCGCCCGCTCGGCCTCGACAAACAGCCGCGAAGCCGGATCGTCGATAACCAGCAACAGGCCGATCGCATCCGGATCGTCGCTGCGACATTGAATCGCCAACGCCCCCTGCGCGGGGGCCGGAATAAACTGAGTCGGATCGAGAACAGAACCAATCCGGTCCGACAGCCCCACCCGATCCAGTCCCGCACGGGCCATGACCACCGCGTCCACCTGTCCGGTAGTAACCTTTTTCACTCGGGTTTCCACATTCCCCCGGATCGGTACGATCTTTAGATCGCTTCGACTCTCCCGTAACAGGGCAATCCTCCGCGGGCTGGAAGTCCCCACCCTGGCGCCCGGCCGAAGATCTCCGATTCCCGAAACAGGATAATTGCATACCCAAACATCTTCCGGCCCGTGTCGCGGAGGAACCGCCGCGATACACAGCCCGGCGGATGTTTGCGTGGGCAGATCTTTGAAACTGTGAACCGCAAAGTCGGCCTTGCGTTCAAGTACCGCCTTCTCAACCTGTGTCGTAAACAGTCCGCTGCTGGAAAACTTCCACAATTCGGTGTGAGAATCCTGATCGCCGTGTGTGGCCACCGTATGAATCGCTACCTCCAGACCGGGATGCGCCGCCTTCAGGGCGTCGATCACCGCCTGCGTTTGCGCCAGGGCCAGGCGACTGGCCCTCGTTGCCACCGTAAGCGGTCTCACCGGCAGCCCCCCTGCCGTTGAAAGACCCGATCGGGGACGATACACAAAAATTGGATTGGATTACACCCAAGTATCATCCCCATAGTATGCCTCAAAATCCCTTGAGGTTCAAGCATTAGCAAGTCGGATTCACAATGGCCGTCAGGTGGCGTAGTTGTGCAGGCCCGGAAAGATCCGCGACAGATTGACCCATAACAGGGTGATGATGATGAAGGCCAACCCCGCCAGAACCCAGATGCTGTTGATGCGGGGATACCGCGTCCCGTACATATACCGGAAATGGAAATACCCGATATAGACCAGCCACGAGGCCAGCGACCACAGTTCTTTCGGGTCCCATCCCCAGTAGTCGCCCCAGGCCCGCTGACCCCAGACGCTGCCCAGCAACAAACCCAGCGTCAACAATGGAAATCCGATACGGCTCAACTGGTAGGCGGCCCGTTCGGCCTCGACGGAGAGGACTTCAGGCATTTCCAAAAACCGATACCACAGAACGGCTCCCGCCTGTACAGCCGCTCTGGCCATTAAAACATACGACAACATATAAACGGCCACATGGGGGGCGAATAACCAGCTTTGCAAAGCGGGAGGCAGACGCTGCGGTTCGGCATGAAAACTGAAACCCGCCGGATAGAGTACGATCAACCCAATGAGGATATCGGTAACAAAAGAACGAATGCCCAGCACGCGCCGGGAAAACAGCCAGATCGGCCAGATCAACATTCCCAGAGTCAGAAACACCTCGAACAGGTTTTGCATCGGAACATGTTGAACATGGATCCATCGGTAAACCCATGCGACCACTGCGATCAGGAAACCGACAAAAAATAAAATCCCGCTCAATCCGGTCCGCCGGATGAACGAACCGATCACCGCCAGAATCCAGCAAGCCATCGTCACATAGATCATCGTTCCCTGGATCGTCGGTTTGAATTCCATCAGATCCTCCTCCGCGGAATCCAAAAATGCCAGCAACTGCCGAAGACAAGCATGGCAAATCCCAGAAACACCGGCATCAATCCGCGATCGCTGGTTACCTGGAGGATGGTATATTGCTCGCCGACAGAATCGTAGGAATCCTGATAGAAAAAGTACCCTCCATAGTACAACGGATGGTTGACTTCGATGGTCTTTCGTTCAACGACCTGACCGTCCCGAACGATTTCCAGATCGCTGAAATAGTCCCTGACCATTCCCGGCGGGCTGTACCGGACCGACCATTTGCCGCCTCCATGACCGCCTCCCGGGAATGAAAACGCAAACCGTTTCTCTTCTTTTCCATCCGGAGTATGAAACAATAAGTGAGCCGCCGGATTGGATGCCGGACCGGGATGATCGTAGGGAACCATCTGGCCGTTCTCCATCGACAGCTTGAGGTTTCGAAACACGCGAAGGATCGTTACCGTTCCCTGATCGCCGAGGGGATATTCAACCCCCACCTCTGCCGGGATCCTCCAGACCTTCCGATCATCGGACTCGATGATCACCTCGGGAGTATCATAATAATCGAGCCGGAAATCCGTCAAACGAAGGGCAAAGGGAAGCTTGCCAAGCCGCGCGTCATCATCGGTCAGCATGACCGGCTCTTGTTTACCCTCTTCGAAGATGCCGATCCGCCCGGCGGAATCCTTGCCAAAGGAGGCCGCGTGATTTGCCAGGATCACGCGGTTGTCCGATTCGTTCTCGTAGATCAGCATTCGTCCGGAGCGAATGAAGTGTCCGCCGGAACGGAACGGATCCATCCATCGCATGATCGGTTCAGAACCCCAGAGCCCGCCCAGCAGAACGCACACGCTGCCGACATGAATCAGCAGTAACGATGGAATCCTGAGAAGGCGGGGAAAGACAATGATGGAGACGATCAGGAACAGGATAAGGAAAAACCAATAGACGCCGATGGGGATCGAATTAAAGAACGCTCGCGCAGCGGAAGCTCCCTGAAAGGCCCCGTAGATGGAAAACAGAATCAGCAGGATAATCAGCCACAAGGCGCAGTGAAAAATGGCGCGTCGAAAACCCGTCATATCCGGTCCAAATATCTCGCAGTGCCAGCAGGATGCGATTCCCTACCCTTCGCCCCCGACCCTGCCACACCTTTCACTGTCAGTCCTGATTGAGGGTTTTGTTGGTCGTATCGACGGTACTTTGGATCTCTTTCTTGATATCCTTGATATCCTGATCCTTGTCGATCTCGTTCTTGGCCTCGTTGAGTCCTTTCTTGAACTCGGTGATGCTCTTGCCCATCCCCCGGGCGATCTCGGGCAAACGGCGGCCGAACAACAGGATCGCCACCACCAGGATGACCATCAATTCCCACGGACCCGGCATCCACGCCAGGATATATGTCATTTCAGTCATTGGAAATTCCTTCCATTTTCATTCCGGATTCACAAACCATATTATACCCATCGATAAGGTCCCCGTCAACGAATTTCGGGATTGGGCTGGCTTTTCGCAAAAAGCGTCAAAATCCGGTTTATGTGTGGTATTCGGCATTGATTTCCACATACCCGTAACCGAGGTCGCAACCATAGCAGAAATCCGCCGCTTTACCCGCCCCGAGCCGGACTCGGATGAGATGCTCCTTTTGCCGGATGATCTTGCTGACTCGCCGGGCGTCGAACCGCGTCGGCTGGCCGTTGCGGAACACGCACACCCCACCGATCCAGCAGGTCAGACGGCCGGGATCGAGCTGGACGCCGCAGGATCCGACGGCACAGATGATCCGCCCCCAGTTGGGGTCGCCACCGTGGATCGCGCACTTGACCAGATCGTAATCGGCCACAGCTCGGGCGGCCTTGTTCGCCTCGGCCGGGTTGGCAGCGCCTTCAATCTCCACCCGGAACATCCGCGTGGCGCCTTCGGCATCCAAAGCCATTTGTTTAGCCAGATCATCGGCTACTTCGCACAAGGCCTTCTCAAAAGCCCGATAGGCCGAATTCCGATTTTGAATAGTCCGGATCCCGGAAGCCCCGGAGGCCAGAAGGATCGCCGTATCGTTTGTGCTCTGATGTCCATCCACGGTCAGGCGATTGAGCGACTGGCCGATGGCCTTGTTCAAGGCCTGCCCCAGCAGAGCTTTCGAAACGGCCGCATCGGTCGTCATTACGCAAATCGTCGTAGCCATATTCGGCCCGATCATCCCGGCACCCTTGGTTGTCCCGGCAATTGTCACGATCTTGCCATTGAGCCGGATCGCTCGCGTTGCGATCTTGGGTCGGGTGTCGGTCGTCATGATGGCCCGAGTAAAGTCCATCCCTGCCTTGGGGCTGCCGGACAAACGCTTGACCGCTACAGGCAATCCAGATTGGATTTTGTCGATCGGCAAGGCATGGCCGATGATTCCCGTCGAGGCCAGAAAGATCTCATCCGGCCGCACCTGCAGTTCACCGGCCAGAGAACGACACATTGTCCGCGCGTCGGATAGCCCTTTTGTCCCCGTACAGGTATTGGCATTGCCGGAATTGATCACCACGCCAAAGATCCTGCGAGCGAGTGTATTCTCACGACATACCGTCACCGCCGCCGAGACCACCTTATTGGTCGTAAACATCGCCGCTGCCGTTGCGCCCCTGGGGCACACCAAGACCGCCAGATCGGGTTTGCCCGATTTCTTGATCCCGCAAGCCACGCCTGCCGCCAGAAAACCTTTCGCTGAAACGATCGTTCCCTTATCCATCATAAATCCTCTGTCTTCTACAAAAGGTCCATTCACAAAAAACCGCCCGACTCGCATATTCTTCGAATCGGGCGTTGGAATACTGTACTCGGTTTTGTCCATTCGTACAAACAAAATCATCCCACGGCCTGTAACCTCGTTCATAAACCGGCTGTCTTGTGCTATACTTTCGCTTGTCGATGTGTCGTGTTCAACCGGATTATTCAGAAGTTGCGAATGAGGATATCATGAAGAACCTGAAATCCCTTCTCTGGCTTATGTTGTGGGCTTCGGCCTGGACTTTTGGCGCCGATCAAGAGCAACTGGACTTTTCTCCCCGTCCCGACGAACGGCAACTGCCTACCCGGATGCACTCCGCTATGAAAGAACGGCCGGTTGTCCGGGTGGGTCAGGTCGATGCGGAAATCGTCGGCCGCGACAATCGGGCCTTGCAGGCGGCGGTGGACTATGTCGCCGGGCTTGGCGGCGGCATCGTCGAAATCGGCCCGGGCGAGTATCTCATGCGGGATCCCCTGCACCTGCGGCCGTTCGTCAGCGTGCGCGGCACACCCGACAAGACCATCCTTCGCAAGGCCGATGGCGTCGTCTCGCCGCTGGCCATCGATGGTGATTTCGGCGAAGAACAGATCACCGTCCGGGATCCGAAGGGCTTTGAAGTGGGCTGCGGCGTAGCGATCTGGAGCGACAAGGAAAACTACTTTCATGCCACCGTCGCCCGGATCACCGGCCGCAACGGAAACATTCTGTCAATAGATCGGCCGCTGAATGCCGACTGCATGGTCAGCGACAACGCCAAAGCGGCGACGGTCTTTCCCGTCGTCAGCGGATATGACCTTCAAGAGGTTCGCATCGAACACCTGATCATCGAGGGGAACAAGGAACACAATGTCAACCTCAATGGTTGCCGCGGCGCCGGAATCTTTCTCTATCGCGGATTTGGAACGGTCATCGACCATTGCCAGGTACGAGACTACAATGGCGACGGCATCAGTTTCCAGCAATCCAACGATGTCACCGTTAACGAATGCCTCAGCGAGAACAATGCGTCGCTGGGTCTCCATCCCGGCAGCGGTTCTCAAAGGCCCATCGTGCGAAAATGTTTGGCGCGAAACAACGGCGGCGACGGCCTATTCCTCTGTTGGCGGGTTCGCCACGGCCTCTTCGAAGACAACATCCTCGAAGGCAACGGTGGCGTCGGTATTTCCATCGGCCACAAAGACACGGATAACCTTCTCCGCCAAAACCAGATCCGCGGCAATCAGTCCGGCGGCGTTCTGTTTCGCAACGAAACTCTCGGCATGGCTCCGCACCGAAATCGACTCGAAGACAATCTCATCGAAAACAACGGCACAAACAATATTGTCGCGGGAATCCTGATCCGCGGCCAGACAAATGATATGATCCTGAGAAGCAACCAAATCCGCGACACCCGGCCGGTTGACACCCGGCGACAGACCATCGGTATCCAGATCGAGGACAATGTCGGACCTGTAACCCTCGATAATAACGCTATCGACGCTAAAACCCCGATCCGGGATCAACGAAAACGGGAAATCCGCGAGAAACCCTGATCCATCTTGGATTCCTCCATGAAACCGAAGATCCTGCTGGTTAATCCGCCGATTTACGATTTTTCGGCCTACGATTTCTGGCTCAAGCCCTACGGCTTGCTGGAGGTTGCCGGGCAACTTGAAGGTCAGGTTGAGATGGTCTTGTTCGATTATCTCGATCGGATCGCCGCCGAGACCGAAACAGGTCATATTCCCCGAGAGGATACCTGGCACCGAGGCCACTTCCCTCAACAACGGATCGCCAAACCGGCCGCATTCAAGGATATCCCACGATATTTGTATCGGTTTGGCCGAAACCGGGATTCTTTTCTGCGTTTTCTTTCCGATCAACAACCCTTCGAGTTTGTCCTCATTCAAACGGTCATGACCTACTGGTACCTCGGAGTTCAGGAGGTGATCGAGGATGTTCGGCGGATTTATCCAAAAGCCCGGATCGTCCTGGGGGGTGTGTACGCCACGCTCTGTCCTGCACATGCCGCCTCGATCGGAGCGGACCTTGTCATTTCGGGATCCAATCTGTCTCCGCTTTTCGACCATCTGAATCTGGAACCGCCTTCCTCTCCAAACCCGGCCTGGTGGAAAGGGTACCCTGGAATCGAATCGGCCGCTATCAAGATAACAAAGGGCTGCCCGTTCCGTTGTACCTACTGTTCCGTGCCCCTGATGGGAGAACCATTCTCGGTCAGATCGATCGCAGATTGTGTTGCGGAGGTAAAGCGGGCCGCTTCCACAGGGGCCGAAGACATCGCTTTCTATGACGACGCCCTTCTGGTTCGGGCCGAACAGGGTCTGTTGCCATTTTTGGAAACAGTTCAGAGCGAAGGATTGCTCCTCAATTTTCACACTCCGAACGCACTTCACTGCCGATTTCTAAGTCGAGATATTGCCAAACGAATGGTCTCCGGGAATGTGAAATCATTTTATCTCGGATTTGAAAGCGCTTCAGTCGATTGGCACAACCAGACGGGGAGAAAGGTTACCTGCAGTGAATTGGCCGACGCCGTCGAACATCTTCGTTCGGCCGGGGTTGATCCTCATAATATCACGGCCTACCAGATCATCGGCCATCCGGAATCCGAATGCCAGCAGGCAGAAGCGACAATGGAGTTCATCCACTCGCTCGGCATCCGGATCATGCTGGCCGATTTTTCCCCGATCCCCGGAACACCCGACGGCAACCGATGTAATCGATTTACCGATCTGTCCGAACCGCTCAATCACAACAAAACCGCCTTCACAATCCGCCGGCTGAGCTATGAATCGGTCGGCCGCCTCAAAGATCGTTGCCGCCAACTGAACGGGCAATTGCCAAAAAGTTAAAAAATAATCCCGAATCGTGTGTTACCAGTACGATTTCAATCCTACAATCCCATTGGACACAGGAAAGTATCGGGGAAAGTAAAAATTGAATCCACTCATTCAGTAGGAGATTGAACCATGAAAAAGATGACTCTTTTTATCGTCGTATGCGTTGTATTGTCCGCCTCTGCATGGGCCCAGAGGGGTCCCGGCCGCGGAGGAGTGGAAATGGGTATGGGACTTGGCCCGATGGGTCGCGGACCCGGTGCAGGGATGATGCTCGACCAGCCGGTTCCCTCTAACGATCAAACCCCGCAGACCCAGCCGCAACCAGCCCCGAAGAATTTCCGTCCGAAAGCCGGTGCCCAAAGGTTTCAGGATATTCCGCCCGTTGTCCGTCAATGGCTCCAAAACGGCGGTTTGGCAATTCTTCGTGAAAAATTCGCTCAGCAAAGACAGATGGGAATGGGTCCGCGGGCTGAAATGGGAAAAGGGATGAATCAACCGCAGGGACCCGGAATGGGAATGGGAAGGGGAATGCGAATGCGTGGAATGGGACCCGGAATGCAGGGTCCGCGAGCCAATGCTCCGCAAATTCAGCCGGCCCCCTGTCCTCGTTGCCAGGGCCAATGTGACTGCCCCTGCTGCAAGGCCGGGATTCGCGGTCAGGGACCGCGACAGGATCGCGGCCAGTTCGGCCGAATGGGTCCGATGGCGGGTATGGGCGGTATGGGAATGATGCGTCGGTTTGGACAAGGCGCACCGGACCAGCCCAAGGATATCCTCAAATTCCGCCCCGAAATCAAGAAGTTCGAGGGATTCAAGGACAAAGGCGATAAGGCCAACAGTCCGGAAGCCGGATTCCAGAAAGAACGCAAGGAACGCAAAGACGGCGGAGAAAAATTCGCCAGAGACAAAAAAGTCCGTAAAGACAAAGAAGCCGATGATGAGGAAGATGATGGCGATGAAGGCGAAGACGAAGAAAACGATAACGATCGTTGATATCGTCGCTGGATCTTGAAACCAACAGAAAAGGCCCCGCATATACGGGGCCTTTCTTTTTGACGGGAGCTGCTGTGTTGATTGCCCGGGACTGGAGTCGAACCAGCACAGGAGTTTAGTCCTACTAGCCCCTCAAGCTAGCGCGTCTGCCAATTCCGCCACCCGGGCGATCGATATGATTGTAATGGAAATCGAAGTCATTGCAAGCGTTTTCGTTCAAATTTCGCCTCATCGAAAATTCAAACGAGCAAGTCCGCTGTTCAGGTCCCCTTCTGGTTGTTCCACAGCAGGACTTGAAGACGGCTGGAGAGGGCAAATCCGGTTTTCTTGCAGACCTCCGCCAGCCAGCGGGATTTCTCCAGAAGCTGTTCGGTATTGGTCGCCTGCGGCATCAAATATACCATATCTGGATTCACATTATCCAGCATTTCGATACAGCGGGCGATCTCGTCCACATCCTCGGGCGTATCGACTACGAACTTGAGCTGGCAGGTATAGTGGTCCAGTAGCTGCTGGAGTTGCAGCCGATTGAAACGGATTCGTTCATGACGGTCGGCCGTTTCCGGATCGATGGGACGCGTGTTGGACAGCTTGGGACTGATACTCATCAGGTCGCACGGAAGGTCCGGGATGAATTTGATCCCGCTGGTCTCGATGGTGATGTGCATCTGCGGCTCGGCGAAGGCCGTCACAAATTTCGGGAACTCCGGATGCGCCAACGGCTCTCCGCCGGTAAAGACCATGTGCCAGGTCGGGTATTCCTGCGCGATCTGCCCGACCTGTCGGGGGGTCATCTCCTGTCCGGCCATTTCCGGCCAGGCCTGCGGCGTATCGCACCATCGACACCGCAGCGGGCAGCCCGCCACTCGCACAAACACGCTGGGCATCCCGGCAAACAATCCTTCGCCCTGCAACGAATAAAAGACTTCATGGATGATCATCTTCTCGTTCCTGGATTCAGGTTTCGACATACCGCATCGGATCGACAAGACCCGCTTGGGCAAAACCCTTTCGGCGGAGAATACACGAATCGCATCGCCCGCATGCCAATCCCTCTGTTGTCGGATCATAACAACTGTGCGTCAGGGAATAATCCACTCCCAAGCGGGTTCCCATCCGGATAATTTCGGCCTTGGTCATACGAAGAATCGGCGTATGGATGCGGAATTGGCCGCGCCCTTCGATCGCGGCGGCCGTGGCCCGGTTGGCAAGTGTCTCGAAGGCCTCGATAAATTCCGGCCTGCAATCAGGATAGCCGCTGTAATCAGAGCAGTTGACCCCGATAAACAGATCGAACGCGTTGATCGCCTCCGCCCAGGCCAGGGCATAACTCAGGAAGATCAGGTTCCGGGCCGGTACATAGGTGATCGGGATCTCGCCCACCGTTGGATCGGGATTATCCTTGGGAACGGCCAGGGTCGGGTTCGTCAGAGCCGAACCGCCGAACTGCGACAGGTCGATTGAAATGACTCGATGCTCGACGACCCCCATCGCTGCGGCCACCCGCTGCGCCGAGGCGATCTCGACGGCGTGCCGCTGGCCGTAACGAAACGACAGGGCATAGCATGAAAATCCCTGTTCTTTCGCAGCCGCCAGAGTCGTGGACGAGTCCAACCCACCACTTAATAGTATTACCGCCTTGCCGCCCATGAACAATCCTTGCAAATTTGATCCATCCCGCGTATGATGGTTACCCAGTATAGCAGTCATCGCGGAAAGGTAAAGAGATGAGCAAGGATGTCCAACTCGAACTGTTTGACAATCCCCGACCGGGGCGAACCTATACGATCACGATCCGTTGTCCGGAGTTCACCAGTGTTTGCCCGAAAACCGGCCAGCCGGATTTCGGAGAGATCACCATTGAATATATCCCGGGAAAATCCTGTATCGAGTTAAAAAGTCTGAAATATTATTTGCAGCGTTTCCGGAATCGGGGCGTCTTTTACGAACGGTTAACGAATGATATTCTGGACGATCTTTCCGCGGCATGCCGGCCGCGATGGATGCGCGTCACCAGCCGTTTCACCCCGCGAGGGGGAATCAGAACGGATGTGACGGCGGAATATTCCACTCAATCACGGACAAAGCGAGGAGCACCAACATGAGCATCAGCTTTAACTGTGAAAAGTGTAAGAAACGGGTCAAGGCCCCCGACGACGCCGGCGGTAAATATGGTAACTGCCCCGCCTGCGGACACCGGCTGTTCATTCCCTCGCCTCGGGCCGAGAATGAACCGGAACTGGCCCTGCAACCTATCGACGAGGCGGAAGAAACCCACTACATCGAATCGATGCGCGAGACCTATAGTCTCACGATGAACATCCTGCACGAAACCGATCTGCCGAACGACGGAAAACGCACACCCGACGGTCCCGCGCCCACTCGGGAGCTGATCCGCTGGATTATTCTGTATCTCCGCCAGATTGCCGATGGTGACCTGGAGGGCGCCCAGAAAACCGAGGACCGGCTCACCTTGCACGCCAAGCAGGCCAAAGAAGTCCTCCGAAAGATGGCCGCCGCCGAACGGCCTGAGCCCGAATTGTCCGATATCGCTCCCAAGGTTCTGCTGGGCTTGATGAAAGCCCTCGACAACAAGCTCTGAGCGGGATGCCATGTCCGACACGGTCATCCAGGTTCGTAACATCAGCAAAAATTTTGGGGTGGTCCATGCCGTACGGGACTTGAGTTTTTCCGTATGGGCGGCATCTTGTTTTGGATTCCTCGGTCCCAATGGGGCCGGCAAAACGACGATGATGAAAATGCTGTACGGCCGGAACCGCTGCGATGGCGCCGGGACTATGGACATCTTCGGCTTCGATCCCCGCCACGACGAATTGGCGATCAAATTTCTCTCCGGGGTCGTCCCCCAGGAAGATAATCTCGACGACGAACTGGATGTCACCCAGAACCTGCGGATCTATTCAAAATTCTATCGTCTGTTGCCAAACACAGCCAGTCAACGCATCGCCGAATTGCTCCAATTCATGGAACTTTCGGACAAGGCCCACGCCAACATCCGTGAATTATCCGGAGGGATGAAACGCCGACTGGTCATCGCCCGCGCATTACTTAACCAGCCGCGGCTGCTGATTCTCGACGAACCGACCACCGGCCTGGATCCCCAGGTCCGGCACCTGATCTGGGACAAACTGCGACAACTGAAAAAACAGGGCACGACTATCCTGCTGACCACGCACTACATGGAGGAGGCCTTCGCCCTCTGCGATGAGCTAATCATCATGGATCGCGGCTCGGCCATTCTCGAAGGCCCGCCCCGCCGTCTGTTGCGCGAGCAGATCGAACGCTATGTCCTCGAGATCGTCGAGGGCGAGACCGCCGCCGCCGTGTCGAAATCCGCGCTGCCGCCTTCCGTCCGCGCTGAACCGGTACAGAATGACCTGCGACTGTTTGCCGACGACATCGAAATTCTTCGCAAGCTCGCCGAACAGCTCCACAGCGACCACTTCCACCTACGCCAGACCAACCTCGAAGATGTCTTCCTCAAGGCCACCGGCAGGAGGTTGCATGAGACCCAGTAATGCTGTCCCCTATCCGCCGCTGGCCTGGCGGCTCTTCAGCGTCTGGTACCGTCACATGCGGGTCTATACCCGCAACCTCATCAGTAATGGTCTGCCTCCGTTCCTGGAACCGTTGATCTTTCTGGCCGGCGTCGGTCTGGGTCTGGGCCAGTTCATCGGCGAAATGGATGGCGTGCCCTATATCGAGTTTCTCGGTACAGGCCTGCTTGTCACCGCCGGCATGTGGACCGCCTCCTTCGAATGTACCTACGGCACCTTTATCCGCCTGGAGTTTGAAAAAGTTTACGACGGTATGCTCGCCGCGCCGATCACCGCCCGCGATTTGATCGTCGGCGAGTTGATCTGGGCCGGCACCAAGGGCGTGTTCTTCACTTTCTCGGTGCTGGTGGTGTTTCTGGTTCTGGCCGCCTTCGGCTACCGTGTCGTCCCCTTGCCGCAGGCCCTGATGACGCCCCTGTTCGGTTTCCTCGTCGGTCTGATGTTCGGCGCAATGTCAATGTTTGTGACCTCTTTCGTCAAGGTCATCAACCACTTCAACTTCTATTTCACCGGGTTACTGTCGCCGATGTTTTTCTTCTCCGGCGTGGTTTTCCCCCTGTCGCAGCTTCCACGCGGCCTGCAGGGATTTGCCGAACTCGTTCCCCTGACCCACCCTACGCGC
>JAAYVQ010000110.1 GCA_012517095.1 Phycisphaerae bacterium | reverse complement strand
GCGTCCCCGTCCACCATCGCCATCGATGCCGACGCAACAACCGGGACGCTGGATCACAGCAATCCCATCGAATACGACACCGACTGGTTCGTGTTCAACACCGACGCGCTACACATGTATCGGATTCAGTTGACGCGCGTGGACAACTGCGATGTAGTCTTTGACATCTATAACGCCGACTGTGCCTACATCGTCGGCAGCACTTTGGACGCGACGGTCAGTTCCTGGTACGGCGAAGATTACAAGATCTATGTTCGCGGAAATGCCGGAGCAATCGGCAATTTTTACACGTTGAAGGTGACGGATCTGGGCCTGTATCCGGACGACTCCGGAAACACCTTCGATGTCGCCACGCCCATTCCCACGGACGGCACGCGGATCGACGGCGCGATTCAGTACAACAGCACCTATCGCAGCGATGAAGACTGGTACACCTTTACGCCGGACGCCTATGGTATGTACCAGCTCAAGCTAACCAATGCCATCGGTAACTGGAAACAAATCGAACTGTTCCAGGCCGACTCCTTCGGCAACCTCGGCCTGATCCTGAATTGGTGGTCGAACAACGATACGCAGGGACGGACCGTACATCTGGAATATTCGCGCCCCTGCTACATTCGCATCAGCAACGAAGGCGGCAACTATGCCTTGTCTGTAGAATCGTTTGGCGTGATCGGAACGGACAGCTTTTCGAACAGTTGCGAGGAACCGAGTCTGATCGGCGTCAATGATCCGGCCATCGAGGGCACTTTGGATCACTCCGACCCGTATGATCAGGATTGGTTCGTGTTCCACACCGAACCATTGCACACCTACCGGATTTTGCTGGCCCGCGGGGATAACTGCAGTGCCGCATTTGAGGTCTATCCGGCCTCCTGCGGCGGAGTCGTAATCGGCAATTCGACGGATGTCACCGTCACATCCTGGAAAGGCGAGGACTATAAGATCCGCGTAAATGGATCGTCCGGTAGCTACGGCAACTACTATACTCTGCAGGTCACGGATATCGCGACGAATGTCGATGAGTTCCCCAACACATGGGAGGAAGCGGCCACGATCCGCAAGGATGGCGTGTTTGTCGAAGCCAAGATCGACTACAACTCCACTTACGGAACCGACAAAGACTGGGTAACCTTCATCGCCGGACGGGATGGACAATATGAATTCTCCCTGCACAATCTGGCCGGGGATTGGAAGCTGTTCACCCTGTACTCCACCAATGAGATCGGGCAACCGGTCGCGTTGACCTATTTCTGGGCCAATAACAGTACCAATACGCAGACTTATTCGCTCGGCGCCGGACGGTATTACATCGCAATTGAGGGAACCTGCTGCGATTACCGGCTCCGCGTGTTATCTCCCGAACCGCGCTGCGGCGATCTGGAACATGCGTATCCCCTGGGCGATGTTTCAGGCCCCAACGGCGAAAAGGATTGCGTCGTGAATCTCCACGACCTGGCCGCAATGGCCTCGACCTGGATGCAGTGCACCAATCCGAACCCCCCGTGTTACTTTAAGCCATAAACCACAACAAGGATCTGCAGCTTGAGAGAAAACCTGCCGGAGCGATCCGGCAGGTTTCGTTTTTTTAGAACCACCCAGCGGATTCGGGGGAATCCACACGGAGACAAGATTCCGCTGGGCAATCAATAAAGAGTAAAATTGAATTCCGTTCCCAGGGGTATCGGCTTGGACGGCTTTTTCCCTTCGGGGTTCTTATAGATATATACGGTGTCCGGGGTGACCAATAGGATGTCGGCAATCCCGTCGCCGGACATATCGCCCGCCAGGATACTGTTTTCGAATCCGGTTTCCGCGAACCGATTGACGGATCCCGGCGTGATCAAGGTTGCGATCCGCCGGCCGCGAGAATCATACATGCCGCCAAAGTCGGCCACAACGATCTCATCGAGCCCGTCCCCGGTCCAGTCGATCAGGAGATGATGGCGGCTGCAACCGGTAATAATCTGCCCCAGGGGACTGCCCTTTTTATCCAGAACCCAGATCGGGCTTTGACCGGCGGGTTGATGATCAATATCGACGACAATGTGCGGGCCGGAATGATCCGGCAGCACCTTTCCGATATCGATCGATTCAAAATGATGTCCGGTTCGCTCCCATAGAGTCTTTCCCTTTCCATCCAGCATCGCCAGTGCATTGGCTCCGCAATAGGTAACCGCCAACCGAAAATCTTCGGGAACCGTGCCGGCCCGCAACACACGGGCACAATCCAGATGTCCCTTCGATAGATCCACTCCCGATGACTGGATCGTCCATCGAATGGATCCGTCCGGATTCAACAAGACATATCCCGCCAGGATTTCATCGCACCCGTCGCCATCCACATCGACAGGCAACGGCTGGTGAGCTGTGCGATAACCGCCGGGATCTCGGATGGTCCACAACGGTTTTCCGCTTATATCAAACGCCCAGATCTGATGATACCGATCCTTGACCAGAACCTCACACGGATACGACCGACCGGAAAGATTGCAGAAGACCAGACAATCCGTCGCCTCGTCGGGAATCGCGATTCGCCTGCGTTCGCGTCCGGTTAATCCGTCCAACTCGACCAGAAATCCGCGAGTACAGAGTATGACCTCTTTGTTCCCGTCGCCGTTCCAGTCGTGGATCTGGCAGGCCACATCGTGGTGCCAGGTCTTCCTTCCCACCGAAGGATCTCCCCATTTCCACAGGACAGTTCCGTCTAACCGTTGAGCGACGGCCGTCGAGGTGTAGTGGGTATCCTCTTTGTTGAAGTTTTCAGCGCTGACGATCTCCACGCTTCCGTCGTTATCGAGATCGGCCGCAATCACCCATTGGCCGCCGTACTCCGGATCCAGAACGATCGTCTTCCACGGTAAAATCCGCATGGCGCCGTCGGACATTTCCCCCGGATCCGTAACATCGAAACATTCAAACTCCGCCGCCTGTAATCGTATTCCCCATGGGCAAATCCAGAGCGAACAGGCCACAACCGCAAGACAACTATTCCGGATACGATTAAACATGATCTTCTCCTGAAATCATGACAGTACGAGTATCGATATCCTACCACAGTTGTAGACGGTCGTCAAAATGCCGGCCGGATACGGATTTTGGTTCTCTTTTCGGCGGAATTTCGGTATACTATGGGGGCATTCACTTATCGAGGATCAACGAAGGAGCCACATCATGTCGGCAAAGATTATTGATGGAAAAGCGGTCGCCGAAAGTATCCGCGGAGAATTGAAACGGCAGGTCGCCGAACTCAAGACCCGCGGCGTTACGCCCGGCCTGGCGGTGATTCTGGTCGGAAGCGATCCGGCCAGTACCTCCTATGTGACGGCCAAGGAAAAGGCCTGCCAGGAGATCGGCATGTTCTCCTCCGACAATCGCCTGCCGGCCGCAACGAGCCAGGCCGAACTGCTGGCCCTGATTGACCGCTTCAACAAAGATCCCCGCATCCACGGCATCCTCGTGCAACTTCCGCTGCCCAAACACATCGACGAGGCCGCCATCCTGCTGGCCGTGGATCCGGACAAGGATGTTGACGGCTTTCACCCCGTCAATGTCGGCCGGATGGTTGTCGGCCAGGAGGCCTATCTGCCCTGTACGCCGCACGGCATTCTCCAACTCCTGGTTCGCAGCGGTGTCAAACTCGATGGCGCAGAAGTCGTCGTCGTCGGCCGCAGCAATATCGTCGGCAAGCCGATTGCAAACCTCCTGATCCAGAAATCCCCCCTGGGCAACGCCACCGTCACCGTCTGCCATACCCACACCAAAGATCTGGCCGCCCATGTCCGCCGCGCCGATATCGTCATAGCCGCGGCAGGCCGACCCAACACGATCACGGCCGACATGGTCAAACCCGGCGCCGTGGTCATTGATGTCGGGGTTAACCGCGTGGAAGACGCCACGAAAGCAAAGGGTTTCCGTCTCGTCGGCGATGTGGATTTCCAGACCGTCCGCGAAAAGGCCTCGCTGATCACCCCTGTCCCCGGCGGTGTCGGGCCCATGACGATCACCATGTTGCTCTACAATACCGTCCAATCCGCCCGCCGGCCCGTTATTTCGAGGCCATAACTATGGTGTAGTTTTGGTTTTTTCTTGCTTATTTCGATACGATTCGATAGAGTGGAATCGTTATGGGGGGTATATTGATTCGGGAGTGGTACGATGAGTCGAGGACATAAACGCGGACGAGGATTTACGCTGATCGAGCTTCTGGTCGTGGTCGCCATTATCGGGATTCTGCTGGCCATCGTCATCCCCGCCCTGACCAAGGCCAAAGAGATTGCCCGCGAGCTGATCTGCAAAACCAACATCCGTCAGTATGGCCTGGTCGGTAACCTATACCTGGAAGACAACGATTTCAAATTTCCGTTCCCGTGGTGTATCATCTATAAAGAACCCTCGGTGTTCTTCACCGCCGCCGAATACGATCATCAATGGCATGATGACTCCCATTATCCCGAAGAGGCCCCCGGCCATTTATGGCCGTATTTACAAAACAAAAAGATTAATGTCTGCCCCGTTTTTGACAATCTGGCCCGTGCAGGCCGGGCCGCCTATCCTCCGCATGATAAGGGTTGCAACGGGATTCCGATGCGTCCACAATTCACCTATAGTATGAATTCCTATTTGGGTGCCGGCCAGAGACCCGGTCTAAAATATGGCCCTCAATATGCCGGCCAAGTCAAGAAGCTATCCGACATCGAACGCTCGCCGTCACAAGTGGCTTTTTTTGGTGAAGAAAGCATGTGGCCGATCGTTCAGGAGAACGGCTCCAACTTAAATGGGGCCCCGTTTAACGACAATGTCCTGTTGATCAAAGGAACCGATAACGCTGACGGGACAGTCGCTTTCAATCCTGCTTCCGCTACAGACCAACGACCCTTCGCCGACTGCCTGGCCAGTTTTCACAAGACCAGCGACCCCGGTCGTAACTTCGGAAAATCCAATGTGGTTTTTGTTGATGGCCATGTGGACCTGGTCGAACCGGTCGATTCCTTCCACGCTTGCTGGGTCAAAAAGGGTAACTGGAAACTCTCGAAATCCAACTAATTACCGTTGGAAACGGATTCCTTTTCCTTATTTCTGCCATGGGGGAAAATCTTTTTCGTTCGGCGGAATGGGTTTGGGATGGCTTGGGCCAATGGTGTCGGTAGGGAATTCATTTGTGCCTCCTCGAGCCAGGAGATACCATCGAATCGTCCGTTGAACCTGATCATCGTGGAACTGCAACGACAGCGATCCCACCGTATCGCAGACCGACTCGATGGTCTTGACCGAGGCCGGGCGACGATTCTGCCCAAACAGCCAAGCCACCCCGTCGCCTTCGGCAAACGGCATCGCGTAAAGCGTAAAGGCCAGAAAACTGGTCGCTATATAACCGGTCACAAATCCCACCACAGCCGCGACGAACCCGTCGAATATCGCCGGGAATCGAACCTCACCGAATCCGCTCAAGAGCGTCGCGCTGAGAGTCTGCATCGCAAGAAAAAGGATCAGCCCCAGCCCGAACATCGCGGTGGTGTGATGGTAAGGCGTCTGGCCGATCTCGGGCAACATGCCCACCAGCCGCGGGGTGAGCATGACGGCAACATAGATCGCCATGGCTGAATTCATCAGGCATTGCCACAGGACAAACAACCCCCGTTTCCGTCCCCACACGGCCATGCCCAGACCCAAAATAATTGCCAGCCAAAACAGCATCGTCTATCCCAGATTGGATACCACGCGTTTGACCTCATCCAGCGTCGTCAGACCCGCCATCACCTTTTTCAATCCCTCGCGTTTCAGATTGTTCCGGCCCAGCGAATCACCCTTTTGTTTCAAGTCTCCCAGTGACAAGTGACTTCCGCCCAGAATCGCCTTGATTTCGTCGTCCAGTTTCATCACATCCACCAGTGCCGTTCGGCCCAGATACCCCGTCTGGTTGCATTTCGTGCACCCAACCGGCGCTAAAACCTTCGATGGATCGAATCTCTCTTTTCGCAGGGACGCAATCGTCTCGGCATCCAGTTCGGCCGGTTGTTTGCAAAAATCGCACAGCTTGCGAACCAGCCGCTGCGAGACCACCAGCGACAGAGCCGACGCCATCACCAGCGGCTTGATCCCCAGATCCATCATCCGCACCAGTGTCGCAAGGTTGCTGGAACTGTGCAGCGTCGCCAACACCAGATGGCCCGTGTGCGAGGCCTGCAGGGCCATGTCGGCCGTTTCGCCGTCGCGGATCTCGCCGACGCAGATCACATCCGGATCCTGCCGCAAAATACTGCGCAGCGAATTGGCGAAGGTGATGTTCGCCTTGGCATTGACTTCGATCTGGCTGGCGTTCGGCAAAACATATTCGATCGGGTCCTCGACCGTCACGACATTCCGGGTAAAGAAATCAATTTCCCCCAACATCGCGTACAGCGTCGTCGTTTTGCCGCTGCCCGTCGGCCCGCAGATCACGATCATCCCCGACGGCTGTTGCAGTGACTCGCGGATCGTCGCGCAAATCTCCGGCGAGATGCCAACCTCGTCCAGCTTGATCATCCCCGTCGCCTGGTTGAGAATCCGTAATGACAGCTTCTCGCCACCCAGCACGCCGGAGCTGGCCACGCGGAAAAACACATTGCCTTCAGAGATCTTGGCCATGAACGAACCGTCCAATGCTCGTCGTTTTTCCGAAATATCCATCCCGGAGATCGCCTTGATGCTGTTGACTACGGCCTTGCCCTGTTCGTCCGGAATCTCCCGCACCACATGCAACATGCCATCGATCCGGTATCGGACGGTGAACTGACCCGATCCCTTCGGGTCGATCAGGATATCGCTGGCCCGCCGCCGAATCCCCTGCAGGATAATGTCCCTCGTCACCGCCAGCGTCTCTTGATCTGCGGCCTTCTGGTCGTCCTTGTTGCCGATATCCTCAAAGAAATTTTTGCCCGTAGCGTCCAGTAACTCAATAAAATCCTCCGGTCGGATCGTCCGGCCTTGCAGCGTCTGTCGCCCGACAAACATATTCCCAAAGAGATATCGAAGAATGTCGTGGCCGGTGATGTCCCCCTCCTGCACTTTGACCGTCAGGTCCGCAATCATTAATACCGCGAAAATCAGCGGGCCAAACAAAAGACATCCGACGCTGGCAATCGGCCTGTATTCCGGAGCAATCAACGGGCTATACGCCACTCGTTGTGCGCAATACAGGCATAAGTAAACCCACGCGATGAAAATCGCAAGTTTGATCGGTCCAAATTGAAGCGTTTGCGTAATATCCCCCACGGCCGCAAGGATCTCCCCCGGCCCCCGAACTCCCGCAAAAACCGCCGTAATGTCAAAACCCTGTCCCATTGCCTCGACACTCCGTGATTATTGGGAATGTACCGGGTCGCCTTTCGAAAATCAAGGAAAAACACGCCCTTCCTGCAGAACCACCCCCTTCATTTCGACCCCTCCTGAACCGGTGGTTCCTTCGCCAACAATCCCGCAAGTCGTTGGACCTCCCGTTCCAATTCCTGAATGCGCGATTCCATCTTCTGCCATTGAACCTGTTCGAGGGCCTTATGACTTTCCTCGGCGGCAACCTGTTGCGCGGTCTCCATTGCCGCCTGACGGGCTTGTTTGTCAATCTGGTCTTTGGCCTCGATCATCAGAATCGCAGGCCCGTCGATCTTGATCGTATCCCGCGCCGCCTCCATCGCGATCTCTCGCATCAGATCCTCGGGCACCTCCGTCGCCTCCTGTGGTTTGGATTCACATCCCAACACGAGACAAACGCACGCCATAAAAATCGCAATCATTCGCATATTGTTCCCCTTACTTGGTCGATTCCCCATGTATTTCACCCATTCGTTGCTCGTACCATTTCCTGAGATGAATCTGTAACACCATCAGATCCGCCGGCGTTATCCCTCCGATCCGTCCCGCCTGGCCGAGATTGTGCGGCCTATGCGCCGACAATTTTTCTTTGGCTTCAAATCTCAGATGCGGGACCGTTGCATAATCCAGTTTCTCCGGCAATCGAATGTTTTCCAGATGCCGGAAATCCTCGATCTGCCGAGACTGCCGACCCAGGTACCCCTCATATCGGGCCTCGATCAACACCGCCTCGATCGCCTCGTCCGTCAACTCCATCGCGGCGACTTCAGGATGCGTGCGCCAATCACCCGCCGTCAGATCGTCAGGCCGCTGCAGCCGCTGCCAGACGCTTAATCCCGCCGTTCGTGTGCTCTTCATCCATGCCCGTAACCGTTCCTTCATCTCTCGCTTGGCTTCAAATCGTCGCCATCGTCGTTCGTCCACAAGGCCAATCTGTCGCCCAATCGGCGTGAGTCGTTGATCGGCATTGTCCGACCGAAGCGACAACCGATACTCCGCCCGCGAGGTGAACATTCGATACGGCTCGTCTATCTCGCGCGTCAAAAGGTCGTCGATCATTACGCCCAGATACGCCTGATCCCGCCCGAGAACCAACGGTTCCTGTCGTTTCAGTTTCCGTACCGCGTTGATCCCCGCCAGCAGACCCTGTCCGGCCGCTTCTTCATACCCGCTGGTTCCGTTGATTTGTCCGGCCAGAAACAACCCGTTGATACCCCGAGTTTCCAAGTTGATCTTCAGTTGTGTCGCCGGACAGTAATCGTACTCGATCGCGTACGCATAGTGCACAATTCGCGCGTTTTCCGTCCCTGCCATGAGCCGAATCATCTCCTCCTGCACATCCTTTGGCACTGAAGTGCTGATCCCATTACAGTAGATCGTCGTCCCCGCGCGATCCTCCGGCTCCAGAAAAACCTGATGTCGTTCTTTATCGCTGAACCGCGTAATCTTGGTCTCAATACTCGGACAATATCGCGGACCGATCGACTGGATTTGCCCCGAATACAACGGCGCCCGATAAAGATTATCCCGCAGGAGTTGATGAATCTGTGGATTGGTATAAGTGATCCAGCACGGAACTTGCGCCCGGTCAATCCGATCCGTGATAAACGAAAATGGAACCGGTGGCTGGTCGCCATCCTGCCGTTCCAGTCGCACATAGTCGATCGTATCCCCCGCCAGCCGCGCCGGCGTGCCGGTCTTGAGCCGTCCAACCGTCAGTCCCAGCCGCCGCAGACAATCGCTCAATTCATTGCTGGCCGGTTCGTCCAGTCGTCCGCCGGGCCACTGTTGGTCGCCACAATGCAGAATCCCCCGCAGAAAAGTCCCCGTCGTCAGAATTACCGCCGCTGCGGATAACTTCCGCCCATCCGCCAACAACACTCCGCATACCGTGCCGTTCTCAACGAGAACCTCCGCTGCCATCCCCTCGACTATCGAAAGCCCCTGCACCGATTCCAGCCGAGCTCGAATCCAATCCTTATACTCGTACTTATCGGCCTGTGCCCGCGGACTCTGCACCGCCGGTCCCTTGGATCGATTGAGCATCCGGAATTGAATCCCCGTAGCGTCAATCGCCTCGCCCATCAATCCGCCCAGCGCATCGATCTCGCGAACGATTTGCCCCTTGGCCAGTCCCCCGATGGCCGGATTGCAGCTCATCTTGGCAATCGTCTCACGGCTGATCGTCACCAGCGCCGTTTTTGCCCCCAAACGACTGGCCGCCCAAGCCGCTTCGGCCCCTGCGTGACCGCCGCCGATCACAATGCAATCGAATGCCTCCGAAGTCATGATCCGGCCCGCACCGCCACCGCCGAAGCAATTGCGAAATTCGCTGTGTGGGTAATGCTCAGCGCGATCGGCCCGATTCCCAGTTCATCGGCCACCCGTTTGATCTCGCCGGAAATCTCCAGCCGCGGTTCGCCCATCGGCCCGGTGGTCACCTCGATATCCGTCCACGCCACCCCACCGCGCCAGCCGGTCCCCACCAGTTTCATCACCGCCTCCTTGGCCGCAAACCGTCCCGCCAGCTTTTCGATGCGATTCTTGACACCCTCGGCCTCGGTCTGTTCCCGCACCGTGAACACCCGGTCGAGAAACCGCCGTCCATGCTCTTGGATCATCGATTCGATCCGAGCAAAATCCACCAGATCAATCCCATGCGCCAGCGGTGGAGTCATTGAAAGCTTCCAAAACAAATCCATTCCGGATAACGAAAAATCAATTTCCCTCTTCAACCCGATACCGCCGATACGCCTCCGCTGTGCAGTGGTCCACGAACTGGTCCAGGTTCTTGATGTCCGCTTGCGCGATGATCTTGTCGAGCATCTTGTCGTATCGCTGCTTTTTCTTGAGCAACTTGACCTCTGCTTCAAGTTGAGCTTGCACTTCGGCGAAGGATTTTTCGCCCGCGACTTTTTTACTCTCAAGCCGCAGAAGAAACACATGTCCCTCCGCCGCGATCGGCCCGGCAACCTGGCCGGGTTCAAGCTTGACTGCCTCAGACTCCAGAATGTCAAATGGCTTGGCAAGTACCCCTTTCCCCGGCACAATCGGCCGCCATAGCCCCCCAACTGTCGCCCGAATGTCGTTCGAATAGGTCTTGGCCAGTTGGGCGAAATCCTCCCCTTTGTCGATCCGCTCCCGCAGTTCCTTGCCAATCCGCAGCGCCGCCTCGGGCCGGCTCTGTCCCGTGGTTCCGATCTGTTCGGCCGTCAGTCGTTCCGGCATAATATCGATCACGCGAAGCTCGATTGATCCTTCAATTTGAAAACGCTTGTCTTTGACGGACTGATAGTATTCGACCAGCTCATTATGCATGACGGGCTTTTCATCTTTCAACTCGGTGGCGACATACGACTGCACCAGCAACGACTTGCGTTGGAAATCGCGATAACCCTTCCAATCCATTCCCACGGCGGATAAGGATGCCTGGGCTTGCGCATAATTGTTTCCATACTCCGCCACAAATCGGTTGACCTCCAGTTCCACCGCCTTGTCCAGCGCCTCATCGATTTGCTCCGGTGCCTTGCTCTTGGCCTGTTGATAAAGCAAAATATCGATCACCTTCTCCCGGACGGTATCTTCGACCAAAGGTCGTGCCCGAACCTGGAAAGCATCGGCCGATACGCTCTGGGCCGGCCGCTCAAGGGCCGTCTTGAGAACATTGACGACTTCTTCAACCGCGATTGTTTCCGTATTGATGTTGAGAACCATCCCCCCCGACGCTGGCAGGTTGGACGGCGTCACAAGCGGAAACCGAGCCATCTCCGTATCTGTAAACTTGCCTTTCTTGTCGGCACCGCAACCCCATATCCCAACCAACACCACCGGGAACACCAGCCAACACAACCATTCGGCATTTCGTTTGATTGTTTCGTTCATTCCATTTCCTTCTGTTTTGAATTTGGACCACCATTATATCCACCCGCCCTCCGTAAGCCACCTCATTCATGCTCAATTCAGATTGGATCGGCACAGACCCCGGATTCTATTGAATGATTATCGGACAGCCTTCGTTTCATAACCTAACCCATCGAAATCGAGAGCACAAAACCCCGATTTTTCCATAACTCCTTGTCCCCTCGATGGATGGGAATTTTCGATCACGCTTCACAATGGAAATTGACTCAGGAAGGATGGGAAAGTACGATAAGGCACGAGAACTAAGAAAAGATTTTTTGGTTTTTTTTCAAAATTTGTTTTGACTGAATTACCATTATGTTTTACATTTTGCAAAATGTAAAACTCGTTCTGACCGTCACGGGACGGCCGGATGGTTTTACAGGTTTGTGGATGACGAGGATCGCATCCGTTCCCTCTCTTCCGGTATGATGGGAACGATGATCACTGAGGCATGGCTTTGACAACGATGAAAAAGGAAGCAGGGCTCAAAACGCCGATCAAATTGTATCGTATTGGCGAAGTCGTTCGTTGCACATCCTTTACAAGACAAACCATCCACAATTACACTACAATGGGTTTGCTTCCCGAATCCCAATGGTCTGAAGGCGGACATCGTCTCTATGACGACACCGTCTTTGATCGCCTCGCCAGAATTATCGAGTTACGAAAAACCAAAACCCTGGCCCAAATCCGTCGGATCTTCGAACAGGAGTCCGAGTCACCGTTTGGGTCCGGACCGACTCCGTTTCCGAGTTAAACCGTAAGGATGCCCCATGAACACTGCGGTTGCGATAGATAATGTGACGGAAATCCTGAACAAGATACTCGAATTCACCGACCGTCGAAAGCGGGTCTTGACCCGAAACAT
Organism: Phycisphaerae bacterium; assembly: GCA_012517095.1. Classification (GTDB taxonomy): domain Bacteria; phylum Planctomycetota; class Phycisphaerae; order Sedimentisphaerales; family Anaerohalosphaeraceae; genus FEN-1350. The sequence goes on along the minus strand of JAAYVQ010000110.1, from coordinate 10,006 downwards.
CCTTGAGATGAACGCCTCCGATTTTGTCCCCATGGATCTGGATGACGATGGATTCGCTCGTGTCATGACGGTGGCCCTGTCCGAACATGTCGCCAATCGTCGCCTGATGTTGTGTGACTGCGACACCGTCAAATTCGGCGTCGAAGGCGAATTCGAATCCGTGCCTGTTGAAGATCCGCGGGCCGCTGAAATGCTCAAGGCCAGTCCAAAAGACTATCTGGACTATCAGGTCCACAAGTTGTCTGAAAACTGGTTGAATCGTAAAGTGACTATGGCGCTGTTGAGGCAAAAACAGTCCTGAAGCCGGATCCTGGATACCGCCGGCCTCGGGGCGTTTTGCCGAATCATTCGGACTCGCGGGGTCGTCGTTGTTTCCCAGGTTTGGAGAAGTCGTAATGAGTGAGTTTCGCCCCGATTATCTGCACCAGATGATGGCCGGCCGCGACAGGCGGGCTCAGGTTCTGGCCGTCACCAGCGGCAAAGGCGGTGTCGGCAAAACCAATATCGCCGCCAATCTGTCGATCTGCCTGGCATCGTCGAACCGAAGGGTAATCTTGCTGGATGCTGATCTCGGATTGGGAAATCTCGATGTCGTCATGAATATCAACTGCCGTTACAACCTGTCGCATGTCGTCTCGGGTCGAAAGACTCTCGAAGAAGTCACCCAGGTCGGCCCCGCCGGTGTCGAGGTCATCTGCGGCGGTTCCGGCATCGAGGAGTTGGCCAACCTCGGTCAGTTTCAGCGAACCCGACTCATGGAAGAACTTCAGGCCCTGCAGAACGCCGCCGACGTCATCGTCATTGATACCGGCGCCGGCATCCACAACTCCGTGATCGCCTTCTGTCAGGCCGCTGACCATGTCCTGGTCGTTACGACCCCCGAACCTCCGGCCATGACCGATGCCTATGCCATGATCAAGGTCTTGGCGGGTCGTCGTTTCACGGGCCGTATCAGCCTCGTCGTCAACATGGCCGTATCCGTTACCGAAGGCAAGAAGGTCTATCGCCAGATCGCCGAGGTTGCAAAACGATTTTTGGATACGCCGGTCTATGAAGCCGGCGTTTTGTGTAAAGATGATCATTTGACCGCCGCTGTCCGGGCTCGCGAGCCTGTGGTTCTGGCCTATCCGCGGTCGAAGATTACCGCAATGCTGGTGGCAATGACCGCGAGATTGGCTCGTGGCGCGGCCGCCGGACAAAGCACGGAAAGCTTCTTTCAGAAAGTAGTCAACTGGTTTTTTTAATGCTTCGAGTGATTTTGCCGATACATCTATGCTTGTCGGTCCTGTCGGAGATTGACGCTCTTTTCAATGCGTTCGATTCATAGCTTTTATCGGACGCCACCGTTGACTCTTCTGTGCGGTGAGAACATGGAGGTAAAAAGAATATGATGAAATCTGCCCGAGCGGTCAATATTGAGCTGGCTTGGAAGAATTTTTTTGCTCGGCGGGACGAAAAATCCCGCAATCCCCTTCTCGAACATTATCTTCCCCTGGTCAAGTACACTGCGGAACGAATTTATGTCAAACTCCCCGATAAAGTCGAACTCGACGATCTCATCAGCGCCGGAATCTTCGGCCTGATGGACGCCCTCGACGCCTTTGATCCGGATCGCGGCGTCAAGTTTGAAACCTATTGTACACCGCGGATTCGGGGAGCAATCCTCGATGAACTTCGGAGTATGGACTGGGTTCCCCGGCTGGTTCGGGCCCGCGCTCATCAACTCACCCGCGCGTTGCAAACCCTCGAAGCCCATCTCGGCCGCATTCCCACCGATCAGGAAATCGCCTCTGAGCTGGAACTCAACATGGAAGATTTCCGTCGCCTTCAGCGCGACGCCAACGCCATCGGCCTGGTCTCCCTCAGCAACAAGTTCAATGAAAACGATGGCGACAAGGATATCCGCGAGATTGATGTCATCGAGGACCAGCGCAGCCAGAACCCTCTGGTTGAAGCTCAGAAACGCGACCTCAAAGGTCTCCTGACAAAGGGACTCAGTCGGGCCGAACGCCTTATTATTGTCTTGTATTACTATGAAGAAATGACCATGAAGGAAATCGGTGCCACTCTGGACCTGTCCGAGTCGCGCGTTTCGCAGATGCATTCCTCGATCATCGCCCGCCTTAAGGCCCAGATGAATTCCCGCAAGAAAGAGTTTGCCATCACTTGATGTTCAGACTCAGGCGCCACCCATAAAAAATGGGAGACTTGGATATCCAAGTCTCCCATTTTCGTTGCCGCTCGCATACTCCCTGCTTGCGCCCACCCGGAAGCCGGCCTTATCCTCGGCAGCTACACGAATCCGGTTTTCCTCCCCTTCCAAAACCGGCCGTTCTTGCAACAACCTAATTATCGGCTACACCTTCAACCGAGATAAGGAAATTCCTCACCCATATCATAGATCTCCCCCGATTTGATGGGGAAAAATCTTAATCCGAGAACCTTCCCCGAAATTATCGGAACCATATCGCCTGGCTTATACATTTCGCCGAACAATCTTCGCCCCGGCCAGATTGAGTTTCTGCTCGATTTTCTCGTATCCGCGGTCGATGTGATACACGCGATTGACCACGGTCTTGCCCTGCGCCGCCAACCCCGCCAGTACCAGTGCCGCCGAAGCCCGCAAGTCCGAAGCCATAACCGGCGCTGCGATCAGTTTCTTGACACCCGCCACAATCGCTGTTGCTCCTTCTTTGCGGATATTGGCCCCCATTCGCGTCAATTCGGCCACATGCATGAACCGATCCGGGTAAATCTTCTCGGTAATAATACTGTTCCCTTCCGCCAACGCCATCATGGCCATAAACTGCGCCTGCAGATCAGTCGGAAATCCAGGAAACGGTTGTGTCGTGATATCCGCCGGCCGCAATTTCCCCCGACGGGACACAACGCATCCATCCTTGACCGGTTCCACCGTCACCCCGACCATCTCCAGCCGATCCGTCACCGCGCCCATCATCTCCAGTTGGCAATTTTGCAGCCGGACCTTGCCCCCCGTAATCCCCGCCGCCACCATGAAAGTTCCCGCTTCGATCCGATCGCCGATCACTCGATATTTGACCGGCCGTAAATGTCGGACACCTTCGATTGTCAACCGAGGCGATCCAATACCGCGGATCTTGGCTCCCATGGCGTTCAGAAAATTCGCCAGATCGACCACCTCCGGCTCGCACGCCGCCATTTCGATGACCGTCGTGCCTTTGGCCAGCACCGCCGCCATCATCACATTATCCGTTCCCAGTACCGTCGAACCGAACGGCCCCCCCAGAAAAATTCGTTTGCCGCGCAGACCCCCGCGCGGAGCCCGAGCCACGATATATCCGTTTTCCAGAGTGATCTTGGCGCCCAGTTCCTTTAAACCCCGCAGGTGGATATCCACCGGTCGGTCGCCGATCGCACAGCCGCCCGGCATCGAGACCTTGACCACACCGCATCGCGCCAAGACCGGTCCCAGAATGCAGATGCTCGCCCGCATTTTTCGTACGATATCGTAATGTCCGACCGGATTGTCGATCGTCGTCGTATCGACCACATAATCCCCACCCCGCCGCTCGGCCCTGGCGCCAAGACTGATCAACAAATCCTTGAGCACCGTGATATCCGCCAGGTTCGGCACTCCCTGAATCACCGATTCCCCCGCCCCCAGGATCGTCCCGGCCATGATCGGCAACGCCGAATTCTTGGATCCGCTGACCTTGATCGTCCCATTGAGTCGCACCGGCCCCTGTATCTCAAAGATATCCATTTTGCGATTCCCGTCACTTACTAAAGTTTATCGCTCTATAATAACCGCTTTTGCCTTCTCGCCATCGATAAATTTTTCCAGCGCCTTTTGCCTGGCCTGCTCCTGTAGTTCGCGGACAATCGCCTCACGCACCTGCGACAACGAGCACGGCACCGCCTCCCGTCGGTCCGTCACCTGCGCAATGTGCAAACCGAACCGCGTCTGGAACACCTTGCTGATCGCGCCGTTCTGCATCATAAACACCACATCCTCGAACTCGGGAACCATCTGTCCCCGAGGGAAAAAACCCAGATCCCCTCCATGATCCGGACAATCCGAATGTTTCTCCGCCACCTGTGCGAAATCCGCTTTGCCGTTTTCCAGTTCTTCGCGGATCTTTTCCATTTCCATCCGGATCCCTTCCGCTTCCTCCTCGGCCTTCGGATGTTTGACGATATGCCGCACCCGAACCATCTCGGGAATCGTGTATCGATCGCGATATTTTTCGAAGTGCCGCAGGATCTCTTTGTCCGACGGCACCGCAACCGCCGAGGCAATCCGCTGTGTCAAGCGTTCGATCTGCAATCGATCGACGAATTGTTCCCTCGCCGCGGCCTCCTGTCCCGCCGCCAGACCCATGTGCCTCAGACAACCCTCCATCCCCCCCGCCTGCGCGACGAATTGTTTCCAGGCGTCCTCAATCGCTTCCGGAGGCGTGGACTTGAATTCCCGCCGCGCCGCTTGTTTGAGCAGAATCCCCTCGATCAGATTTTCCCGCGACCACTCGGTTAGTTGTGTCTCCCGGGCCTCGGCCGGCATATCCGCAAATACCTGCTCATACCGCGGCCGCAACTTTTCCATCTCCGCCCGCACCGCCGATTCTTCGATCGTCTCGCCGTTCACAGTCCAAGCCATACCGGTTCCTGTTCCTTTCATGTTTTCTTTGGAATCGGTTATTATAGGCCACGCCGACACGATTGAAAATCCAAAATTCTGTGATATTGCGTGAGTCTGTCCGTTGTCGGTTAATACCCTATTCTCGTATCCGGTTACTGAACCGAATATCATTTTGGATCAAGGGTCAGAGGGTGGTCCGGAACCGTTCAGGTGCTTGAATTGTCCGTAAACGACATCATGGAACATGCGCTTCTTTACGCCCAGGTAGGCGTCATGCCAGAATTGGAGCATTTCCGGTGAGTACGGCTCCCCCTCCGGGTGCTGCCGCGTGTAGTGCATGAGGGTTTTATCGTAATACTCGAGTCCACCGTGGCAGGTCCGGTCTGAACCAAAGGTCCACCAGGCCAGAGCGACCCAGGGACCCGCCTTGAGATGATCATAGTAGGACTGCATGGTCTCGACGGGGGTGGTGTATGTGGACGCGTCGCCTTTCGACGGCCCTAACTGACCACACGCACCGATGTACCACATTTCCGCGTTGGTCGCGCCGGCCAGTTCGATGGCGCTCATCAATGCGTGAGTATCATTCCAGCATGCCGGGGTCCAGGTCTTGGGATCTTGGCTATCGGTGCAGACCTCAACCCGCACTCCTTCCGGATAGTATTTCGTGCGGATGCGCTGCCACTCGTCCGAATGGGCGCGGACTTTCTCGCGAGGAATGGAGAGGTCGGCGGGATCGAAGGGACTGGATGGGTGGAACCAGTAATGATAGACATCCACGCCAATGGCCTGGGTGTTGGATGGAAGTTTGACGCGCCGATGCCGGTCCACATCGGTCTGGGTCGCGGCATAGCAACCGTCGTAATTCAGGGCCGCATAGCCCAGCATGTTGTACCAACCCTTGATGTGCCGAAAGGGTTGCTCGCCATCCATCGTTCGCAGACGGATCAACCGGTCGTAATCGCCATAGACCCTTTCGAGGCCCACGGTTCCCAAACCGCATTCGCCCTCGTCGCCGAGCTTGCATGCAAGAAGGTTATTGATGAGCTGCCGGCCGGTGGCATGTTGACCCTCCGGACTGACGAATTCCCGGTCTCGATGTTCCCACAGCTTCTCCAGGATGTGCTGAAACTGGAGGTAGGGCTCAACCGTGGATTTCTCTCCGTTGTAGTAGCACCGCACGACGAGCAATTGCCGATGGTGAAACGCCCGGATCATGAGATTGATCAGCTCGTCGCGCCATTCATCTTCCCGGGCGTAGAGCATGATCGCAGTGGACCATTGGCTCGCCAGGTCAATCCGACGCAGGTTCTCCGTGTGATAGGCGGCCAACGGTTGATCGCCCGACCACTTCATCAGGTAATACTCCATCAGATAGGGCAAAATTCCAAGCCCGGCTTTCGGCGGGTAGGTACGAATCGGAACATAGGCATAACTGACTACATCGCCACGGACATAACCCGGGGGCAATCCATACGCGTCACCCAACTGCGCGGAGGACGGGGAGGCAGCACAGGAACCGTTGTTGCCAGCCGCCAAGGGCCTGGGCACGGCACAGGAGATAACGCCGCCACAGGTAAAGACTGCCGCGGCCTGTGTGGCTGTTACCAGAAAAGTTCGCCGATCCAGTTGGTTCTTGGAAATTTCCATGAGCTATCTTTGCCGCATTGTACGGACAGCAAGTGGATTTGACAATCGATAGTTCTCCATCCGGTGCGGATCAGGCAACCAATCTTGATACCGCCGACCGGCATGCCACCAAACAGACGAATGATATGTCCTACCGTATAAATAGACATCGAATGAGGCCGTTTTTCAAAACCGACACCGGGAATCAGAAATAATAGGTCAGTTTGAAACTCGTATCCCATGAATCCTTGGCGCCCTTCATCCGGGTCAGCGTCAGCTCCGTACACTCCAGGTCCGGCCACAATGTCAGCATCCGGGACAAAAACCCCGTCAGTTTCACGATGTCAACATTCTTGATCTTGATATCCGCAGTCTGAACCAGCTTGCCCTCCTTGGGCGCGGCTTTCTTGCTGGTGACCTCATACTGGTTGGCGGGGATGGAATACTCTCGCGCCAATCGGTCCATTGCCGTCGAATAATCGAAATCGCTGCCTCGGTCCTTTTTTTCCTTGTTGCTCAACCGTTCCGGATCGAGCTTGAGAATGTTGAACAACGCCGCCTGTGAAATCTTGTATTCGGCCTCGAAATCCGTCTGCTTTTTGGCCGCGGCCGGCTCGCGAACCAATCCCGTATATAATGTCCACAGACCCAGCAGGATCGGCGCGGCGATAAAATACAAGTTCCGATTCTTGATCCACTCGCGATTCATTTCTTGGCCTCCTGCAGTTTGACGGACTTTGGGGCCGGGGGCTGCCCGGGTTCCAGGCCGATCTGAAACTCATCCCGGTTCCCCGCCTCTTTGTGTTGCACATGAGTCGGATTCAATTTCCCGCCCTTCCGGAATGCTTCCATCATCGCCAGCGTCTGCGACCGCCCGCTTGTCGATCCTTTCAGCGTCACGCTCTTGGGAGCAATCTTGATCTGGTCAATCTCCAGTCCCACCTTATTGGCCGACTGACCTTCGGCCACCTGCATCGCCGCATTCAGTCCCTCCAGAATGTAGGTCAACCGTGAGACCACGGAATTCTCATCCCCGGATCCAAGACCCTTGGCCGCCTTCTCCAGTTGACTCAGTGTCCGCATCAGTTTGCCTGAAACCTTTTCCGTTGTTGGCAACTTGTCGCTGTTCATCACCGGTTCGTAATCCGCCAGCAGCTTGTCCTTCAATTCCTGAATGGTTCGATTGTGCCGCGACGCCTGAGCCTGCAGGTTCAGCCCGATCGCCAACAGGATCACCGTCAGCGAAACACATACCGTCCGCAGCGCCTTTTCCAGAACCTTGCGCCGTCCCTGATAGGGAACCGTATCGGCCCGGAAATCCGCCCGCCGGTTTCGCGTCACCGGCAGCGCCGCCGCATAGGCCGCCAAATACGCCGCCGGCGGCGTCCCGTCGCCCAAGAGGGACAGCCCCGTCCCCGTCAGTTTGATCCCATCGACGATCTCCACCGGCATTCCGATCCGTTCGGCCAGAATCGCCGTCTCCAGCCCTTCGGTCGTTCCCGCGATAAAGATTCCCGTAAACGATCCTCCCGCGTTCATCGCCGCGATCGTCAGCGGAATCTCCCGGGACAGCGTCTGGGTCTTGGTGGCGCTGGCCGACAGCACAAAACTGCGAACTCGCGGTTGTCCCGCGTCGTTAAAGCTCAGAATATAACAGGTCTTGTCCCCGAAGACGACAAACAACGGTCGCATCGTCCCCGGCGTTACAAAACACTGCTGGAAAAATCTCGCCAGGCACAAGATGTCCGGCTCGACCGTCTCCGGATCGAAGCCCGCTGACAACAGTGCATTGACAATCTCCAGCATCCCCGCCCGTTCGCTGGTATAAACCGCCACCGACGAGCCGTTATCGTCGCTGTCGGTCACTGAAAAGGCGATCGCCAGATTCGTCGCGTCCGTCGCAATCGCCTCTTCGGTGTCGAACTTGATCGTGTTGACGATCTGTTTGTAGTCGGTAAAGGCCGTGTGCAGATTATGCTGCGTGTAGAACGACGCATCTACTGCCACAAAGCAATCCCTCGTCGCAATCCCCTTTCGCCGTATTTCTTCCATCAGCGTTTGAGCCATCGCGGCCGGCGGCTGATCCGCCTCAATCCGCAGCGTAAAGGCCTGCGTCACCGCCGGGTGGGCCCCTCGGCTGGCCAGCGACACGGCCGTGACCGATTGCCGGCTCCAGTAGATTCCCAGTCGACTCTGTTGTTCCACGCAATCTCCCTTATTTCCTGAAACCTTGTCATGCCCGCCAAAGCGGGATTCTTTTTGTTTCGATATTTCGTTCTTTCGTTATTCGAATTTGTTTAGAATTTCGAATTTCGTGCTTCGATTTTTCCTCATCGGGTATCCACCATTGCAATCGTCTGGATCGTTTTGTCGTTCTTGATCACCGACGCCAGCGACGACGCCGTCGCCGTTCCACACCGCGCTGTCACCCGGATCGTCAGGCAATTGCTCGTCGTCGTGATATAGGGCAGCGCCTTGCGGATCGATTCGCCATAGGCATACAGTTTGTCCTGAAGTTCATTGGTATCTTTAAACGGCTTTTCCCGCCTCTGTTTGATGATCCCGTCGGCGATCTCGATAGAATCGCCGCCGAACAGGAATGTCGCCTCCAGAACATGCCGCGGAGCCGTATTGATGTTGACCTGCGTGGCCCCCCACAGTCCCAGATACTTGATCGGCGCCTCGTAGCGTTTGCCGGTGTTCGGCAGCGGTCGGGCCAGCGACTCCAAATCGATCAGTGAACTGGTCAGCAATCGCACAAAGTCGCTGCTGGCGGCGATGGCGGTCCGCTGTTGCTGCACATTGATCGTCGTCGGCGTCCGGCTCTCGGCGCTCCTGGAACCCCCTGTACCCGTACCGGTCGTCCGGCTCGTCGTGCGATTCGCCGGCGCCGGAACTGAGACCGTAACGGGCTTGGGCTTGAGCGAAAAGGCCTTCTTTTCCGCGATGACCGCCAGTCGCTCCCGCAGATCGGTGATCTGTTCGCGGTTCATCTGCATCCACTCGCAGAACAATTCGGTCGAGTCTTCCGCCGCCCGTCGAAGGTCCGAATTGTCCGTAAACGACCATACCAGCGGCAGCTTGGCGTTTTCGTCGGCGATCTCAATACGAATCTTCGCGTCCCCCAGCTCAAATTCAAGCGGTTTCGTTACATACGGCCACTCGGGTCCGTAGGGACCCGGAATCTCGATCGAATTCGGGTCCGCCAGTGCCATCAGGTCCGTCTGATCTCCGACCGAATCCGAGGTCTGGGTATTGGGATCGTCGGATGAGCTGCCCGTCTTAATCAGGTTGGTCAAACCCTTGAACAGGTCCTTGTCAAGTCCGCTTTCCGAGGCGAGTTTCGTTGTATCGCCGCCCTCCGCTGCCGCCTTTTCCATCGCTAACTGCTGTTTATACAAAGCCCAGTCGGCCAGGTATTGTTCATATTCGGCCTTGTCTTTGATAAACAGGTCCGAAAAATCCGGTTCGTCTTTTCGCTTGATCAAATTCAGTTGAAGCGTATTCAGGGAAACCATCGCGTACTTCATCCCCGAATCGCACGCGTACCGGGCATTCTGGTAATCGATCATGTATTGCTGACGATGACGGATCATCGAAATGCGCGACACCAGACCATAGACCAGCCCCGTCAATACCACCAGCGTCACCAGCGTCACAAACAACGCCAGGCCCGAGGCCCGCCGTCGGGATCGATTGCAGGATCGACTTATTCGGTTGTCCGGTCTCATCATCAACGCATACTCACTTCATTCG
>JAAYVQ010000109.1 GCA_012517095.1 Phycisphaerae bacterium | reverse complement strand
TGCGGGGCGAGGCGATGTTCGTCAAGGCCGAGGTCCTGTTCGGCTACGAACACGGCAGCCGGTTCCGGATCGCGGATATGACCTTCGACAAACTGCTCGACGAGGTATCGCGCGAGGACTATTCGATCTATCCGATCGAGGATCGAATCTGCTGCGAGCAGTTGATGAGTTTTGTGCGGGGTAACCAGATCACGATCCACAATCCGGCCGATCGCGAGAAACTCGTGACCTATATGACATCGTATGTGCCGGACGCACGACGGTTTGTCGAAGAGTTATACGCGTTCTTGCATCTGGTGCCGCGGATGCCCGCGTTCGAGAAGACCTATGTACCCTCCGAGCCGATCCGGATCCCGGTGGGATCCAGCCGTGAGCAGGTAATCGACTACTTAGAAAGCATCCGCAGTCGGCATACGGTGGCTGATCTGGCGTTTTACGCCTATCGGGATCTGTCCCGCTGCGAGTGGGAACCGTTTATGATGGCGGCGATCGACCGCAGTCCGGTGTCGATCGAGATGGCCAGGGACAAGAGCGATACGCAGGCGTTCGAGTGGCTGGCGGTGATGGACAACGAATCGATTTACGAAGGAAAGCGACTGGCGCAGCCGGACGAGGTGGCCAACTATGGAACCGGCGACGGGGTCGAGAAGGCGATCACGATGGCCAATATCTTGCACGCGCGGTATCCCGATCGGCCGATGACGATCCGGATCGAGGGCGAAAGCGTCGTCTTGTCGGCGGATGCGGAGTATCGCTTCATTTCCACCAAGGGTTTTGACAAGGTCCTGCATGTCGGCAACTGATTCCGAGCCCTTTCGCACAGGGCCCCATAACCGGAAGTTCGATTGGTTCGCGACCTTGGCCTGCCTTTCAGCGTTGACTTGCTGGTCGGTGGCGCCGATCTTCATCAAGTTGCTGACGGGCGTTCTGGACTCATGGACGCAGAACGCGCTGCGCTACGGTGTGGCGTGTTTGTTCTGGCTTCCTTTTCTTGTGGCGGTCAACCGGAACGGGACTTTCGACCGGAGAATCTGGAAACTGGCTTTGTTGCCCAGCGCGATGAATATCTTCACGCAGAGCTGCTTTACGGCCAGCTTCTACTCAATCGATCCGGCCTTTGTCGATCTGACGGGCAAGTCCAGCATCCTGTGGATCATGGGGTTTTCGCTGCTCTTGTTTCCCCATGAGCGGGCGCTGCTGAAGAGCAAGCGGTTCTGGTCGGGAATGGCTCTGTCGGCTGCAGGTTTGCTGGGGGTGATCGCATTCCACGAAGGGTTCGGCCAGAAGCGCGAGATGACGGGCGTGGCCTGGACGCAGATCGCTGCGGTTGGCTGGGCGGCCTACACCCTGACCATCCGGCTGCGATTTGCCAATATCGACAGCCGGGCGGGATTTGCGGTGATCAGCTTGTACACGACGGCGGGGCTTACGGTTCTTGCGCTGCTCTTTGGGCGTACGGAGGCGTGTCTGGCCCTCTCGGCACGGCAGTGGATCTGGGTGGTGTTTTCGGCGATCCTGGGGATCGCGATCAGCCATGTGCTGTACTATTCGGCGCTGCGGCGGATCGGGGCGATGATCCCGTCGCTGGTGATGCTGGCGGTGCCGTTCTGCATCCTGTCGCTGTCGCACTGGGTCTTCGGCGAGACGCTGACGGCAATGCAGTGGCCGTTCGGGGTGATGCTGCTGGCAGGGGCGGGGCTGGCGATCTGGAGCCAGGAACACCTCCGCTGGACTTGACTTTCGTTTCCAAAAAAATAATTTGAATTTTTCCCTTGCATTTTGCCGACCTTTATATTACTATGTGATTATATTATCATATAGCCATATATACATGAAAGATAAAAAGGTCCATGACACAAAGCGAAATGATGTTGTATGAAAAACAGGCCGAAGTCGCGCAGGCGATCGCGCATCCGATCCGGCTGGCGGTTCTGAATTTCCTGCGCGACGGGGAACAATGCGTGTGCGATATCGCCGAAGCGGTGGGGTCGGAGCGGTCGAACCTGTCGCGACATTTGTCGGTGATGGTCGCCGCGGGGGTTCTGGACAGCCGTAAGGAAGGGCTGAAGGTGTTTTACCGGCTCAAGTGCCCGTGTATCCTGGACTTTTTCTCCTGCATCGGCAAGGTGTTACGCCAGAATATCCGCGACCAGGAAAAGATTTTCCGTCGCTTGTATTGAGGAAACCGATATGACAATTCTGCGGGAATGGAAAAAGCTTCTGGGAATCGCAGTCCTGTTCCTGGCCTGTTATTATCTGCCGATCGGGATTCCCCGGTTCGATACCGCAATCATGGAAGCTCTGCAACTAGTCAAATGGTATGCGCGGGAGCATGTGCTGCTGTGCTTAGTCCCGGCGTTCTTCATCGCCGGCGCCATCAGCGTGTTCGTCAGCCAGGCATCAGTGATGCGATACCTCGGCGCCGGAGCCAATAAGGTACTGGCTTATGGCGTAGCGAGCGTCTCGGGAACGGTTCTGGCGGTCTGCTCGTGCACGGTGCTGCCTTTGTTTGCGGGAATCTACAAGATGGGCGCCGGATTGGGACCCGCAACGGCCTTCCTGTATTCGGGACCGGCAATCAATGTCCTGGCGATTATCCTCACAGCCCGGATCCTCGGTATGGAACTGGGGATTGCGCGAGCCGTCGGTGCGATTGTCTTCAGCATCGTGATCGGCCTGTTGATGCACTGGATCTATCGGAAGGAGGAGGCCGTCAAGGCCGAGACACAGATGGCGATGCCGACGCCGGATGTTCGGCGGCCGCTGTGGAAGATGGGTTTGTACTTTGCGAGTATGATCGCAATCCTGGTGGTCGCCAACTGGGCCAGAAGCGGTGATGTTCGGGCGGTGTTTCTATGTTGCCCCAACGGCCTGTCAACCTTCAAGGTGGAAGGAACCATCCTCGAGAAGACCGACACACTCGTCACCGTCAAAGATACGGCCGGTCAGGTTCATCAGATTTCTTCAGAACAATTGAAAAGCGTTGTCCCCGTCGAAAAAAACGCGGTCTATGAAACGATTCTTCAATATAAATGGACGATCGTGTTCGTGCTGTTGGCGGGATTTATTGTGATGGTGGCTCGCTGGTTTGACGGAGGCGAGCGGATCGCGTGGGTCGATGCGAGCTGGGAATACGCCAAGCTAATCCTGCCGTTGCTGTTGATCGGTGTGCTGGTGTCGGGGTTGTTGCTGGGGCGGCCGGGTCGAGAGGGGTTGATTCCATCGGAATGGGTTAATGCTGCGCTGGGCGGAAATTCCCTTCGGGCCAATTTCATGGCGGCGATTGCCGGGGCGTTCATGTACTTTGCGACGCTGACGGAGGTGCCGATCGTTCAGGGCTTGATCGGATCGGGGATGGGCAAGGGTCCCGCGCTGGCGCTGCTGCTGGCCGGGCCGGCGTTGTCATTGCCGAGCATGCTGGTGATTCGAACCGTTCTGGGCACGCAGAAAACCATTGTCTTTGTATCCCTGGTGGTCGTTATGGCCACGATCACGGGAATTGCCTTTGGTTCTATCGTCGGATAGGAGATCGCATGAAAACGATTCAGATTCTTGGAACGGGTTGTCCCAAGTGCAAAAAACTCGCCGAGTGCGCGGAGATGGCGGCCAAGGAACTCGGCATTGAATACCAACTCGAAAAAGTGACGGAAATCAATGAGATTATGAAATTCGGCGTGATGATGACCCCGGCGTTGGCGATCGACGGCCAAGTCAAGAGTGTCGGGAAAGTCCTAACGCTTCAGGAAATGAAAAAGTTTTTGCATTAACCGCTTTTTCGGAAAGGGAACAAATATGGCAGAACAGAATAGCTGCATGTGTTCCGGTGGACCAACCCTGATTTTTGCCTGCAGCGGAGCGGCGGATGTCGGCGCGGTGGCCGATCAAGCGGCACGGAAACTGTCGGCGGACCAGAAGGGCAAAATGTTTTGTCTGGCCGGGATCGGCGGACGGGTACCGGGGATCATGAAGACCACAGAGGCGGCCGCACGGATTCTGGCGATCGACGGTTGCCCTCTCAATTGTGTCAAGGGCACGCTGGAACAGGCCGGATTCAAGAACTTTCTGCATCTTCAGATGGCCGAGCTGGGGATGGAAAAGGGCAAAACGCCTCCTTCGCCGCAGGCGGTCGGCCAGGTTGTTGATAAGGCCTGCGCGATGTTGACTTGCAAGTAAATCGGAATCGTTTCATACGGAGAATCCCATGAATTCGTCTTTCTATAAGGGAATGATCATTGTTCTACTAATGGTGGCTGTCGGGGTGATTGTGGCCATGAAGAATCCTTGTGCATGTCTCAGTCCGGCCGAACCTTATCCCGCGGCCGCCGGATCTTCGTCCACAGGTCCGATGGAAATCCCGGACCCGATCGCACCAGCTGCCGTCCCACCGTCGGCCAAGCCGATTCAATCCCAAGCCCTCGGCGTACCGCGTCTGGTGGATTTGGGGGCCGATAAGTGTATTCCCTGCAAGATGATGGCCCCGATCCTGGAACAACTCAAAAAAGATTTCGACGGAAAATTGCAGGTGGATTTCATTGATGTCTGGAAAAATCCTGACCAGGCCCCGAAGTATGGTGTCAAGATCATCCCTACTCAGATCTTTTTTGGTGCGGATGGGAAAGAACTGT
>JAAYVQ010000108.1 GCA_012517095.1 Phycisphaerae bacterium | reverse complement strand
TATGTGTACCAAAGTTTCTTCGAGCGAAGCCCCGAAGCTGACATCAGTATCGGAAACACGGGATACTTTTCGTTTCGCGATAATATCTCCGCAAAGTCGAATCGATTCTTCAACGCCGGGGGTATCGGGGCCGCGGCTAATTTGACCTTTGATCGAATCCTCATCGACGATCCGAAGGAAACCCCGATCCAAATTGGTAACCTTGGCCCGGTCTTATTGATGGATAATGAAATCGGATATGTTAACGCTCCCGCCGTACGGGTGAATCCCCAGGCGGGATTTGTATCCATCGAGAATCAATTTTCCCAACCGAACCCCATCGTTGCCAAACCGAATGCCTTTCGAATGGATAAGCCGGAAGAAATCCTAATTGCAGATTATTTCCCCCCTGCCGGCCGGCTTCCGATTCGGCAGGTTTCCGCAATCGAAATGACGCCAAAGGATACGACCGAGGCAATTCAGAAGGCCATCGATAAGGCCGCGGGGCTGGATGCAAAGAATGCGATTGTCCATTTTCCCGTGGGCCAATACGCGATTGATAAAACACTCTTGATTCCCGCCAATAAGTCAATCCGCCTGATCGGCGAGGGCGCCGATACGGTATTGAGCTGGAGGGGGCAGGAGGGATCGCCGGTGATCCGCTTCGAAGGGCCTTCGCGGGCGATCGTGGAGAATCTGTTCATCAACGGATCGGGCAAGGCCGACGTAATCGTCATCGCCAACTGCGATCAGCCGGGTTCGCGTGTACTGATGGATCAGCCGAATGTCGCCACCTGCAAGGAGGTCGGCTATCTGGTCGATGGGCTCGATAATGCCGAGGTCGCCATGTGCAATATCAACCACAGCGACTGCGACATCGGCGTCAAGGTCGTCGGCGGTGCGCTGGCCCGCGAAGGCAAAGACAGCAGAGGGACCACCACCATCTTCAGCGGGTCCTCGAGCAACAACCGGATCAGCTATACCCTCGCCGACGGAGGAGTGCTCGTCGTTCGCGATATCTGGTACGAAAGCGGCAGCCAGCCGGGATTCCTGGATCTTTCCGGCAAGGGACGGTTCACGCTCAACGGGGCGATGGTCGCCACGGCCGCAAAGGACAATATTCCCGCGATCAACATCCATGATTTCGACGGGCAGGTCACGCTTCTGACCTCCATCTTCCACAGCGGCTGCAAGGCCGTTCCGATCCGTATCAGCGGTCTGAGCGAGCAATCAATGGTCCTGTTTCTCGGCAGTCAGTTCGGCATGGGCGATTTTGCCCCTGTCGTCGAGGGCGACAAGGGCAAGGTCGTCGTCGCCGAGTGCGTGCGATTTACACAGGGCGGCGGCGCAGAACCCGTCGCCGATATCGGCACGGCCGATCCCGAGATAATCAAACAGATGCTGACCGACACGCGGGGCCGGGACCTGCCCAAGCAGCGCAAGATCGAAGACAGTGCGACGGACCTGATTTTGCACCGTGTAGGCGTCAGCAATACTCGAACAGGGATTCGTTTATCGAAATAGAACATCAGTGGAGGCAACGATGGAATCGAAACGGGGAAAATGCGGCGGTTCGTGCAACTGTAATTCCGGGATGGATCGGAGAACTTTTCTGAAGTGGTCGGCCGCGGCCGGAGCGGCGGCGATGCTGGGATCCCAAGCGGCCGTCGCGGGGCCTTTCACGCGGGCGGACTTCGAAAAACTCGTGCCCGCCGATAAAAAATTAAGCCCGGACTGGATCCGCTCGCTGTTCGAGCGCGGATCGCGGACGGTCTATCGCGGCGCCGAACTGGAAAAGATCGGCATGCCCATCGGTGGCCTCTGCGCCGGGCAATTGTATCTTGGCGGCGACGGGACGCTGTGGCACTGGGATATCTTCAACCGCTATGTCGCAACCGCGGCCGGACATTATGCCAATCCAATGAAACCCGCATCGCCGATTGATCAGGGCTTTGCAATCGCAGTGGGGCAAGGCGAGAAAAGCCAGATCCGAACCCTGGACGCCAAGGGATTCTCCCAGATTTCATTCATCGGAGAATACCCGGTTGGATTCATCGAGTACAAAGATTCAGCGCTACCGGTAGCCGTATCGCTGGAGGCCTTCAGCCCGTTTATCCCGCACAATGTCAAGGATTCTTCGCTTCCAGCGACGGTGATGCGATTCACCATCAAGAACACCAGCAATGAAAAGATCGAAGGGGCCATCGGGGGCTGGCTGGAAAACGGCGTGTGCCTTTATAGCGGTAAGGAACGCGACGGCCGGCGAATCAATCGGATCGTGGAAAAAGAGTCATTCGTTATGCTCGAATGTTCGGCCGAACCTCAACCCCAAGAGAGCGCCCGGCCGGAACAGGAAGACATCATTTTCGACGACTTTGAAAAATCCACATACGAGGGCTGGACTGTGGATGGGACGGCATTTGGCCCGGGACCGATTGAGATCAAAGCCATTCCCGGCTATCAGGGCGATGTCGGCGGACACGGTGACCGCGTGGTCAATTCCCACGCCTCCGCGCCGGGCGACAGCGTAGAACAGAAAGACTCGGCGGTCGGGACGCTGACCAGCCGTCCTTTCACGATCGAGCGGAACTATATCCGTTTTCGGATCGGCGGTGGGGCCCACGCGGGCAAAACCTGCATGAACCTGGTGATCGACGGCCAGACTGTTCGTTCGGCCACCGGCGCCGGCGATAATCGGATGAAACCACAGGGCTGGTCCGTGAAGCAATGGATCGGCAAGACTGCAAAACTGGTCATTGTCGATACCGAGACCGGCGGGTGGGGCAACATCGGCATCGACGAGATCGTCTTTAGCGATAAACCCACGGCCGACCCCGGACCTTTATCGCAGGAAGCCGATTTCGGAACAATGGGATTGGCGTTACTCAATCCGAAAAAAAGTGACTCGGCAGTTTGTGAGGTGCCGAAGGACAATTCAAACGACGCAATCTTTTCCGTTAAGCCTCCAAAGGTATCTTCATCCGACGCGAAACCTTTCACTGAAAAACTGACCGGAGCATTAACCAGGAGCTTCTCATTAGCGCCGGGGCAGGTGACGGACGCAATCTTCGTCCTCGCCTGGCACTTCCCGAACCTGGTCCTCGATCGCAACAACAAGCTGACCGGCCGATTCTATGCACAATCTTTCGCCTCGGCCCAGGAGGTCGTCGAGTATCTGGCTGCAAATTTTAAATCCCTGCGAGACCTGACTCTGTTGTGGCACGACACCTGGTACGACTCGACGCTGCCGTACTGGTTCCTGGATCGAACCTTCCTCAATACCTCCATTTTGGCGACTTCCACCTGTTATCGTTTTTCCGACGGTCGATTCTACGGCTGGGAAGGCGTCGGCTGCTGCCCGGGGACTTGCGGGCATGTCTGGCAATACGCCCATGCCGTCGCGCGACTGTTCCCGGAGCTGGAACGCGACACGCGGCAGCGAGTGGACTTCGGCCTGGCGCTCAAACCCGATGGGGCGATCCATTTCCGCGGAGAATTCAACGACATCCCCGCCATCGACGCCCAAGCGGGGACGATTCTGCGTGCCCTTCGCGAACACCAGATGACGACGAGCGACAACTGGCTCAAATCAAACTGGGCCAACATCCGTCGCGCGACCGAGTGGCTGATCGCCAAAGATGCCAATGGAGACGGCATCATCGAAAGCAACCAGCACAACACCCTTGACACCGACTGGTTCGGCCCGGTCGCATGGCTCAGCGGCTTGTATCTGGCGGCATTGAAGGCGGCCGAGACGATGTCAAAAATCGTTGGTGATTCCGATTTCGCCGCCCGCTGTCTTTCGATCCTCCCATGTGGACAGAAGAATCTCGTCGAGCAACTCTACGACGGCGAGTACTTCATCAACAAGCCAGATCCTACAAAGCCCGAAACCATCAATTCCGGCACCGGTTGTGAAATCGATCAGGTGATGGGCCAAAGCTGGGCGTTCCAGGTCGGACTGGGGCGAATCCTGCCGGAGAAGGAGACTCGCTCGGCACTGGCATCGCTATGGAAATACAATTTCACGCCGGATGTTGGGCCCTATCGCAAGGCCTATCCCCCCGGCCGGTGGTACGCGATGCCCGGCGAAGGGGGATTGCTCATGTGTTCGTTCCCGCGATCAGACTGGGACTACGACAAGGCCAAGGGCAAAGGCCCCGACTGGGCGGCGGGCTATTTCAATGAGTGCATGAACGGTTTTGAGTATCAGGCGGCCGGACACATGATCTGGGAAGGCATGACTCAGGAAGGTCTGGCCGTAACACGGATGTTGCACGACCGTTACCACGCCTCGCGGCGGAATCCCTTCAATGAAGTCGAATGCGGCGATCATTATGCT
>JAAYVQ010000107.1 GCA_012517095.1 Phycisphaerae bacterium | reverse complement strand
TTGTGCCAGCAGGCCACGGCGGCAGCCGCCATCGCGTGAACGACCGATAACCCGCGACCCCCTTAAGGGGGTCCTGACAAGAACAACAGATGATCAGATTGATGAAAGAGAAAAATGTGCGAAAGATTCTTGACACTACCAGCCGGTTTTGGCTTTCAGTATTTTTACCACCTCACTCACCGACAGTTTCGGTGGTACGGACAGCATCATGTGCACATAGTCAGCGTCTGTATTTACCGCCTCTATTGCTATTTCTGGGATCTGCTTTCCGATGCCGAGAATGGCATGTTTAAGGTATTCGCCAAAACCGGCTTTTAGAATTTTCCGCCGGTATTTGGTCGCTATTACCAAATGATAGCGACAATAGTAAACGCAATGCCCTTGCTTTTTGTAATCCATTCATGGCTTATACCAGAAGACAGCGGTTATTTCCATCCACCAGTCTTACTGGTGGTATTAAAATCGGAAGAATAAAAAACTTATGTTTCTGAAAACTGGGCTTTAGATTTATTCTTCGATTTATTATTGCTATTATTCCAGGTCGCCTACTCCGGATTATTCTGTTGATAAGCGATAAGTTTCTGGTAAAATAATGCTCAGTAAGTGGGTTTGTATCTGTGAGCATTATGACTGTGGGAACTAGAAACAAAAGACCGGGTAGACCCCCAAAATTTGTCCTTGACGAAACAGGAAAACCCATCGTTGGGTTGTCCTTCGATAAGACAAATAACTCCTATTACGCTACCTATTCCAACCCCAGGGTGTATTTTGGGACGGATTATGCCAAGGCTCTGCACGAATTTCGGAAATGGCAAAACAATCAAGCCGAAGACCAACCCTGTGTCGATATCCAGTGGTCGTTATAGTACCTGAACAATCCCCTTTTTTACATCAAGAATGGGATTATTTCGAACTGACAGCGCAAAAAACAGCGCACTTTCGCCAAAAAATATTTCTTACCAATGGGTTTGTAGAATCTTTTCATCCATGTAAATTAACCAAAAAACTGCTTATTGTGCAATCGTTTGAATAGTGTCTGAAATCTCGATCCCAAAAGGAAAACTGTCCGGGGATCCACCGGACAATTTTTCCAGTTCTGCGGAAAGCGGGTCAGGACAATCCTCTTGAAATCACCAATAATACCGATTGTTGTATCGATCGTTCAGCCGCTGTTGACGCAGCCTTGCCTGTTCCTCTCGACGGGCACGCTCCTGTTCTCGCTGGGCATCTCGTCCCTGCTGGATCCGAGCCGCCTCCGCCTCTTTCTTTTGCCTTTGCTCCGCGGTGAAAAAGTCTGCCATGGCCTGCTGCTTCTCGGCCGTACCGAGGAACAGCCACATGGAAACCAACTTGTCCAACTGAGCTCGTAGCTCTTTGCGGGCCTTCTGGGCGTACTTCTCCTTGGTCTCGCAGGAGGTCTTGAGATATGCGATTTCTTCCTTATCCACGACGATGGCAGGATCATATCCATCCAAGGATATATATTTCATCGCAAAATCGACCAGGATTTCCCAGTCGATCATTTTTTGAGAAGATAAGTTACTTTTGACAGAGGAGGGCAGATCTCGTTTCAGACCCGCGACTTTGGCATAAATGGATGGATCATCCGGGAGTGTGATCTTGCTCTGATTAAATTGCAGGGTTAATCCTTCCTTGGCCAGGAATCGCGTTGCGCTGTCGAGCTTTTCACGAAATTCAGCCCGCTTTGTAGTGATGAAGGCCGTCAGATCCGTAACGGCATGAGACCGAAGGTCCCAGTATTCTCCGGTATCCTTTACCGGCAACTGAACGGACTGAAGGGGGTCTTGTTCGGAGGAAATTTTAGGCGCCGTTACGGCTGGATCCGCCTTCTTTTCTTCCGCCGCACAGACCAACGGCGACAAGACCAGAAATAGAATCATTAATTCAATCCCACTTTTCAGATCCAAATCGTTCTTCATGACCATTTCTCCATAATTAATCGTTCCATACTCTGACTGAAATTCCGTATCCGCCTGCCCGCCTGGGGCTATTTGCTTACAAGGAGTGTTCTACCGGATTCATCCTTTGTTTCAAAAGAAAAATCCGATCCGAAATTCGATTTGCCAGTCGTAACGGTCGTAGTCGTTGACTATGGGGGTATTGAATTCCATGGACATGACGGTGGATTTGTTGAGCAACTTTCCAAGGGTTACATTAAACGGGACAAACCATTGGTTGTCCTGCTCCCAATTGACCCGGATATCCGGCATCATCCCCAGAAACCAGCGATCCGGCAGATTGTAGTTGAACAACGGCTGGATCAACATTTCATGGATATCCGCACGATCATCGTCACCCGCGTAATCAAAATAATCACGCAGCAATAGCCCCACAAAGCTACCTTTGCTCCATCCTTCCGGGTAGTAGACTCCGGCAACGGACGGAGCCAGTTGATACTTTCCTGTTCCCATCTGGTCCTGGCTGGCCGTCGGCCAAATCAGTTGGGCGCCAAGCGCATAGGCAAATCGTCCCTGCGGAGGGCTGATCAGAAAAAGCTGTGTCAGAAGATCACCAGCACCGGACTCATAGTCGCCATTCGGATTGTCAAGGCTGGCAAAATCGTTCCGCACAAGGGGAAGATCAAAACGCGTGGATACCTGCCAGCCGCTTTCCAATTTGAACGGGGCATCGAGGCGAAGCGTCATCAGGTTTGTTTCAAGATCACCAGTTGTATGCTGGTATTGGTATCGGATGTCAAACCGGCTCAGCGGCTTGGTCAAGTCCTGGCCGGTATTGACTTCCTCGGTATTGTCCTGAGCAATAACGACCGGCCCCATCATACACATCGCCAGAAACCATCCCATCGTTTTCATTGTCATTCCTCATCGCATAGAATATTTGACATTCATTGGCTGCAATTCAGCCGGTTGAAACCGTCAATACCGGCTGATTGGCGCCTTTATCCGATTCCATTAGCGACAGCAGCATCAGGATGCCTGAGAAAAGCTGCTTGGATTGTAAATCCGTATCGTCGATCCAAAACCATTTGTCCCGATAGGCAATCGACATATATGCATCGGCCGGTTTTGCCTTTCCGCTGCGAACCCGCAGGCGCATTCGTTCGGCCAGTGATTCCTGGGTCGCGGTAACCGCATACGCCCGGTTTTGCTGAAGATCCTCCGGTGGAATATCGATGGACGAGGCCAGTTGCACCATGATTTCCATGACCGAACGGCTCAGGATCGCAATTTCTCCCGGCTGAGCCATCGACCCATAGACCAGTTTGTATTCGGAAATCTGAGGATCAAGTCCCAGCTTCTGCTTGACCCAGGCGATGTCCCCGGCGATGTCCGGGGACACCTTGTCCCCAAAGTACATGACCGTGCTTTGGTTGTTGGTAACCGTCTGAATGCGCATCCCGATCCTGCTTGAATCCTGAATGCGGCGTAATCTCGTCAGGACCTCAATAAAATCAGGATCCATGGGCCTGCTTCGCATGGGGGCATCATACCGGTTATGAATTCCGTTGATCGATTGAACGCACAGAAAGAAAACCGAATCGACGGATCTTCCCGATTGAACCAGGAAGAAAATCGCTGACGGGGGAATCGGCGTCAGGATCGACTTGGAAAATTTGTCTCCCGTCAGCGGCGTATAGGTGATCGTCGGCCGGTCCGTGAAGGTATTCGAACCGCCTACGCTGGGGGTCCGTAAGATCGGAGGATATTCCCACTGAAAATTATACTCGATGCCGTTTTCCAGGGAATACTGGCTGATCACGGAGGACACATCGACAAATAGCGGCATGTCGCCATACCGTAACTTGACCAGATTCAGCAGGAGCTGGTTCTTGACCGAATCCGAAATCGCCGTCGTGTAATCAAAACGGTCGCGGGCGACCGTGTCCGGACCGATCGACCGACAACCCGCAGCCAGCAGGACAACGCCCACGCACATCTTTAATCCTTTTATCATAACACACTCTCCCTATCACTGTCGAAGGGTATCTAATTGTTTTTCAAGGGGGTTCGGTGCCGTTTTTCCTTCACCAATTCGTACACCGTAAAGAGCATGTTGGGGGGGATCATCAAGGCGCTGAAGGCAACCACCGTGACATCGACATTCGTGTCCGGGAAACCGTTCATCGCGATGACCATGCATAGGGCCGCATTTCGCATGCTGGTACTTGTGGCCAGAATCCTTCGGGTTTCAATCGAGGGTCCGCCCAATATCCAGCCCAGAATCATGGACAGGAGGATCAACACCAGGATCATCGCCAGTTCGCTTTTGCTCATGGTGGCCATGGCCTGTTTTCGCATCGCCATCATCCGAATGACAACCACGACAAAAAAGACGGTTCCGCAGAGCGCCATCGGTTTCGAGAGTTTCTCTGCGATGGGGCTGGACATGCGGTGAACGCCAAGGCCAACCAGCAGGGGCAATAGCAGATAAAGAAGGATGAACCGGAGGACCCTTCCATAGGGCAAGGCAAGCGAGGTGCCCGAGGGAAGTAATAATCCGGCAATGACCGGCGATAACAGGACCGACAGCAGCGTCAGAATGAAAAGAAGCGCGGCGGCATAGCACAGGGATTCTTTGGTTTTACTGGTGAACTGGATGGCATTGAGACCTCCCGGCGCCGCGGCCAGCAGCAGAATTCCGACTCCAGCATCCCGGCTGACGGGAAAAAATTTGACCAGCAGAAAGCCCAACAGTGGAATCAGGACCAGATTAAGCCCGACTGAGCGTGCCATCAGACTACGGTCACGGAGCGATGAAACCAGTTCGGCTGTGGTAACTTTCAAACCGATCGCGGCCATGGTGGTCGTCAGGAATATCAGAGTAAAAATCCTTGTGAGGGGATCCATCCTTATCTCCTTATGATCTCATTGTGTCACGGCCAACGGCTTTAGATAAAAAACAACAAGGCCGAGTAGGCGGCGGCTCCAGCGCAAAACGGTAAAAACTTTCCGTCTTTCTCTCCGGGTAATTCAACGATCATGCTGTTCATAACCACCCCTCCCGTCACCAGTCCGAGCATCGTGATGACCACCGGTTTGTGTAATTCGGTCAAAGCGCCGCATACCCATCCGGCCAGAACCGCTCCGGCCAGTACCCACTTTCCGCAGACCTCATACAATCGCCCGTGTTCGTGGTGCAGAGAATAATCCGTCGAGAGAAAATGAAGGCCCATGGCGATGCCGTACATCAGCAGGGGAACCGGCTTCCCATCTTCGATGCTGCGAACCATCAGATAACTGATGAGTCCGGCGTACAAGGCAAAACCGACGATGTGCAGAATGAAAATGGGGTCCCCGATACCGTATCCCGTCCGTTCATGCCGCCCAGACAGACGAGACCAATGCACCATGTGCTCCAATCCGTAAAACAAGATAAAACCGATCAGTGCGGCCAGGTACACGCGATATTCGGGGAAGGGTAAGGACTGATCGGCCGTGATTTCAACAAAGGTGTCCCCGGCCCGTTCCAATTCCGGCAGCAGATGGATAAACACATAGGCCACCGCTGCTCCCCCTGCCGCAGAAAGAGCACGCCTCGGATGGGTTCGATAGCCAATGTGCAATTTATTGCCAAAGACAAAAATGGCGGCAAAAACAATCGAGATACAAAATGGCTCCAGAATGTTCATCTGCACACTGTCTCCCTGGGCTAAAACGGCCCGATCTGGAATACGGTGTTCAGCAGCGAGAGGATTCCCAAAACCGCGATAAATGCCGCCGTCAGAAACGATACATTTGTATACCACTTCCGTTCAGGATTGTATCTCTTTTCAAACTGCCAGTATTGATAACAGGCGATCGACAGGGAAATAATCCCAACCGTAATGAGCGTCATCCCAAAGTATCGAGGACCATTGTGACTCTTGAGAAGGATACTGCCTTCTTCCTGCATATATTGCATGAACTTGAAAATGGAAAAGCCGAAACTGATCAAAGACAGAGAGGTCCGTGTCCAGGCCATCAGCGTACGGTCGGAAGCCATGATTGTTCGCAAGTGAGCCCAATCGGTCCGATCCTCGGCCATTTCCGTTTGTGTTTTGACTTTTGTCATCGTAGGTTACCTCCAAAATCTTCGAATTTCCTTCCGGAACATGGATTGAACTGGTCACAAGCCCGACAATGTCTTGAACAATTGGGTGGCCAGCTCGGTGACGGGATACTTCAACAGAAGCAGCGGCAGCATGGGTATCAGCGCGGCGATCGCCAGTTCCGCCACCAGACGCCGACTCATCGGAACCCATCGCATGTTGCGTACCACATCGATGCTATTGCTCAGGTCGGCCAGGGATTGCAAATCGGCCGTACCCAACTGGGATTCACCGGACGCCGTTTCGTCCCGGACCCATTTACGGTCAAATGCGCCAACATAGCGGTGCGCCATGACCATGTATTCATTCAACCCCGTTATTCTGCAGGCCCAGAGCTTCCTGGAAAAAGTAAACAGCGGACCGATGAACAGCACTGCGATCAAGAGCAGGACAATTGGAATCAGACTGTAGAGGGAATCAAACGCCCTCGTTCCCGAGACGATTTCTTCGGCAAAGGATGCTGACAAGGTCGCCGAGGCCGCCATCGCAAATGCCGCGAAGTGCTCCTGCACAACCTCCAGGTATCCCAGCCCCCCCGCAAGGTCGGGATGAGTCGGAATCAGATTAAGCTTGAGCCGGTTCACGCGCCACAGAAAGTACCACCATAGAGCCAGATGCCAGTACCAGCGAAACAACAGAAATCGAAAAACCGGCAGACAAAATCCCAGATACCAACCCAGGACCCAATTCATCCTCCCGCCGGATTCGTTAACCAGCGATGCCCAGTTTGTCGTCATGCCCGGCAGATTCGCCATCGTTTCGAACAAGGGGGATATAAACACGATGATAAGAAGAAGAATCTCCACCAGCCAGAAATCTTTCAACCGATCGATACGACGGATATCCGACGCCAGGGCCGGTAACTCGGCTTGCGGCACTACTCCCGAACGCACGATGTTGCGGACGAACTCGGCCATAAGGGGCGCCACAAAGGTTTCGCATACGAAAAATAACAGGATCACAACGAGGAGGCGGACATGGCCGCCGATCACGGAAAGCGAAAAGAACTTTGGGCCGATTCCTTTCAATAGCGCCAGTCCCACCATAATACCCCATGTCAACACGCCCAGCGCAATCCCAAGTCCGATCGTATTCGTTCCCCGGACCAGGCCCACTCGTCGTCCCAGCCACTGTAACGGTCCTCCGAACAACGAGAATTCAGGAACGACTTGGTCTTCTTTCATAATCCGCTGATCCTTGTCATAAGATCGATACCGCTCTGGAACCCGTTCAATCCGACACAAGCCCCGGGATATTCGTACCCGGAATCAAGTGTCACCAAAATAAAATGCGGTCAAATCCGATACGCCAGCCAACCACTTTAGCGTCGTCCCCCGCCGCGCTGAAGACCACCGCCTCTCGGCACAGATTGACCGCCGCTTCGTTGAAATTGCTGGGTACGCGAAGCACTCCGTTCGCCGCGATCCCGCGCAGCCGCTTCTCGTTGCAGATTCCCCGCCTGTTGTGGCGCCTCTCGGGTCGTGGCTGCAGGTGTAGTCGTCGGGCGAGCCGTGGCCGGCTGTGTGGAGGGACGGTTTGCATTCGGCTGCGTTGCCGGACCGGTTGTGCTGGGTTGTGTGGACGCGCGAGTTGTAGCCGGTTGCGTAGATGGGCGAGTGGCCGGAGTCTGGGTCGAATTGGCACTTGGAGTCGCACGAGTACGGTTCGCAGCACTCTGCTGTTCCCAGCCATCTTCGGTCCTTTTGTAAACATTTCCATCCTTACCTGCGTAAATGTCGCCATCCTGACCACGAGCCACAGTGGCCCCATTGCCGAATTTGTCTTCGACATGGATTGCGCCGGCACCTCCGGAACCCTGGATGCCCGCTATGGACCCACCCGGACCAGACTTGTATCCGCCACGGACCCAGTCATCGCCGTTGGTGACCCCGCCGCGTCCCCAGGAACCATAGGCATTGCTGCCACCGGCCATGTAGCCCGCATTTCCCGTGGAGGGGTTGTACGCTGTACGGATCCCGGCCGCCCCGTTGGGGCCATAGACGGCGGCACCGCGAGAGTACACCCCCGTTGCAGGATTGTAGGTTGCGTAACGGCCCGCCCCGCCATAGGGGCCGTACACGGCGCCGCCGGCAACATAGCCACCGTACGGGCCGTGGTAACGGGCGGCACAGCCGTAAGAATAATAGTAAGGGGGATAGTAATAGCCCCAGTAATCATCGTGATCGTCTTCAAGCGCGGCGCCGACGAGAAGTCCAAGGCCGAACATCACTACGCCGGTCGCGGCGACCGTCTCGCCGCTGTAGCCGGCGGTATAACCGGTCACTACGGTCGTCGGAGTTGATTCATAGACCGTAACATAGGTTACATTGTACTTGGGGCTGGTGGGCGGAATCGTATAGATCGCCTTAGGCACGGAATCACAGACCACCCATGTCCCGGTGGGCTGGGCAGACACGAACCACACGGCGTTGTGACAGCAGTAGTACTTGCCATCCACCAGGAATACATTGTATGGCGTATTGTATGCGTACTGTACGGTTGTCGTTTCGATGGGCTTGAATTGTGGCGCGCCGTCGTAGGTCACATTTATGGTAACATCGGCACGGCTGACCGCGGCCTTCTGCGGGATCGACGCCATGATCACCGCCTCCTTGGCCGCATCGGTGCCCGGAATCGACGCCAGAACATCGGCGGTGTCGGAGTCTTCGGGAATCTGTTTGAAATCTTCCGGCAGCGACGCGCTGGCGGAGGTCCAGGGCCCTGCCACTGCACCGGCCTTGAACCAGCGTCCCGCGGTCAGCAGGTAATACTGTTTTTCGGCGGTGTGATAAAACAAGTCGTTCTCGGTGTTAACCACAACCATAAGCTTTGTACCGGAAATGGGCTCGAACTCGGGCGATCCCTGAGTCACGATAAGTTCGGTCGGTTCTTTGGAGACAAAAATAACTGGCAGATCCTTGGCAGGTTTTGGGGGGATCGCGGCCCGAACATCACTCCAATTGTCGTCGGCGGGCAGCTTCGACATCGCCGCCGGCAGTATCGTCGTTGCGGCCCAGGGTCCCTTCTCGATGTTCTCCGTGACCAGCCAGGCCTTTTCGTTCAGGAGGTAATACTTAGAGGAACCTGGATCCAGGAACACATCCCAGTTGGTGTTGACCGCGAACATCAGGTCGCTGCCGGGGACGGGCTTAAACCGCGGTTTGCCCATGAAGATGACCATGATGGCCGGCTTGTCGCTGGCGACGATGACCGGCGGCGCCAGGTTCACCTCCACCGGGCGAACCATCACCTGGCTGGCGTCCATCTGGGCGATGATGCGCTCCAGGGAGATCGTGATGGCCTTGTCGGGCGGCGAAATGGCCTTGATCACCGACTTGAGCCGTTCGGCATCAGCGGCCGGAACATTTGGGAAGACGACATTCTCGACCTTGCGGTCGGTGATCAGAACGAGCTTGTCGGTCTTGGAGACCATCGTAGCCCCGCTGACAAAGACGACCCCATAGGTGCGATCTTCCTGGCCTTTTTTGGCGATGGAGAACGCGGCCCGGAAGGTGATCCGTTCAAAGTTCGGCCACTCGTCCACCTGGGGTTGGTGGAGGATGATACTGTAGTCACTGGTTTCAAATGCCCGCGGCCAGCCGGGATCCTGGGCCTGGTCAGTTTGACCCTGAACCCAGGCAACCATCCCGCAAGCGATTCCAACGAGGATTAGAAGCTGATTCGTCTTCATAGGTTTCTCTTTCTCAATTCTTTATGTAAATTGTTGTCAATGACCGGCCGCCAAACCGGGCTGCCGGTCCTGGAAAAAGCGTACTGCCGCGCCATGTCAATGCGGAGCCCAGTTCTGGCGCGATGGTTATATTGCAAAGACTCAATCAAATGGAATAATCGCCTCTGCCCACCATTCGGGAGGCGGCACCGCGACGGGCTTGAAAACCGCACGCTGTTGGCCGGCTATCGGCGGCAACTGATCCTGAACCTTGGCTTGGCGCGAGACGATAGCCGTCTTTGTAATGTTGATGACGGTCAGGTCCTGGGTCTGGACCACCGGACCCGTGTACACCTCGCCAAGTTCCGCGAAGAGCATCGAGACTACCTGTGGCGACAACAGCGTGTGCCAGAGACCGGCCACACGCGGCTTGACCAGGTTGAATATCTTACCGGCGACCTTCGGCGAGGTATGCGCGGCATTGAGCGCAATCGTCGCCCGCTCGATGGACAGTCCCGACGCGGCCGCCAGAGCCGCTGCCGGCGGGAAGCATTCGTGGATCAGCACATCCACACCTTCACAGGCACGCACCAGCGGCCAGCACGGGCGGGCGTCGCCGGAGAAGCCGAACGACAAACCAGCGAAGTCGAGGCGATAGCCGACGGCGCCGCTGATGCAGTGGACGACGGGGAACGATGTTACCTTCACACCGTTTTTCTCATAGACGACCTGCGTCTTGCTGAAGTCAAACTCGGATCCCACGATCTTCATGCTGTCGGGATTGATAGCGCCATTCCCCGCTGCGGTGTCCCACGCCAGCGCTTCCTCGATCGCTTCGCAGAAGTGCCGCGTGCCCAAACGGGGCTCCGTTCCGCTGGGGCCCCACACATAGACCGGCCCATCGGCCCGCCCCACCTTCGAAAAGCTACCGCTGAGCGTGAGGATGTCGCCCATGTGGTCGGCGTGCAGGTGGGTGATGAACACCTTGTTGAGCGCGTTTACTGGCAACTTCAGACTCGCGTAGTTTGCCAGGGAACCGGTACCCAGGTCGAACACCAGAATGTCGCGCTCGGCATTGCCGACTTCGACCAGGACACTCGCCGAGGACTGGGCACGGGTCGGCCACGGATTGCCGCTGCCCAACACCGTCACGCGCAGCTCACCGTCGGTGAGTGCTTCCTCTCCCGGAATAAATTCCTCTGCGTACTCTCGTTGCGGAATGCCAACGACCGGGGTGAGTGTAATCGCTTTTGTGCCGCCCGCAAATGACAGCGTCGGCAATGTTGTGGGTTTGCTGTTCTTCATTTCGTTTCCTTGTCTGCTGTGCCGTGGCCGGCAGCCCCGCCTTTTCGCGGGACTGCCGGGTTCGAAAACTAACTTACTGCCGGGCAAAGGCGATGCGAAGTGCATCTTCCGGCTTGACCAAATGCTCCGAATTCTCGGCAGCGTCGGCGATCGCCAGTTGCAAGCCCTTGATGGTGCCGTTAAATGCGTTGCCCTTTGGTCCGTAGTCCGGAGAAACGGGGGCGCCCGAATCCTCGCCAACATCGCAACCGTCGTCGGCGGAGAAGATCATGGCCAGCGTAGCATCGACCTGACCTTCTCCGGTCTTCTTGCCGTCAGTGTAGAGCGTCACTTTGCCACCCTTTCCCAGACCGCCGCCGGCGTAGGCAAACTCCATTCGTACCTGGTGTTCACCCACAGGGATTGTGCCTCCATCAACGATGAAGTGTTTGAAGCCGCCCCAGTTGTAGCAGTACTTGAGTTTGCCGTCCTTGGCATACAGACTCCAGCCACCGATGTTGGCGCCCTGAGATATGATCACACCCTCGGCGCCTTCTTTCGGTACAACGATAATGGCCGCAACGGAGTGCGATTTGTTCTTGAGATTAAGGACGCAGTTTTCTGACAGGCGTCCCATGCCTCCGTAGAGAAGCTGTGTCTTACCCTTGACCAGGATCGGCCGGCCGGCAGTATCGGGATTGATTTTCTCCATGATGCGATCATCCAACGGCAGTACTTTGTATCGCGTCGCCTCGATCAGCCAAAGCCGCTGCAATTCGTGAAGTTTTTCCGGCATCTCTTTGGAAAGATCCTTAGACTGGCTCCAGTCCTTGGTGGTGTCATAGAGTTCCCAGACATCATCGTCGAAGGCCGGGGATTTTTTGTCCAGTGCCGCCCACGGAGTCCGGTGTTTGGTCACCGCAGTCCAACCCTTGTGGTAGATGCCGCGATTGCCGAACATCTCGAAATACTGCGTCTCGTGTCGATCCGCGGCCTTCGCGTCGTTGAATGAGTAGAGCATACTCACGCCTTCGATGGGGTCCTGCTGGATGCCGTCCACCGATACCGGCTCCGGGATACCCGCCGCTTCCA